>NZ_JAGQDN010000008.1:0-225126 GCF_021270385.1 Brevibacillus sp. AF8 | reverse complement strand
GTACTTGGCTTGGGACCAAGGGGTCGCAGGTTCGAATCCTGTCTTCCCGACCATGATTTGCCCACGTTTTACAGGTTTGCCGGGGTGGCGGAATGGGCAGACGCAACAGACTTAAAATCTGTCGGGAGTTTCTCCCGTACCGGTTCAAGTCCGGTCCTCGGCACCAGCATCTATTTTGATGCGGGTGTAGTTCAATGGTAGAACTCCAGCCTTCCAAGCTGGTCGCGTGGGTTCGATTCCCATCACCCGCTCCATACATAAAGCAGAGAGCCAATAGGTTCTCTGTTTTTTTGCGTCTAGGAAAGCAGGCCTATTTTTACTTAAGGCAAAAGTATGAAGGCTTATCCAACAGTTGAATAGATAAGCCTTTGTTCAATACAGGTATAAAAGTTTGTCGAAAGCTGTCTGACGTTTTCTATGGTAGCAACATATGTTTTCGTGTACAGTAAAACTAAGATCGCTTACCGATGAAGTTGGTAACGGATCTCTTGCCTTGCCTCCTGCATTGTCAGGGGGCTTTTTTGCGTGGTTCAAAAAAGAGCAACCTAGAGAGCTTCCATTCGCGGACCAACTTCCTGGGCATTTGCAATCGGCAGAGAAACGATAAAGCGTGTGCGTTTTTCATTGGAATCACAATGGATCGTGCCCTGATGCTTTTCGATAATATTTTTGCAGATGGACAAGCCAATACCCGTCCCATTTTGTTTAGTCGTAAAGAATGGTTGGAAAAGATTCTCGACGATCTCGGGTGGAATCCTTTCGCCGTTGTTTTCCACACTCAAATAGAGCCATCCATCAGAAGAAGTGGAAATGACATGAATATACTTGTCTGTGCGATTTTGCACGGCGTCAATGGCATTGTTTAATAGATTGACGACAACTTGCTTCAAGCCTTCTTCATAACATGCGAGTAAGCAGGGGTGGATTTGTTTTTCAAAACGTATGTTTTCTCCCACGAGGCGAGGGGTAATCAGCATCTCTACTTCTTCAAGCAGTTCTTCTACTTGAACGGTTTTAAAAATTTCATCGAGAATTGGTTTTTTGGAAAAGCTGAGGAATCCGGTCAGTTGCCGATGTAAATTCTCAAACTCATGCATGACGACTTGGATATACGTCTGAAGCTGGGCCTGTTCCCGTGTAGACTCGCCGATCAGCTTTAGGAACCCTTCAATGGCGCACAATGGATTGCGCAGCTCATGAGCCATATTGGCGGCAATTTTTCCGAGCATGGTCAGTTTGTCGTTATGCAAATAGGAGATCGTTTCTTCCTTCTGGACGAGCTCTTTATTCATCATTTGTTCAAAGTGATAGACAGCCCAGAAGACACTTTCATCCATGGCCTTACCCAGTTGGCTTTCCAAATAGTGCATTTCTTGTGAAGAGAGGGACCATCTCTGTAATTCTGGTTGGAGAACCCGCCAGAATACATTCCGGTACAATTGATATGTGCGCAAAATGGAGGAGAAGGGGAATTCCTGAGAACGAAGCCACTCTCCCATATCTAATGCCCAAGTCTGCATGTCATGATCTACATCCTCAACCAGATAGCGAGCCAAGAGCACTGTTCGTTTTTCTGCAAAATCGCGAGGAATGGTTACAGGAATTTCCATGCTGCGAACAATTTCTTGCAGCCATATTGTGGTGATACTTGGTGTTAAGTCTAAAATCTTTCTTGAAACGTCATAAAGGTTTAGCGTCACAGTCTCCACCATCTCTTATCCACCCCACTAAAATCGTAAGGGAAAATGCCTAATTTAGACAAGGTATAATTAGCCTGATTTCGCAATAAAATGTATTTTTTTCGGAAGTTTTTATCTACAAAATCCGCTGAAAACCGCCTTTTTTCGGAAAAATATTCAATCATGAGTCCGATTCCAGTCGCATAAAGTAGAATGGACGAACTTTATTGGACCAGGGAGGCAGGGATGGGCGAGTATTTTTGGCTGGGTCTTGTACACATCTTCATGATCGATCTGGTATTAAGCAGCGACAATGCTGTGGTCATAGGTATGGCCTGCCGCGGACTCCCGAGAAATGAGAGAAAACGGGCAATTTTATATGGGACAATGGGTGCAATCCTCTTGCGGATTGTGCTAACGACAATGACTACCTGGATGTTGGATATTCCTCTCGTGAAGGCAATCGGGGGAATATTATTGCTATGGATCGCGTGTAAACTGATGCTGGGCGAGAATGAAGAGCTCGCAGACGTATCGCATAATCAGACAATTGGTCAGGCAGTCAGGACCATCATAGTAGCAGATTTTGTCATGAGTTTGGACAATGTTTTGGCAGTTGGTGGAGCGGCACATGGCGATTTATGGTTAGTTTTGCTGGGGTTAGCGATGAGCATTCCGTTATTAATGTGGGGAAGTGTGTGGATTGCCCGCATGATGAATCGTTTTCCCAGTATGGTCATCATTGGGGGCGGAATTCTTACCTTTACAGCAGTGGAGATGTGTCTTCAGGATCCGTATGTCTGGAAGTGGGTGAATCCTTTGCTTCTCAACCATATGTGGCTGCCCGTATTTGCTGCCGTCGTGGTCATGTTTTGGGGGCGCATGAAAAGGACGTGAAAAGGTGATGAAGATTGCCCATTCTTGGGCATACTACAACAAAGGTCATGACCGTTTTGCGAAAATGTAAGTGGTCACATCCAGCTTAATGAAAACATAGCGGGAAAGGAACTTTTTCGAAATGAATACAAGCCTCTTGATGCTATGGGGATACTGGGATGAAATCTACCAGCGCTGCACCAGACTTACCTATATTGAGAAAGGGAAAAATATATTTCGGGTTGTGGTTTTACGCTATCGGGGAGAGCCACTCGTTACTACCGATAATTGCACCATTCATGACGGGGATTTGATCTTGAAGTTACATATACACAATTATTACTTTGCTACCCTGTGCAAAGAAGTGAAGGATGAACTGCGCGTGGCACTTCTTTTGCGAAGACATATCCTCCAATCCCTGCCGAAGCTGGCCGCGTTCCTGAATTCGATGGAAAATAAGGATCAAATAAAAGGGATAGTGGGAACGACTATGCTACATAAAGGGGTAACACCCTTGGGCTTCTCGATCTCGGATGTACCCATGACCTGGTTTTTTCGATACAAGCGATGGTACTTGCGTCTCATGCTCAGAATCGTGCATCCCAATGGAAAGCGACGATTGCAAACATTGAATTATGAAATGCCCCTAAAGCGTGTTTATATGTCCAAGGAATTTTTACTCAATCGATATGCTGACGGTAAGCAGCCTCTAGGAGAGTCCTACTAATGGCAAAGCGGTTTCTGTTAGTGACAGAGGAATGGGCAGGAAGTGGTCATCGCATGGCTGCCGAAGCTTTGCAAGAGGTTTTACTGGAAAGTGAGGGTGCACGATCGGCACGAGTGGTGGGAGGACTGAAAACCGCCAGTCCAGGCTTACGTGTACTCTCTCATTTTTTTTATCGCAATATGCTTCGCTACGGCCAACCAGTCTGGCAACGCATCTATGAACAAGAAGAAATGCTGGGCAGTGCATTGACTAAACCACTCGGATGGTGGCTATCCGCTCGATTAATCAATCAACTGTTGCAAGAAGAGATGCCGGATGTCGTCATCGCTACGCATGCATACTGCTTGTCCGCATTGGCAGAAGCGAAGAGAAGGGTGTCCAAGCCTTTCCAGCTCGTTTGTGTACCCACGGACTTCCATATTAATCGGTTTTGGGTTCATCCAGAAATTGATGCGTACATGGTGGCACATGAGCAAATTGGACAAATGCTAATCGAGCGCTATGGGATTTCCCCTGAAAAAATCCATGTTTATGGCATTCCAGTTCGGCCTGCCTTTACTACAGCGCTTCATACCGACAAAGCGGCTTGGAAAAAACAGCTTGGACTCGTGCCAGATCAATTCACCGTGTTGATTGGTGGAGGAGAAGGCGGTCATGGTGGAGTGGAGCAGGTCGTACGAGAGTTGCTGTTGGAAGAGCAACCATTGCAGATGGTAGTCGTGACAGGGAAGAATACAAGCCTGTACAGACGCCTAGCGGGCTTGCTAAGTACAGAGAGCAAAGGCCATCGGTTTATATTGAAAGGTTTTGAGCCGCAAATGTGGCAGTGGATTGGAGCAGCTGACGCCTATATAACGAAGCCAGGCGGCATTTCGTGCGCGGAGTCACTTGCTCTTAAGACACCGCTCATTTTATTCCACCCATTGCCCGGACAGGAAATGCATAATTGTTCCTTTTTACTCGAGCAACAAGCAGCGATCTTGGCTGAAACACCGGTTGAAATCAAAGAAATCATCAGATCATGGCGTCAGCCTGAAAAAAGGGACGCTTTTGCAGGATGTTTGGACAAGCTGGGGAGACCAGACGCAGCTTACCAAATTGCACAAGCCCTTCTTCAATGAACAGACTAAAATTGGAAGAAAAAAAGGACGCATGAACAAGCAAAACTTCACACATATTAAACTTACCAACGACGAGGAGGTGATATAGATGGCTAACAACAACAGCGGATCTCGTAACAACTTGCTGGTTCCTCAAGCAAACCAAGCTCTGGATCAACTGAAATACGAAATCGCATCCGAATTCGGCGTTCAGCTCGGAGCAGACACCACTTCCCGTCAAAACGGTTCAGTTGGAGGAGAGATTACAAAACGTCTTGTCTCCTTTGCTGAGCAACAATTGGCTGGACGTGGCTAATCTAATAAGCTGGATGAAGGGAGGCACCCATGGTGTCTCTCTTTTTATTTTTCCAGCAAAAGGGAAATTATTGACAGAAGAAAATGAGGGAGAGCACCGCATAAATAATGGGTGGAGGCGGATTCTATATGTGTTAGGAGGTGAGTGGATATGACAGTAGGAGCACAAGTGAAACAAACGCTTGCCAGCTTGAAAGGCGCACAAGCAGATTTTGAAACGTTTGCTCTTAGCACGCAAAACAAGAAAGCGAAGCAATTGTATTCGCAAGCAGCAGAGCAAACGCAATCCATCGTAGATAACCTCCAGCAGCGTGTAACGGAGCTGGAAAAGGAAGAACCACAGTTTAAGGGATTCTAGTGGAAGTGTTGGGAAAGGGAGAGGGACTTCCTCTCTCTTGGTTTTACAATCAAAAAATCACCTCAGGTGATGGAGGTGGCTTATGCCTGATTGGTTATCAATCCTTTTGCGCTCAATAGGCGCTGTTGCTTACTTATTTCTTTTGACAAAGATCATTGGGAAAAGGCAAATCAAACAACTTACATACATCGAATATATCGTCGGTATCAGCATCGGTTCGATTGCTGCTTTTATGGCAACCGAAATGGATGGGCCGGTCTACCATAGTTTAATCGCCATGGGGATTTTTGCGCTTTTTCCTTATTTAATGGAGTGGCTCTCACTCAAGAGCAAGTTTCTCCGCGACCTATTTGAAGGGAAATCAACGGTTCTTATCAAGGAAGGCAAGATTTTGGAAGACAATCTGAAAAAGGAACGCTTGACCGCGGAAGACTTGATGGAACAATTACGAATCAAAAACGTGTTCCGAGTAGCCGATGTAGAGTTTGCATTAATGGAAACAAGCGGGGAGGTCAGTGTCCTCTTAAAATCAGAGAGTCAGCCCGTAACCCCCAAACATCTTGAATTGACAGTGGCTCCTTCGGAAGAGAATCAAGTGGTCATTATGGATGGGATAATCATGGACGAGCCCCTGGCAACAGCAGGTCTAAATCGCAGATGGGTTCGCACAGAGCTGCAAAAAGCAGGAGTGGCTTTGGAAAATGTGTTCCTCGGCCAAGTAGACAAAGGTGGAGAGCTCTATCTCGACCTGTATGACGATAAACTGATGGTTCCTGGTGCCCAAGCGACGAAGCTGGCTTTTGCTACGTTGAAAAAATGCCAGGCGGATCTGGAACTATATGCACTCAATACAAAAAATGAACAAATGAAACGTACCTACCAAACCGATTCGGAAAAGCTCCAACAGATAATCGATCAAGTAAAACCGTTCATGATACGGTAAAAAGGAGTGAGTGGCATGGCGGATCAAAAAAAGAAAAAGCTGACCCCCGTCCAGCAAGAATATCAGCAATTGGCAAAAACGCACGAGCCTCCGCGACCGCTTTTGCGCAATTTTACCCGTGCCTTTTTAGTAGGTGGTGGCATTTGTGTGATCGGACAAGGGATACAAGAAATGTTCATTCACTACTTCGATTTTACGGAGAAAACCGCTGGGAATCCTACAGCAGCTGTCTTGATTATTCTTTCTGCCCTTTTGACCGGTCTAGGACTATACGACCGGATTGCCCAATGGGCTGGGGCAGGAACGAGTGTGCCAGTTACAGGTTTTGCCAATTCGATTGCCTCTGCGGCCATCGAGCACCGCAGCGAAGGATTTGTGCTGGGGGTCGGTGGTAACATGTTCAAGCTGGCAGGGTCAGTGATTGTGTTTGGAGTGGCGGCGGCATTCGTCGTTGGCTTGATCAAAACATTGTTTACGATGGGAGGCTGACGGATGCGCCAAGGTCATCAGTCTTGGGTCTTTCCTTTAAAACCTGTCATTCTCGGGCACGCTGCAATTGGTGGGCCTTTTGAGGCTAAGGGACCGCTAGCCGACGACTTTGATATCCTGCACGGTGACTTGATGATTGGGCAAGACAGCTGGGAAAAGGCAGAGAAGGTCCTGCTGGAAGAAGCGTGCTCGAAAGCGGTAGAGAAAGCGGGGCTCACCAAAGAGCAAATAAACTTTATGCTTGCCGGGGATTTAATGAACCAGATCATATCTGCCAGCTTTTCGGCCCGGACGCTTTCGATTCCGTTTCTGGGGATATTCGGCGCGTGCTCAACAGCAATGGAAGGCTTGGCCTTGGCTGCTCTCATGGTGAATAGTCAAGCTGCTGATTACGTCTTGGCTGCTACCTCCAGTCACAATGGGGCTGCGGAAAAGCAATATCGTTATCCAACGGAGTACGGCTCCCAGAAGCCCCCAACAGCACAATGGACAGTGACAGGTGCAGGGGCTGCTGTTGTAGCCAGTCAGGGTAAGGGGCTGCGGATTACGGGAGCTACCATCGGGCATGTCGTCGATATGGGATTGACAGATCCATTTAATATGGGAGCGGCGATGGCTCCAGCCGCATTATCCACGATTGAGTCGCATTTCCGTGACTTTCAGCTCCCTCACGACCATTATGATTTGATCGTAACAGGCGATTTAGGACGAACGGGCCATGCCATTTTATCTGATCTGTTGCCCAAGCATCACATGCACATCCCACTAGAGCGTTATGTCGATTGCGGGAAACTCATTTATGGAGAAAATCCGAATGTGTGGTCAGGGGGGAGCGGATGTGGCTGTATCGCGACAGTGACCTACGGGCATCTACTTCGGCGGATGAAGCAAGGAGAATGGAAGCGGATCTTGCTGGTTGCCACGGGAGCCCTCTTATCCCCGCTGACCTTCCAGCAGGGAGAAAGCATTCCTTGCATCGCGCATGCCGTGGCTGTTGAGTCGGAGCAACTTGGAGAGTGATACCATGATGTTTTTATGGGCGTTTCTCGTAGGAGGAACGATTTGCTTAATCGGTCAATTTCTCATGGATGTCGTCAAGCTCACACCTGCCCATACGATGTCCTCTCTTGTTGTCACAGGGGCAGTGCTAGACGGACTCGGTCTATACGAGCCACTAGTTAATTTTGCTGGAGCAGGAGCAACCGTACCTATCACGAGCTTTGGAAATGCACTCGTACACGGGGCAATGGCGGAGGCCGAGAAGCATGGAGTGATTGGCATCATCACTGGCATTTTTGAAGTGACGAGCGCGGGGATTTCGGCTGCCATCGTCTTTGGATTTATCACGGCAGTCTTGTTCCGACCAAAAGGATAGCATCAGGCATATGTTTCCACTTGTGCCAAAATACTTGAATTGAACCTACTTTCGCCAACTTGTAGAATGGGTTGGGTAAAGGAGGGTACAATTTATGTGGTGGAGCAAGAAAGTAGTAACAACCTTGCTTGCTGCCTTTATGGCTGTAGCATTTATTTTCCCGGCCGACTCCCTGGCAGCCACACAGATTCAGCGTGGTAGTGTGAACGGGGATGTATGGGATTTGCAGTATCGCTTGCAGATGCTGGGCTACTATGATAGCAAATTGGATGGCATTTACGGAGCAAATACAGCAAAGGCCGTCAGACAGTTTCAAAAAGCATACGGATTACAGATTGACGGTATCACTGGTCCAAATACATGGCGCGTTCTCAAGAAAGTGTCAGTAAATAAAGCGGAGATGCAGATGCTGGCGCAGCTGGTCTATTCCGAAGCTCGTGGAGAACCTTATGAGGGCCAAGTAGCTGTGGCAGCGGTCGCGTTGAACCGTGTCCAGTCCAAAAACTTTCCCGATACACTTGCGGGTGTCATCTTTGAGCCATTAGCGTTTACCGCTGTAGATGATGGACAATTCTGGTTGACTCCTGACAAGACTGCTTACCAGGCAGCTTGGGATGCTGTACGAGGATGGGACCCAACCAACCATGCTCTTTACTACTTTAACCCTGTTACGGCGACCTCCGATTGGATTTGGTCTCGTACCCAAGTGAAGAAGATCGGCAAACACATTTTTGCCATTTAACCATTGTTCATGCAGCCCTTGAAACAGTCTTCGTCATGTTGCTGTTCGAGGGCTTTCCTTTTTACTGGAAACTATTGTTCATTGTTTTTGCAAAATAGTTCGATAAAATGATACGAAAGGAATCGCATATTTCCCCATGGAGGTTGATGATGAAGAAACGGATGATCCTTGCCTCGCTGGCAGCCTTTTTGCTTATAGGCACACCAGTTACACCAGTTGTCGAGGCAGAAACAGCTCACATGAACGAAACACCTTATGTAGACATTAGTGGCCATTGGGCAGAAAAAGAAATCAAACAACTATACATAGCCGACGTAATTGGTCAAAACGAATATTTTCGACCTGATGACAACGTGACATTGGGTGAACTGCTCACGATGTTTGTGAATGCGAAAGGAATTGAACCTCTGGGTAACAAGCAATCATCCTTTGCGGACGTACCAGCAAACAGCTGGCTGTCGTCCTATGCCGAGACAGCTTATCGACTGGGAATTGTCCATGGGCAAAAGCAGGGGAATCACCTGTATTTGCATCCAGATGCCCCAGTAAAAAGAGCGGAGCTCGCCTCTATTCTGGTAAGAACGATGGGGGACAGCGGAGCAGTCAATAACTTGAAGTGGTCTACGACGATTCAGACATTGAACCAATACCCGGATGGGAACAACGTGAAAGAAAAAGAGCAGCGCCCACTCGTTTACGCCATGCAAAACGGGCTAATGAGTGCCTACGAGGACGGTACATTACAGCCGAACAAGTATATGACGAGAGCCGAAGCAGCCACATACGCTGCCCTTCACTTGCTTCCGAATAAGCCGAGAACATCAAAAGCCCTCGCAAACGGTACACCTTTTCGCCAGGAATTAACGGTACAGACGACTGCTTACAGCTACAAGAACGACAAGATTATGTCGTATCTGGAGTATCCACTGCGCGAAGGTGTTGTCGCGGTTGATCCAAATGTCATCCCGCTTGGTACACACTTGTACATCGATGGCTACGGTTATGCAGTGGCAGCTGATATCGGTGGTGCGGTAAAGCAACGACATGTGGATCTGTATCTTCCAACGTTGAACGAAGCTGAAAATCACGGCTTGCAAAAAGGCGTCAAAGTATACGTGCTTGATTAATAAAAATACTGAACATATTTCCTGCTCTTTCCACTCATACTAACGTGGAAGGGGTGGGATTTTTTGATGGTATGGGTGTTGTTAGGATTGCTTGGTTTCATTGTCCTATTAGTGATCACGCCAATACAATTGACGTGTTTGTACAGTCGCGAGGGCGATAATGATCAATTGGATATTACGATAGCAGCTTGGGGAATCATTCGCAGGAAATACGAAATACCCATTCTCCTTGTGAAAATGACAGAAGCTGGTCCTGAGCTTGTCGCGAAGGTAGAAACCATCCAACAGGGAAGCAAGCTTCGGGAGAGGGTCAAAGATTTTACACGGAGGCAAGTGAAAATATGGTATCGGAATTATCGGGATGTGCTGGAAAGAGTACGTGATTTGCTGCCTTTGATAAAAGATTTGTTCAGACAAATTCGTTGTACGAAGTTAGAATGGCATACATTGCTGGGAACAGGTCAGGCTGCTGAAACAGGGGCGCTGACAGGAATAGTCTGGGGAGTGAAAAGCCTGGTTGTAGGGATCCTCTCCCACTCCATCTCTTTACAGACGATGCCTGCCATCAGTGTACAACCTGTTTGGAACCAAGCACTTCTACATACGAAGGTTCATGCGGTGTTGCATTTTTATTTGGGTCATTTCGTTTTCTCTTCGCTAAAAGTATTTCTGCGGATTCGAAAAAGCAAGCAACGAAAATGGCAGACTTCGCCTACGCGCGCCTAAATACAAATGTGGCAGCAAACATATTTATTCCTTTGTGCAAGGTACATGCTCCGGATTTGTTGGGGGAATGATAAAACATGACACAGACAGGAAGGAGGAGCGACAAAAATGGCAGACCACCCGATTCAAGGCCTGATGAGAACAGCGATGGAAAACCTCAAGCAAATGGTGGACGTGAATACAATCATTGGTGATCCCGTTGAGACACCTGACGGTAGTGTCATTCTTCCAATCTCCAAGGTAGGATTTGGTTTCGCGGCCGGGGGTAGTGAGTTCCAATACGATCACCATCATAATGGGCATCAAAACCATCAACAATTTGAACCTGCTAGTCACCCGTTTGGCGGGGGTAGTGGGGGCGGTGTCTCCATCACACCTGTAGCCTTTTTGGTCGTTGGCAAACAAGGAATTCGTTCGATTCCGCTTGAAAATACGACCCATCTCTACGACCGGATTTTGGATTCTGTTCCGCAAATCGTGGATAAAGTTCAGGGGATGTTTACCAAATCAGATGAACCCACTGTTTATTCCAATACGATTATTGCCGGAGCAGAAGAACAAGATTTGGAAGACCTTATGGATCGAAAGTAAGAAAAGCACAAAACAGGTATGCTCCATAAAAGGGGCATACCTGTTTTTTCGGTAGTAGGCGTATGGCATTACCAGACTTCGTTTACATACAAACCTGTCTTCGCAACATGCTGATAATGAAGGCTTGAGCTGGAGGAGGCGATATAAGGATGGAGGGCCATTGCTTCCTCGTAGTAACGTGAAAAGGAGCCAAAGGGTTTGCTTTGCAATCCCAATATACCTGCTCTGAATGCTTGAGCTACACGCTCCATTGAATTTGTATAGTCCACATAGCGGGTCCGTACAGCTTCCAACCATTTCTCATCGTCCATTTCCAGTTGTCCATCTGGTAACAGCTTGATTCCAAAGGATTGGAGTTTTTCCTCTGCGTTTTTTGCCACTTGAGCGAATGCGTCCAGCTTTTGCGTCGCCAAGGTATCTGCTTTTTCTGCAAGAAATAGCTGCAGGCGATTGTATTTACTTACTAACGAGTGTGTGCGTTCCTGTAATAGCTCAATGTCAGTTTCAGCCTCGCTGTCTTTCCCCGCGGCAATAAATTCTCGTGCACTCTTCTCCAAATCTGAGGAAAACCGGTACAGACGAGATAAGGAATCGGAAAGCTCCGTTGTCCATTGCTGCTGACGAGTGTAGAACGGCTGCAAATTAAAACTGAGAATCGGATTGACTGGCGTGCTTAATTTTGCCTGAAGCATATGGGAATGATAGCGGCCTACCCGCTGCGTAAATGGAACATGGCTGACTCGATTCGTTTTCATGTCGGTCACCTCCTCAAAAGCTAATGGAATGAATCCCCAGGAACAATTTACTATCTCTTATTATAGACGATGCCTACTCCATTTCAATGAGCAGATCGCCAGTTTGAATGGCTTCACCTGCTTTCACATAGACGGCTTTAATTTTTCCGTCGAGTGGAGCCTGAATCGTCGTCTCCATTTTCATCGCTTCACTCACCAAAAGATGTTCGCCTTTACGAACCTTGTCACCTTCTGCTACAAGCACCTTGAGCACTTTTCCTGGCATGGAGGCACCGAGGTGGGCAGGGTTTTGCGCTTCTGCTTTTCGGCGGATCAGTTCAGAGACTTTTGCCGATTGATCTCGGATGAAGATTTCACGTGGCTGTCCATTCAGTTCAAAATAGATGATGCGTCGGCCATCTGGATGAAGCTCTCCGACTGCGACCAGTTTGATAATCAACGTTTTACCGCGCTCGATCGTAATGGCGGTTTCCTCACCCGGACGCAATCCGTAGAAGAATGTTCCCGTATTCAATACCGACAGGTCACCGTATTCCTTCAGGCGTTGTTCAAATTGCAAATAGACTTGCGGATACATGATATAAGACAGGACGTCTAAATGACTGGGCTCACGTCCGATTTTGCCTTCCAGCTCAGCAGCAACTTGCGTAAAGTCAATGGGTGCGAGCAATTCACCAGGACGAGCAGTAAAGGCATCGCGACCTTTTAGCACGAGTTCCTGCAACTTCTTAGGGAATCCGCCAGGCGGTTGGCCAAGATACCCTTGGAAAAATTGAATGACGGAATCCGGAAAATCGAGGCGTGTTCCTTTCTCCCAAATGTTTTCTTCATTCAAGTTGTTTTGGACCATGAACAGTGCCATATCACCGACGACCTTGGAAGAAGGGGTCACTTTTACAATGTCGCCGCACATTTGATTGACGACGGCATACATGTGCTTCACTTCGTCCCAACGACCTTCCAGTCCAACCGCTTTGGCTTGCTGCTCCAGATTGGTGTATTGTCCGCCTGGCATTTCGTGTACGTAGACCTCCGTGTTGCTCGCTTTCATGCCGCTTTCAAAGCCTTGGTAGTACGGACGTACATCCTCCCAGTAATCAGACAGCTTGTTGAACGATTCAAGAGATAAACCAGTCTCACGCTCCGTGTGGGCAAGGCTTGCGATCAATCCGTTCAAGCTTGGTTGGGAAGTGAGTCCAGACATGGAACTGACGCAAGCATCGACGATATCCACGCCTGCTTCGATGGCTTTCAGAAGCATGGCGCCAGCATTCCCTGATGTATCGTGCGTGTGCAGATGGATCGGAATGCTGATTTCTTGTTTTAAAGCAGAGACAAGCGAATAAGCAGCATACGGCTTCAAAAGACCTGCCATATCCTTGATTGCGAGAATATGGGCACCTGCTTTTTCCAATTCCTTTGCCAGATCGACATAGTAGGCCAAGGTGTACTTGGTCTTGGTCGGGTCCAGAATATCTCCAGTGTAGCAAATCGCTGCCTCGGCCACTCTGCCGGATTCACGAACGGCTTCAATGGCTGTTTGCATCCCGGGAAGCCAGTTCAGGCTGTCAAAGATCCGGAAGACATCAATGCCATTTTCAGCAGAGGCTTTGACGAAAGCGTGAATCACATTATCCGGGTAGTTGGTGTAGCCTACGCCATTTGCTCCGCGCAAGAGCATTTGGAACAGGACGTTTGGTATGCGCTGGCGAAGGATTTGCAGCCGTTCCCAGGGAGATTCCTGCAAAAAGCGCATCGTTGTGTCAAAAGTGGCGCCGCCCCACATCTCCAACGAGAAGAGGCCAGAACCGAGCTTGCCTGTCGCCTCTGCAATGGAAGCGAGATCGTAGGTACGCACACGCGTAGCAAACAAAGACTGGTGGGCATCGCGGAAAGTCGTGTCTGTGACGAGCACGTGTTTCTGCGCCTGAATCCACCGTACCAGACCGTCGGCACCTTCTTTATCCAGAATTTGCTTCGTACCGTCCGGATATGGCTGGGTAAATGGTGTCCGCGGGATGCGGGGCGAGTCGAAGTGCGGCTTTTTCTCCGATTTCTGGAGACCGGGATATCCGTTGACAATCGTGTCTCCGATATAAGATAGTAATTTGGTACCCCGGTCTTGACGGCCAGGGAAGACGAACAGCTCTGGTTTGGTATCAATAAACGACGTATCGTAGTTGCCACTCAAAAAATCAGGATGTGTCACGACATTTTCCAAAAACGGCAGGTTCGTTTTCACGCCACGAATACGGAACTCTCGCAATGTGCGGAGCATTTTGCGAGCGGCTTGATCAAAGCTCGCGCCATACGTGGAGATTTTGACCAGTAGCGAATCATAAAACGGTGTAATGATCGCGCCTGGATAACCATTGCCTCCATCGAGCCTTACTCCGAAACCGCCACCGGAACGCCAAGCGGACAAGCGACCAGCATCTGGCAGGAAGTTGTTTTCTGCGTCTTCTGTCGTGACACGGCATTGGATGGCAAAACCACTCATTTGGATATTGTTCTGCCCACTGATGCCAATCTCTTCATCGGAGAGGGCATGACCCTCGGCTACACGAATCTGCGACTGAACGATGTCGATTCCAGTGATGAGCTCCGTGATGGTATGCTCTACTTGAATGCGTGGATTGACTTCTATGAAATAAAAACGCTTGTCCGGCGTTAACAAAAACTCGACAGTACCAGCGTTCGAATAGCCGGCTTTTTTCATGAGTGTGAGAGCAGCCTGGCAAATATCTTCACGCAGCTTGTCATCCAAAGATAGGCTCGGTGCTACTTCGACCACTTTTTGATGGCGCCGTTGAACAGAGCAATCGCGCTCATACAGATGGACGATGTTTCCGTGGTTGTCACCGAGAATTTGGACCTCGATGTGTTTGGGCTGTTCCAAGTATCGCTCCAAATACACCTTGGCATTGCCGAAGGAAGAGCGGGCCTCGGAACGGGCACGATCTAACGAATCTTGCAATTCCTCCTGACTGCGAACGATGCGCATGCCACGGCCCCCGCCGCCAGATACGCCTTTAATAATGATGGGGTAGCCGTATTCTTTGGCAAAGAGAAGCGCCTCTTGGAGTGTTTCGATTGGCTCAGGAGTGCCTGGAATCACTGGGATTCCCGCTTCAATCGCCAGACGACGTGCTTCTACCTTGTCCCCGAATTTGTCGATCAGCTCAGGGGATGGTCCAATGAAAATAATGCCTTCCTCTTGGCAGCGCTTTGCAAAATCAGCATTTTCAGCAAGAAATCCGTAGCCTGGGTGAATGGCATCAATATCGTTGCGCTTGGCAATTTCGATGATACTCTCGATATCGAGGTAAGCCTCGATAGGCCCTTTTCCCGCTCCGACCAAGTAAGACTCGTCAGCCTTGAAGCGATGGATAGAAACGTTGTCCTGCTCGGAGTATACGGCTACCGTACGTATGCCGAGCTCCGTTGCTGCGCGAAAGATTCGAATGGCGATCTCACCGCGGTTTGCTACCAGTAGGCGATTGATTTTTCTCTTTTTCATTATTCTCTCCCCCTAACGTCTCGGAAAAAAAGACGTATTAAAATTATATATAGAACAAATATACAAAATTTTCTCGACGCAAGACACACTTTTTTCGATCACAGGAGGATGGATGAGCGTGAACAATCAGAACGACAAGCTGCCTGTATTTGTGTACGGCACACTTTTGGCGGGCTTTGGAAATCATAGGAATTACGTGAAACCGTATCAACATGAGGCAACATCTGCGACGATTCAAGGTGAGATCTATCATTTACCGGCAGGCTATCCGGGATTGCTGAAAGGAGAGCAGGAGGTTGTGGGGGAGATCGTTACGTTTGCCCCTGACGTGTACGAGCAAGCGCTAGCTGGACTGGACGAGCTGGAGACGTACTATGGCGAGGGTGATCCGCGCAATGAATATGAACGGATCATCATTCCAGCGACCATGGAAGGAACAGGTCAGGTCGTGAATGTCTTTGTTTATCGTTATTTGGATCAAGACATGGTCAAGCAAACAGGGGTGCACATTGCGGATGGAAATTGGCGACGCTACATGCAGGAGCTGCCTGAATAGCCAGTGCTAGTTTTGCCAAAACTGGTAGGGAAAAGGAGGGACCCTGCCATGGAATTACTCCATTGTGAACCCGCACAAATCTGGCGTTACCTAATTCCGCAAAATCACTGGATGTTTGCCGACGAAGTTCCAGAAGATGAACTGATCTTTCATTATCGCGACCATATTTATTTTGTAAACAATGACGGCTCAGTTTTGTCCATGCCACAGCCCGCTTGCTTCGATACGCTCGATATGGGGACCTTGCTGGAGTATTTGGCAACATCGGACGACACCATTGATTTTGACGATGAAGGACAATTCGATTACGGTCATGTCCTAAAGCGTATGGGGTATATCGTGCCAGTCAGGGACAAGCGGGAAAAAGCCACATATCAAATTGAGATTATCAACACGGCATTGCCGAAAGCTTATGGAACGCGGTACGAAATGAAGCAGGTGACCTTTGCATTTGCCCTCTATCACGCGCTGATGCGCTGTCATGAACTGAATGCGAAAACGGATTGGGAGTATGAGCATGAAGTGAAGCGAATCGCTGAGGTCCAAGCCAAGCGAAGCGGGAAAGTGCAAGTGAATCTGTAATTTCTACTATTGGCATAGTGAAAAAAAGTGAATGATAGGGTATGATAATTGATGTACATACTGAAAGATTTGGTGAGGAGGAAGAAATCATGACAACTGCTGTTGAGCGTCAAGGCGCGTTTGTATTCAAAGGTGGTCCTGTAACACTGCTCGGTCCTGAAATCAAAGTAGGAGATACTGCTCCTAACTTTACTGTAGTAGGTGGCGATCTGTCCCCTGTAACTTTGGAAGATTCCAAAGGCACTGTTCGCATCATCTCCGTAATCCCTTCTATTGACACTGGCGTGTGCGATGCACAAACTCGCCGTTTCAACGAAGAGGCTGCGAAATTGGAAGGCGTTACTGTGCTGACTGTTTCCGTTGACCTGCCATTCGCGCAAAACCGCTGGTGCGGTGCTGCTGGCATCGACAAAGTGAAAACAGTATCTGACCACAAAGACCTGAGCTTCGGTACAGCTTACGGCGTAGCGATCAAAGAATTCCGTCTCTTGTCTCGCGCTGTATTCGTAATCGACGCAAACGACAAGGTTGTACACGCTGAGTATGTGGCTGCCGCTGGTGAGCATCCAAACTACGAAGCTGCGATTGCTGCTGCACAAGCTGCGAAATAAGCAATTTTCATAAGTAAGCTCCCTTTTTGTCCAAGGACGAGAAGGGAGTTTTTTTTATTTGCAGCAAGTGGGAAAATTAGTCTTGACGGATTTTATAACCAGTGGTTATATTATAACCAACGGTTACTAACCATCGGTTATAAAATTTTAAAAGAGGTAAGGAGCTGAATATCTCGCATGGCAAGCAAACAGGAAATACGCTCGGAAGAAACGAAACGGGCCATTTTGACGGCGGCAGCAGACCTTTTCGCTACCCGAGGCTTTGATACGGTATCTATCAGGGAAATCGCCAAAGCAGCCGGCTGTTCCCATACAACCCTCTATATTTATTTCAAGGACAAAGAAGCACTGCTTCATCATCTGTCTAAAGAACCTTTGCAGAGCTTGGCTCTACAAATGGAAGAAACACTGTCCAAACAAAGAAGAACACCAGAAGAGATTCTGCGGGAAATCAGCAGTCAGTTCATCCACTTTTGCTTGCGCAATCGAACCATGTATACCTTATTCTTCATGATCAAAGCCTCTCGGATTGATGTAGAGGAACCGGAAAAAGAATTGCAAACGCTGCGCAATCAATTGTTTGGTTTGTTGAGGGAGGCTGTAAGACGTTGCTTGCCAAGCGAGATAGAGGAAGAAAAAGCGCTTGCCCATGCACGGATATACTTCTACATGTTGCATGGCATCGTCGGTACGTATACACATTCCGAGGAACCATTGGACAGCTTGATGGAAAGGCTAGCCCCTACATTCGCTTTATCCATAGATGTTTTTCTTGCAGGCAGTCAAAAAATAATGAACAGGGAGTGACGAAAGAATGATCAGAGTGGAGCAAATCTCAGCGAACATTTGGTGTATCAAAGCGTGGTTGTTGATTCCTTTGCGGGTCTGGATTGTCAGGGAGGAGGATGGTGTTACACTTATCGATGCAGGAATGCCATTTATGGCGAAACGGATTATGGCTTTTATCAAGCAGTTGAATGCAGGACCACTCAAGCGAATTTTGCTGACGCATGGTCATTCGGATCATGTTGGGGCGGTAAAAAAAATCACGGAGGCAGAATCTGTACCAGTCTATGCGCATCGAATCGAGATTCCGTATATGGAAGGGAAAGAGCTATATCCTCGTCGTAAAAAGCTGGAAGCAAACGTACAGCCTGGCTTGGCGCAGCCTTTGCCAGAGGATGCCGAAGGAAATATAGCTGCCGTTGGCGGGCTGCAACCTTATCTGACACCCGGTCATTCTCCGGGGCATGTGGTTTATTTTCACGAAAAGGATGGAGTGCTTTTGGCGGGAGATTTGTTTACTTCCAAACACGGCAGATTGCATCGTCCCATGCCGATGTTTACGGCGGATATGGCGCAAGCACTCAAAAGCAGTCTGATCGTCCGCCAATTGCGACCACGGCATTTGGAAGTATGCCATGGCAAGCCAATCCAAAATCCGGCAGAACAGCTCGATGATTACTTGAAAGAGGTCTCTACTTCTTTTTCGATTCCAACAAGTGTTTGGCAATCATAAGGAAATGATCGACCGGAGCCAAGTCGGATGAAACGAATCCCTTTTTTGTCGCGTCATAGGTTTGAGGTGATTGGATGAAAAAGGTAGAATGGCTTGGTCAACTATTTCTGATAGCGACACTGTTATTGACGGGGTGTGGGAATGGATCGTCCGCGCAAGGGACTGCGCAGCTTGCGGAACCACCACAGCCAGTCATTGAATGGCGCGGAAAAACAGCTGCGACGGTGCCGGCATCTTCCTGCTGGAGCTATAATAGCGAGGCGATCTGCAAGGATACGGCGGCACCACCGGAACTCGTCGCAGAGCAAAAGCCTGCACCCCTGCAAGTAAAGCCCGGGGCGACGCTGACTATCACTTTTGCCCAGCAGCCAACTGCAAATACGCTCAAGGTAACCCAATGGGACGGCGTGAAAGAAGTTGAGCAAGCAGTGGAAAACGGCAATCAGTGGAAGGCACCCGAACAGCCGGGCTGGTATTTGTTCGATGTTCGCGGTCAGTGGACCCAAGGCGATGCAGGTCATGCATTTGTTATCGAAGTGAAAGACAACATATGATAGACATCCAAACGGTCGTGGCCAAACAGCCTGATCGTTTTTTGCTATACTGAGGAGAAGGGAAGACTTAAAGGAGAGACAACATGCTGGAAGAATTAATTAGCTTCACGGTTGATGAGGCAGATGCAGGGCAAACCGTGCGAGAAGTATTGCAAAAGCGGTATGGTGTATCGCGGCGCTTGCTCATTCGTGCCAAGTTTAAAGGCTCTATTACACGGAATGGCGTCCTCGTATTTGTAAACGAAAAATTGCAAGCCGGCGATAAAATAGCAGTCATGGTTGAAGAAGAGGCGGAAGAGACCGTCGCGCCAGAGGATATGCCGCTCTCCATCCGTTACGAGGACGAGGATTTGATGGTCATTGCAAAGCCAGCGGGATTGGTTGTTCATCCGACAGGAAATCATCCTAGCGGAACCTTGGCAAACGGGATGATCGCTTATTGGAAAAGTCGTGGCGAAAACAGAAAGTTCCGAGCGGTGAACCGTTTGGATAAAGATACATCAGGCTTGATGATCGTAGCCAAGAATCAATGGGCACATGAACAATTCAGTCGTATGCAGCAGATCCGGACGTTGCAGCGGACTTATCGAGCAATTGTTCAAGGAATCGTGGAGTCAGACGAAGGTACGATTGATGCGCCGATTGGCCTTGCGGAAAATTCGTTTATCACCAGACAGGTAAGACCGGATGGGCAGACGGCTGTTACCCATTATCGTGTGCTTGCCCGAGGGGAAGGTATGAGTTTTGTCGAGGTAAAGCTGGAGACGGGGCGCACGCATCAGATTCGCGTACATATGAGCAGTAAAGGGCACCCACTCGCCGGAGATGATCTGTACGGAGGAGAACGGGAGCATATCGGCAGACAAGCTTTGCATGCATGGGGGCTATCTTTTGTCCATCCGCGCAGCGGTCTTGCGATGAGCTGGGAGGAGCCGCTGCCAAGTGATATGGAACAGCTAGTTCAACAATTTTTTCCCGATGATCCATGCAAGGAAATGACTTAGGCGAAAAATTTCGTCATTTCCCTCTGGAAAGCTGTAAGCGTTTTCGATATGATAGAAGAAATTCAATTCAAATATGTGGAAACATAACAGAGAATAGCTGGCTGTCTGCGGGGGAAAATCCCGCAAAGATTTTTTTCAGTAGCAGACGAGACCCAGCTTGCGCCTGATGCCTGTTTCGGATCGTTTTGACAAAGAGGGCTTCCCTTTTTATTTGTCATGCGCCGGAATTGCCTTGGGGGTGAGCTGGGTTTTCTTATCATATCGGAAAGCATACACCTCTTCGGGTTTCTTTCCGATAGTACGGAAAACATTCCGCTAATACGCGGTCGCTCATCCTTGAGCAAGCCTCGATATAGGTTTTCTTATTTGCCCAAGAGAAGGAGAGGGTTTCATGAAGCTGGTTTCCTATCGAGAAAGGGAAAGGGATGCTTGGCGAGCGGGGCTCGTGCGCGAAGGAAAAGTCAAAGATATTGCGCATGCGTGTCCGGGGGCGCCGAGTACAGTGCTAGGTTTGCTCGAGGAGTGGGCAAACTGGCTACCCGTTATTCAAACCGCGTACGAGGCAGAGGAAGGCTGGGATTTGGAGCAAGTCGAGCTAGGCTCGCCACTTCCGCGTCCCGCCAGCTTTCGTGACTTTTACGCCTTCGAGGCTCATGTGAAGACAGCGCGAGCCAAACGCGGACTTCCGATGGTGCCCGAATGGTACCATTTCCCCGTCTTTTATTTTTCGAATGCAGCAGCTTTTACGGGGACGCAAGCGAATATTCGCAGACCCAAAGCAACCGAGTGGCTGGACTATGAGCTGGAAATTGCCTGCGTGATTGGAAAAGCTGGAGTAAACATTCCAGTAGAACGAGCGGAAGAGCACATCGCTGGATATTGTATTTTAAACGACTGGAGCGCCCGGGATATACAACGGGAGGAGGTCAAGGTTGGCTTGGGGCCAGCCAAGGGCAAAGATTTCGCAACGTCCATGGGTCCCTGGCTGGTTACACCGGAGGAGCTTGCGGATGTACGCATCACAGGCGAGAAGGGCAGCCGCTACAATCTGGAAATGGTGGCACGCATTAATGGCAGAGAGTATTCAAAAGGAAACTTCAAGGACATTCACTATACATTCGCAGAAATGATTGCCCGTGCTTCGGAGGATTGCTTCTTGTATCCCGGAGATGTTATCGGATCGGGAACAGTAGGGACTGGCTGCATTTTGGAGCTGGGAACAGAGCAGTATGCTTGGCTTGCGCCAGGTGATGTAGTGGAGCTAGAGGTGGAACGCCTCGGTGTGCTTCGCAATACGATTTGTGAATAAGGATGAAAAAAGGAGGAAGGAACGTATGGCTTTTTATCAACGAATGGGGGAAGTTCCAAAAAAGCGGCATACGACGTTTTACAAGCCGGATGGGGGACTGTACCGCGAGCAAGTGATGGGAACAAAAGGGTTTTCCGGGATTCAATCCATTCTGTATCACCACAATCCGCCTACCCAAGTGAGGGAGACGCGCAAATACGCAGACGTCCGCTTGGAATATGTGGAGCAGGTTGATTTGAAGCATCAGCATTTTAAAACGTTTGATGTTCAGCCGGGCGGAGACCCGATTTTCGGACGTCGCTACATGCTGGGGAATAACGACGTCGTCATGGCTGTGTGCGCACCAACAGAACCGATGGATTACTTTTATCGCAATGCAGATGGGGATGAAGTTGTTTTTGTCCATCAAGGTGAGGGAGAGCTGCAAACGATTTTCGGTACGCTCACTTACAAGCCTGGCGACTACCTTGTCATTCCGATTGGCACGACCTACCGGATAGTACCGTCTGTGCAGAGTCGTTTTCTTGTCATTGAGTCCCAGAATGAGATCGTGCCACCAAAGCGTTATCGCAACGAGCATGGTCAATTATTGGAACATTCGCCGTTTTGTGAACGTGATATTCGTGTACCGGAAAAATTGGTGACGCATGTGGAAAGCGGAGACTTCGAGGTGCGAGTCAAACGCCAGTCCGTGGTCTACAGCTACTTCTTTGACTTCCATCCGTTCGATGTGGTGGGGTGGGACGGTTATTTGTATCCGTATGCACTGAGTGTTCATGATTTTGAACCGATTACTGGACGCATTCATCAACCGCCACCTGTCCATCAAACCTTTGCCGGTCAAAACTTTGTCATCTGCTCATTCGTTCCGCGGATGTACGACTATCATCCGCAAGCGATCCCTGCGCCTTACTATCACAGTAATGTAGAAAGTGACGAGGTGTTATACTACGTAGATGGCAATTTTATGAGCAGAAAAGGGATTTATGAGGGGTCTATCACCCTGCATCCAATGGGGATTCCACATGGGCCGCATCCAGGCAAGGTAGAGGCGAGCATTGGGAAAAAAGAAACGCAGGAGCTGGCTGTCATGCTGGACACATTCCACCCGCTACACGTCACAAAGCAAGCGTTGGAAATTGAGGATGACGCATACATGGCAAGCTGGTTGCCACCGAAGGAATAGAAAGAGGTGCAAAAACGCAATGGAAATCGCCATTCATGAGATTGAGCGGCAGGAAAAATACAAGCTTTTGATCGGGTGTATCGTCCCGCGGCCGATCGCTTGGGTTACCTCGTTAGCGGAGGGAGGAATCGTCAATGCCGCTCCTTTCAGTTATTTTAATGTTGCCAGCATTGAACCGATGATGGTCTCGGTTGCGGTCATGCGCAAGCCGGGAAGTGTCCCAAAAGATACGGCACGAAACATCATGCAAACGGGAGAATTCGTGGTCAATATGGTGGACGTACACAATGTGGATGCAGTCAATCAGACTTCTGCTGATTATCCACCGCAGATCAGTGAGGTAGAGGCATTGGGGCTGGAAGTCGCACCATCCGTTCGCGTCAAGGTGCCAAGGCTGCGTGCATCCCGCATCCATTTTGAGTGCAAGCTGCATCAGATTGTGGAATTAGGGAGTCCAACGACTTCGGATTTGATTATCGGGGAAGTGGTGCATGTACATGTAGTGGATGAGTTGTATCATGCAGGACGGATTGATGCTACAGCATTTGCACCCGTCAGCCGATTAGCGGGTCATACGTATGCGACGCTGGGCGAACAGTTTGATCGTCCACGTCCCGTTTATGAGCCACCTGTCAAATGATTGATCTCCGTCCAGCGACGGAGGACAAATCCCTCTACGGACCATTTTACCGAAATCGCCTATCGGGTATCCTGTAGATACAAGGCAAGCGGATACTGTAGAGAGGGTGGAAGCAATGATGGAAAGACGACTATATCGTTCGCATCATGATAAACGGTTATTTGGAGTTTGTGGTGGGGTTGCGCAGTTTTTGCGCATTGACTCTACGCTGGTACGTATAGGAGTTGTCGTTCTTACTGTTTTTACAGGAGTACCGATTCTGCTTTACTTGCTGATGGCAATGATCATGCCAAAAGAACAGCAGTGGTCATACGCTTCTGACAGCTTCCCAATGTATGATGCGCCATATAGTGGACATGCACGTATGAATGATTTGGATCAAGAGATTGACCGTCTGGAAAAGCGTGCCTTGGTACAGGAAGTGTATCGCCTGCGCGAAGAATTGGGCAAATACAAAGGGCTTTAAAGCAAATAAGAGACTTCCTGGGCATTACGCTCAAGGGAAGTCTCTTTTCACGTTTACCTATTTTGATCCTACCAAAAAAATGGTCGGCAACTTCCGGAAATCGCTGCATAACATATAAGGTGGAAAACCTACATAGGGAGGGAAAAGCAGTGTATCTCGGCGTGTTCGATTTGAATCAGCGTTTGGAGCAAACCCGCAAAATCCTGCGGGAAAAGCAACATCTGAAAAAACTGATTGAAGAAGACATCCATGACTTGGAACAAGACGTCAAAGAATTAGAAGCAATGACGGCGAAACAAGAAAAGTATGCGACCAGTGCTCAGCGCTAAGCATCTTTCATGAGCGACAAAAAGAGGAAGTGGCAACTGCCGGAAGAAGGCAGGGAGCCACTTTTTTAATGGGGAAGCGCTTGGTCCAAAACTTTTTCTACGATGCCAGGAACCATGCGGATCGCTGCACTATCGGTTCCGTACGTCTGGCTATCCGCGTAAGTACCTTCCATCAACAAGATCAGCGTATAGGCCAACTCGCATGGATTCGCAGCGCCAAGGGCAGTCGTGCGTTCCAAAAAAGCGTCGCGGATTTGTTTCTGATGGGAGCAAACCAGCTCGCGAACTGGATGAACCGGATCAGGAAACTCGACAGCTATATTAATAAAGCAACAGCCGCGAAATTGCTCGTTGGACGCGCGCGCAGCCAGATCAGCAAAAAACTGAATAAGTTGCTCTCGTGGCCGATTGGGATGTTTGGCGATGCTCTCTTCCCACTCTTGCCAAAAAACGTCTTGCTTGCGCTTCATGTAGGCGAGAATCAGGTCTGTTTTCGAGGAAAACTGCCGATAGACGCTCATTTTATTCATTCCGGCACGCTCAACGATGGCGTCTACACTGACGGCATGGATCCCTTCTTGATAAAACAATTCTTCAGCAGCGTTCAAGATGATCTCTTGTGCTTTTTCACGAGGCACGCGAGGCCGTTTTGCTTCCGTCATATACCATCCCCCATTCAGGACTTCCAGACGTCGGCGACAATTTCAAAAGAGCGCACACGGTCGGCATGATGGTACATTTGCGTTGTAATCATGAGCTCATCTGCTCCTGTGGCATCGAGCAACTCTTGCAGTTTGCTTTTCACGGTAACAGGGCTACCAATGATGGAGGAACGCAGTTGAGCTTGGACAGACAGTTTTTCGAATTCGCTCCACAGTTCATCCATATTGTCCACAGGTGGTTGGATTGGCTTGAGATCACCGCGGACGAGATTTAAGAATGCCTGGTAATGGGAAGTGGCGAGTCGATTCGCGAGCTCATCCGTATCGGCTGCCATCACGTTGACCCCAACCATGGCATATGGCTGATCCAGTACTTCCGATGGACGGAAACAATGGCGATACGTCTGCAAGGCGGGCAAGGTGAAGTTCGGTGAAAAATGCCCAGCAAAAGCAAACGGCAATCCGAGCATGCCCGCGAGTCGCGCTGAGAAATCGCTGGAACCGAGCAGCCAGATCGGGATGTTCAGACCTTCGCCAGGGATAGCGCGGATGGCTGATGCCGACTCGTCTGTTCGTGGACGAAGATATTCACGCAGCTCCTCCAATAACTCTGGAAAATCCTCTCCGCCAACCCGCAAATCGCGGCGTAGCGCACGTGCTGTTCGCTGGTCCGCCCCGGGTGCCCGTCCTAGACCTAAGTCGATCCGGCCTGGATAGAGGGACTCCAATGTCCCGAATTGCTCGGCGATCACGAGTGGAGCATGGTTGGGCAGCATAATGCCGCCTGAACCTACACGGATTTTGCTGGTGCCGCCGGCAATGTAACCAATGAGAACGGAGGTGGCAGAGCTGGCTACGCTGGGCATTGCGTGGTGTTCGGCGAGCCAATAACGTGTAAAGCCCCATTTTTCCACTTGTTGCGCCAGATTGAGACTGTTTTTATACGATTCAGCAGCGTTGCTACCCTCCGTAATAGGTGCCAAATCGAGAACAGACAATGGGATATCTCGCAGTTGCTTAGATGAGATTGTATCGGACATGGGATGGAACCCTCCTTGTGCTTAGCGGTTGCTGGTCGGATAAGTTTGTTACTGAGTAGTAACAAAGCGTACTTGAATCATACGGAGCGGCAGAAGGGATGTCAACGTTTGGATGTGCGACAGAGCACATTGGGAGAAAAAGAAAAAGCCCTGACAATGCAAGGGCTCTTCGTACATCCTTATTGTTTTGTTAAGATAAGAGGTCCATTCGCGGTAATAGCGAGGGTGTGCTCGTATTGAGCGGACAGCTTCCCATCGCGAGTACGTGCTGTCCAACCATCTTCATCGACCGTTGCATGATACGTCCCGATGTTCAGCATGGGTTCAATGGTAATGACCATGCCTTCTTTGAGGCGTTGACCTCTCCCGGGAGGGCCAAAGTGAGGAACGAACGGCTCCTCATGCATTTCCTGACCGATACCATGTCCGGTAAAATCGCGCACGACGGAGTAGCCTTGTGCTTGCGCATACGTTTGGATGGCGTGTGAAATATCGCCGATCCGATTGCCTACGACAGCTTGCTCAATACCGAGATACAGCGATTTTTCAGTGACTTCCAGCAGTCTTTTCGCTTCCGGAGACACGGTTCCCACTTCATAAGACCAAGCGGAGTCAGCCAGCCAACCGTTTTTGCGAACAACCATGTCGATGGTAACGATATCGCCATCACGCAGAGGCTCTTTTTTCGGGAAGCCATGGCAGATGACATCATTTACTGAACCGCATGTGGCATAAGGATATCCATGAAACCCTTTTTGCTCAGGGGTCGCGCCATTTTCAGCCAAAAATTCTTCAACGAATTGATCAATCTCCCAGGTAGAAATGCCTGGACGAATCATCTTGGCAATCTCACGATGACAAGCAGCCAAAATCTGACCTGCTGCATGCATGAGTTCAATTTCTTCAGGTGTCTTGAGGATAATCATCGACTCTCTCCTTCTCCTCGTTAGTCAAGAACTCTCTATAGTATATAGTGTAGTCCTGTTCTGCGCCAATTGCCACACCGAAAACGGCATGGTAGGATGAGGAAGAAATAATCAACCTTGGGGGTAGGTAGCGTGGACAAGTTTCAAGAACATCTGGCGAACTACCAGATTCATGTAAAAGAAGACGTGGAAAAACGTATTGCCTTTATTCGTGAGCAAATTGACGGAAATGGCCTTGGCGGTGCAGTCGTTGGTATCTCTGGTGGGATTGACAGTGCCGTTACAGCAGCGCTGTGTGTGCGTGCATTAGGTTCAGAACGCGTCATTGGCATTTGGTTGCCTGCTTACTCGCAAACCGTTCATGAAACAGATTCCAAGCGACTTGCTGAAGCGATTGGATTGAATTTGCACACGGTAGATGTAGGGCCTGCCTACGATGCTTTGGTACCTGCGATCGAGGGTGTACTTGGGCTTGATGACAAAACAAAGGGAAATACAAAGGCTCGCTTGCGCATGACAGTGCTGTACGCCATCGCTAACCAAAAAGGATACTTGGTAGCGGATACGTGCAACCGCAGCGAGATTCATGTTGGTTATATGACAAAAGGCGGAGACGGTCTTGCCGACTTTAATCCAGTAGCTAGCTTGACGAAGCATGAGATGCGAATTCTTGCTGCTGAGCTCGGGGTGCCTGGAGAAATCATCACGAAGCCGCCTTCTGCCGATTTGTGGGAAGGACAGACGGATGAACAGGAGATGGGTTTCACTTATGAGGATCTGGATCGTTTGCTGATTACAGGGGAAACTCGACCGGAAGCCAAAGAACGCATCGATTACCTGCATCGAATCTCTGAGCATAAGCGCAATATCATGCCAGGCATATAGATATGGCAAAATCCTACAAGCTGTTTACAAGTTGTCTATGGCAAACGACCAGTGCAGTCGTAGCAACCGAGCAACGTCTCTACTTGTTTGATCCGGCCTATTTTCCTCATGAGATAGAGGCGATTGCTGACTATGTGCAAAGTGAGAGGAATGGAAGAGAGCTCGTACTTGTCCTCACTCACGGAGATTGGGATCATGTTGTCGGAGTAGGCAAGTTTTCGGATGCCACAGTCATTGCGCAAAAGGAAATCCTGACCGATGGACGGATCGAGAGTAAGCTAAACAAAGCGAAAAAGTTTGACGGGTCGTATTACGTGGTCAGATCGTATGAAGTAGGAATGCCGACATTCACGAAATTAGTGGACGATGCACAAGAGTGGCAGGAAGTCTTTTTCTTGCCTGTACCAGGACATACAGCCGATCAGATGGCGACCTTGTTCCGGGAGCAGAAGCTGCTTGTTGTCGGTGACATGCTATCCAATTTGGAGTTTCCGTTTATCGATGACAGCGGTGCCTATTTAGAAAGTCTGGAAAAGATCGAACGGTTGGTTCTCCAAGGAGAAGTGGAAGAAGTCATTCCTGGGCACGGAGTACCTGCCAAAGGACGCGAGGAAATCCTGCATCGGATTGAACGGGATCGCCAGTATTTGTTGGATGCACGTGCAGTTGTTTTCGAGGGTATCGCCAATAACGTAGAGGAAGATGTACTCAAAGAACAGTTTTCCCAACTGACGTATGATGGTGTATCGATCGATGAACATCTCCGTTCTTCCCATGAGCAAAACTGGGATCAACTATGCAAGGAAGCTCTTTCGCAGAAAGGTTGATTATTCCACGGTTTTATAAGATAATAGGGGTTACGCAAATCTTTCTAGGAAAGAGGTGGAACAGATGTCTACGACTGAATTGATGCTGAGAACAAGTCTGGAAGGACGTGTGAAGCGTACGTTGCAAACGTACTTCCGTCGCCCTAACGACGTGTTGATCAAGGAAAGCCTCGGAGCGAACGGTTTGTCCCCAGAGCAAGTGGAAGTAACCGTGGAGCTCTTGAAAGAAGACAAAACTGTTGCCGAAATCATGAAGCACCTGCACGATAAAGGCTACTTTGCATAACATTGCGAGCAAAAAAGACCGGACTGACATCGATTGTCGGACCGGTCTTTTTCGTTCGAGCAATTAGGGATTAGGACTTTCCTCAGGTAATGAGCGCCGTAGTTTCTTGCGGCGATACCATTGAAGGCCAGTTAAAACGAGAAAGTAGCTCGCGAACGCGACAAAAAGCCCCATGATGGCACTCCCGGTGAAAAAGACAAGTCCTTTTTCCCTCACCCAGACAAGCCATTGCATCCCAGACTCGTGATGGTTCGAATGCCCTTGTAACGGTTTGCCGATCAACACGTATCCAATATTGTAATTGAAAAGAATGAAAAGCGGTAAGATGAGCTTTCCGATGACAAACGCAACCAAACCAGCAGGCAAACTGGCACGAAACAGCTTGCATAGCGGGAAAAGCAACAGAAACGCGATGCCAAAAGTAGGCAGAGTAATGAACTCAATGAAGATTCCGAGCGAAAATCCGCGGGCGACAAAAGCTGGAGCCCCTTTCATTCTCAGCACCTTGTAGTATTCGAATTTTAGCTTTCGATATGCTTTTTTCCACATCCGTGCTATCCCTCGTTTGTCCCAAGTCATTTGTCCGCAAAATTCCCTAAGGGTATGGCGAATGGTGAAGCTGGATTCGTTTTTTTGGTTGTTGTTGTAGAGTATCTCCCAATTGGCAAAAATTAATAGTTGCCATAGGAGCTCTGATTTGTGAATGCGCCTTTCTTTTGGCATAATGGAAGAGGGCAGCTTGCTGGAAAAGTGGTGACATTCGTGGAAGGTGTAATGGGAACCTTTGGTGACTATATTTCGCAATATGGGTATGGCGCCTTGTTTGGATTGTTCTTTCTAGGAATTTTGGGAATGCCCTTGCCTGAAGAAACGCTGCTCGTTTTTTCCGGATTTCTTGTCTCAACGGGAAAATTGGATTATTGGCCTACTTTTTTCGTCTGCTTTCTCGGTTCTGTCACGGCGATGACGGTGGCATACTGGATCGGCAGAACATTAGGTTACGCTTTTCTCGAACGATATGGAAAACGATTGGGGATGGGCTATACCGTTTACAAAAAAACGGAAGAATGGTTTAATCGCGTCGGTAAATGGGCGCTTCCGTTAGGCTATTTCATCCCTGGTGTTCGCCAGTTTACGGCCTATTTTGCCGGGATCACGCGATTGCCATTTCCGACTTTCATGCTCTATACCTATTTGGGTGGGCTATTTTGGAGCTTGCTTTTCGTGACGCTGGGCTGGCAATTAGGAGAACGCTGGGATGAGCTGTTTGATTTGATTGCCCGTAACCTTGCGATCTTCTTTATCGCTTTGCTGGCATTGATCGCAGCCTGGTCGTATTTCAGGCACAAGGCAAATGTAAAAAAGCAATTACGGAGGGATCAGAATGAGTGAAGAAAACCGCAACGAAAATCTACTGCCTGTGGTTCACAAGCCAACCGAACTGGTTCCTGTAGTATTACCGGAAAAACATCAGCGATTTTATGATAAATTGCGTGAAAAAATCGAAGCGTTCATTAAAGACAAGGGAGTCAATGATTCTGTAGCCAACTTTATTTTGCTTGCACCAGATTTGTTTGTTCTCTTGGCCCGCCTTCTGCTGGACAAGCGCGTAGGTGTTCAATCAAAAGCGTTAGCGGGTGTAGCGGTTGCCTACTTCATTACGCCGATTGATTTTATTCCAGAGGTATTAGTCGGCGGATTCGGACTTCTGGACGACGTCATTCTGGCTGTTTATGCTTTGCGCAAGATTTTGGTGGATATCGATGAGTCGATTGTACGCGAGCATTGGAATGGCGAAGAAGACCTCTTGGCCGTCATTACGAAGGTGATTCGATCAGCGGATGATTTGGTCGGCAAAAAAATAGTGAAAAAGCTGGAAGAAACCCTGTTCCGAAAAAAATAAGCTAGGATGGGCAAATAGATGAAATATTTATTGGATTATCAAGAGGGAGAGCGTGTTGTCGCCTTTTGCCTGATCAAAAACAAGGAAGCGGGCGTAGCGAGTAATCAGAGTGAATACTTAAATCTGGAGCTGGGAGACCGCTCCGGTACGATCATGGCAAAGCTGTGGGATGTCAATGCAGAAATGAAGGAATGGATTAACGTCAAGTCTGTCGTGAAGATCGACGCTGCCGTCCAAATGTACCGTGGGAAAAAGCAACTAGTGATTCAACGGATCAGACCGGCTGCCGCTTCAGACGAAGTTCAGATGGAGTCGCTTATTCCGATCTCGCCCGTTCCAGTAGATGAACTGTGGACAAAGCTTACCCATGCAGTCGAAAGCCTGCGGAGTGCCACGCTCAAGGCCATTATTCAAGAAGCGTTGGCAACAGAGGAGATTCAGGATCGCCTTCGCCATTATCCGGCTGGCGTTCGTATGCACCACAACTATTATCACGGTTTGCTCGAGCATATCGTCTCTCTGTTGACAGCGGCACAGAGCCTCTTGCCACTGTATCCCCAAGTAGACAGGGATGTACTGATTGCGACTTGCATCTTGCACGATATTGGAAAACTGTACGAGCTATCTGATCCCATCGCTCCGGATTACACCACGCCAGGTCAGCTAATTGGTCACTTGGTCATGGGAGTCGAGATGGTAAGCGGCATTTGCCGCAAGCTCGATATTTCTTTAGGGGACGCGGAGGTTCTGCATTTGAAGCATTGCATTTTGAGTCATCATGGAGAGGTAGAGAACGGCTGGGGAAGTGCTGTATCCGGAAAAACGCCTACAGCTGTCATGTTCCATTACCTGGACCAGATCGACAGCAAAATGAACGCTTTGAGCCAAACACTAGCGGACATGCCGGAAGAAGAGGAATGGGCGTATGCTGGCGTGCTTAGACGAAAAGTCTGGCGCGGGTATTAATCCATGGAACAAAAAGCCAACTGCCAAGCAAAACGAAGCAGTTGGCTTTTTTTAGATAAATCAGAAACGTTTTTGCAGGAAGCTCGTCTTAACAGTAATGTCTTGTAATGAGGAGGTATTCCTATGAAAAAGCGAAACAGAGCTGCCATGCTTGTCTTGGCAGTCAGCATGGTCACGACACCAGTGGCACTTCTGCATCCGTTGTCTTCCTATGCGTATGATGGCAAATCGAGTCTGGAACCGATTGAGTTGCCAGAAGACATCGTCCACTTGTTAACAGAATTGAAAGAGGACTATGTGCCTCTCATGAAAGACCTTCATGTGGACTCATACGGAGGGACAAGCAACTCGGGGTATGTCATTAATCTTTCGGACCGAAGGAGTGTCATTACCACGAATACAACGCTCACTATCTCCACAAATGCAAAAGGAGATTTGACCAGTTTTGTCCTGTATGATGTGAATCGGGACAAAACAACCAAAATCAATCAAAAGGAAGCCTATCAAAAGGCTGTGGACTTTATCCGGAATTACATAACAGTTGATCATGTTATTTCCCCGCAAGCGATGCTTTCTTTCGATCGCGCATCTGAGCTGGATCATCTGGCCGTTGTCAGTGTCTACCCACAGTTGAACAATACATGGGTGGATAAAGAGACAGCGCGGGTCATGGTTGACGCAAAGGGTCAGGTTGTCCATTTTCAGCAAGAAAAGCTAAAGCTTCCAACCGCAGGAGAAGTAGCGGACCCAAGCAAGGCTGTACCGCTAGAGAAGGCAATGAAGGAGTGGCAAGACAAGGTATCCTTGGAATTGGTCTACGATGAGTCAGCGGGCAAGCTCGTTTACGTCCCTGACCAATTGCCAACAATAGATGCTCTGTCTGGTGAAGAAGTTCCATCTGTTTATAAAACAGCGAATAAGACGATGAAAATCAAAGGAACAGCAGACATGGGAGTCTGGCGAGATACGAAAAAAATGGAGCAGATGCTCGAAAAGGATTTTGGCCTGAAGCTGAATCAACGCACGTACAAAAATGTAAAAGCGGACAAAAAGTATAAAAACAGTGATATCGATCGCCATGAATGGAATGCGAATTCGTATCAAAGCGCGTGGATTACGCTCGACCGTAAAACAAAATCACCTATTGAATTCAAACTGGACGGTCCCGTAGAAAAGGAGCTTGAGAAGCCGCTCACGCATGATGAGGCAAAAAACATCGCCGTACAATTTGTGGAGAAATACTTATCGTCCAAAGAACAATCCTTCTTTGTAAAGGAGACGAGTCTTGTAGAAAATCTGCCAGGTTGGGCAGATCAAAATCTGGTGCGGCCGATCAGTAGCTTTGCTTTTCACCCTGAGATTGACGGTATCCCTACCAAGAGACCACTGTTCTACCTGGAAGTGGACGCAAAGAAGGGCAATGTAGTCCTTGCTCAAGTAAATGACCTGCCGTCCATGCCTGCTACCTTCAGTAAAGACGGTATTGTGAAGGGTGAGAAAGCAAAGGATGCGTATGTCAAAGAAGCAAATCTGCGCTTGGCTTACTGGTATCCGAAGGTAGGGACGCATTCTGCGAAACTGCCGCAGCTGGCCTATTTACCGACAGCCGATGCCAAGTCTCTGCAGATTGATGCTGCAACGGGTGCGGTGGAGGAAACCTGGCTGGAATGGAAAGCTACCCAATAACCAATACCCGATATGGTGTAGAAGCCACGTCGGGTTTTCCTTTTCATCATTATCGGAATTCATAAACACTTCAAGGCAGGTAGGATTTTTTTTCTTTTTGTAGAATAACTTCTTGATTCCCATTTGATTTGGCAAACAATGCCGATCACGAGAAGGAGAAAGTGCAATGAAACGGCCAACTTATACCCTACCAAGTATTGTAAAAAAGGTATTCCGGCCCGGTGAGCGCTCCCTTCCACGTACGGAGATCTGCTCCCGGATGGAAGCGAATGAGCTGAATGCTTTTTTGGATCTGGACTGCAAGACAATACTGGATAAAGTGTTGAACATGGAGCAGTCTCCAGTGCGAGTTGGAAGCTCAGAGGCGATCGTAGAGGTCACTCACCAGCCGCATCAAGTGTACGACTTGGCTCATCGCTATTTGCGCGATAGCCAAACACCAAAAAAGCTTGAGCAAATTGTCGCAGAGCTGCGTCGTCAAACGCAGTTTGGTTGGAATCAGATTCTTCGTATGCTGCAATTGGAACGCGATCCTCGCTTTGTGCAATATCAAGGCGACAGCAGATGGTTTTTGGCAGAGTGGACTTTGGGCAATGACCAAGTGTATGAGTTTTGCCGCGACAATGGCATTACGCAGGTTTCTGCTCGCACATTAGTCCATTTTCTGGAGCAGGAAGTAGGCATTGCTGCAGATGCTGCTTTTCTCCCAGCGCAAGATGACCGCTTCCGCATTGACGGTGATACCATGTACATCATTGCTCGTAGCGAAGATTCCAAGGAAGAGCAGGCGGCCCTCGAGGTTGCTGTTGCTGCCCCTTCTGTATCGATAGGAAACAGCGAGTCCGTCTCAGAAGAAATTGCATCGGAAGAACCAGCGAATCCCTTACACCAGGTGGAAGAACAACAAGAACGATTATTTACTAAGGAGGAAGCTACTATGTCTACCATTACCAACCAGCAAGTTCTCGAGGAAGTACAAAAACTGATGCAAGAAGCTATCAGCCGCTTGGAGACAAGAAACCAAGAAATGTCCCAAGAAGTTGTCGCTCATTTTCAACAAAGCAATATGCAAGCTATAGAAGTGCTCATGAAAGAGAAACATAAGCATGAGCAGATCGTACTTGGCATTCAACAGGTGCTAGCGACCAGTGAGCAACAATGAGTCAACTTGAGGCTACGATCCGGTTAGAGCAGAGATTTGCCATCCTGCGCGAGGTTATCGCGGGCTATCGGATTCGCCTTCAAGAAATGGAGAAGGAAGTGGTCGAGCTTTTTGCCACGAACCAACTCTCTGCTATTTCAGCATGCATGGGCGAGAAGCAGCGCATCGTCAGGTTGATGAATCGTCTGGAACAATTTATTGTCCAATGGGAAAGCAACAACACGGATGTGGGTATCGCACATGAACCAAAGCGAGAACACTTGAACACATGACGAGTAATGCGGTAAAATAGGGGGATTGTGCATGATTCCCCGCGCATGCCGCGTGGGATGGAAAGGAGATCCAAACCCTCTATGTCGGTAGGAAGAAACGAACTGTGCCCTTGTGGGAGCGGAAAAAAATACAAAAAATGCTGTGGGGTTGTTACTCCTATTACGGAGCTGCGTAGCCGCCACGAGCAAAAGCTGCAAAAAGAATACGCTGGCTGGGTCGAAAGACTGAATCATTTTGTCGGCGCAAACGTAACCAGTGAGACGATTCAAGAAGCACGCAATCGTTTTGCCGAAGAAGTAGGCTTGACCCAAGAGAGCGTCGCACGTCCTGAATGGGCTGCCCATTTCTTCAACTGGTGTGTATTGGACGTCAAAACAGGTGGAAGCACGCTGCTTGAGAACTATATCAAACAGCATGGACGTCGGATGGAGCCTGATCTTCGCCGTGCGTTTGCTGGATTGCACCTGAATGTTTATGAAATCGTGGAAGTGGAGCGTGATGTCATCACGGTTCAACACCCGATTTCGGAAGAAAAACACTATCTGCTTCGTGCCAATACGTTGAATGTTGTCCCTGGACAATTGATCGTAGGGCGCCTGCTGAATCTAGGTCTGCGTGATATGCTCTTCTCTGGCAGCATCATCTTGCAGCCACATGTCAAGGAAAGCCTGCTCGAGTGGTTACAACAGCATCCAGAAGTAGAAGCTGCGAAGACAGATACGGGCAAGAGAAGCTATACGACAGAGCTGTATCATTTCATCGTTCAATTTGGTGAAGCGGCAAGCGAGTCGGAAGCGCCGAAGCAAGAATCGCTTCTGCGTCGTACCTATGCTATGCCAGACCGTAAACAGCTATTGAAAGTAATCGAGTCGAATCCTTCATTTGAGCTGAAAAAACGGGATGGTGCTCGTGAGACATGGGTATATGCGACACGCAAGGAAGAGCATTTGTTCCCGAATTTAAAGGATGCCTTGCTGGAGCTATACGAAGTACAAGCAGAAGTGATTTTGCAGGATGACAGCCTGATTCTGGAAGGGTATGCACCGCAGTTGGACGAAGTCGCAGAGCTTTTGCTGCTGCTTGCATTTGAGAACGAAGAGGAGATTCGCGTCCTTACTTCAACGGGCTCTCGTTTATCCAAAGGAACTCTGTTTATCACGAGTCAGCCTACCTTGCCACCAAAAGTGTTGCAGTGGGCAGTCCAAACTTTTTTTGCTGAAAAATGGCTGGTTACTTCCCATGAACAGCTCGATGATTTGGCTCCGCTCTTGGTTGCGGCTACTGAAAACGAGGAGTTGCATGAAAAACTCCACAAACTGATGGAGCAAATGGAACAGGATCATAAAGTTGGACAAGGATTGGCTCGCTTTATCCGAATGGACATGCTTCGTCCTCGTCTCTCGTTGTCAAATGACAGCCTGCATGTGCATAACCTGCTGCGCCGTCCGTTGATCGAGGGATTGCCGGAGAGTGTGTACACTGTACATCCTGACAGACTTGCGGACATCAATCGCTTCGTGCAAGAGATGACCGATGGCAAGTCGGAAGCAACCGTCAAAAAGTACGATGAGGTCATGAACAACTTCCGTTCATTCGTCAGAGGAGCGTTTGGCCCATCTTTCACATGGGAGCAGTTGCGCAGAGAGGACCTGGTATACTTCCTCGTCCACGACATTTTCACGCGCACGGACGCAACGACCAAAACGTTGGCAACCAATCTGATGTCTGTTTTGACGGCGTTCTTCAAGTGGCTGGATAAGCAAGGACCATACACGCTTTATCCTGTCATGCAGCCACTGTTCGCCGAGTTGAAGGAAACATTGCCGGAATCCTATCGCTTGCGTGGTGTGCTGGAAAAAGAAGCGACTCAAAATCTTTACAGCAACACGGTGGCGCTCAAAAATATCACGGAAGAATCCTTGCTCGTGCAAGAGATCACTGCATCTGGTTGTACGGCAAAACGTGCGAATGGCGAGACAATCAAGCTGTCTATTGGCGTTGATTGGGGTACTATGCTGTCAGCAGATTGGATGATCCATGGCTTGTTCGGTCAAGGTGAGGATGGTACTTGGAGACTGTATGGTACGCCTGAAGTGTATCCGCCAGTCATTGCCCAAGTGCTGGGCGCACCAACAGGTGTATTGGTCTAGCTTCCCTAACATGAAGTAAACCCGAGGATGTGTGTCCTCGGGTTTTTGTTTTGACTTTTTATTGGTATAGATTAGTGAGCCCATTCGCGGAGTGTTTTGTCTTTCGGCAAGAAAAAGCCCATAAACCCGATCAACGGGAGGAACGAACATAACAGAATGACAAAGCTCAGACTGTAGAGATCGGCGAGATAGCCGAATACGAGAGCGCCCATGCCTCCCATTCCGAAGGCAAGTCCGATAATCAGCCCGGATACGGTACCGATTTTGCCAGGCAATAGCTCTTGGGCATATACGACCGTGACGGAGAAGCTGGAAAGCATGATAAAGCCGCTGATCACCAGTAATGGAAAGGCCCAAAAGCCGGAGACGTAAGGGGTCAGCAATGTCAGCGGCAGTGAACCGAGTGTGGAGAGGATGAGCAAATTCCTTTTTCCGAACCGGTCCGACAGCGGTCCACCAAAAAATGTCCCAATCGCTCCTGCGAAAAGAAAACCAAAAATGACAAGCTGTGCGTTGGCATAATCCATATCTTTCACATACATCAAATAAAACTGGTAAAAGCTTTGATAACCAGCATTCATCCAGGAACGCACACTGACGATGACAATCAGGAGGCCGAGAGCAATCAGCCGCTTGTTTCGATTGGTATACGTGAGAGGTGCGGCAGTGGCCTTTTTCAAACGCTGTTGTCCACGATACCAGAGTGCAACATAGAGCAAGATGCCGCTAGCTAATAGCCCGGGCAGCAGAAACCAGGCAGCTCCTGTCTGTCCCAGGTTCGCAAAGACCAAGATCGTCATCAAGGGAGCGAGTGCTTGACCAGCATTTCCCCCAACTTGAAAAATAGATTGACCCAGCCCTCTGCGAGGACCAGATGCCAAGTGGGCGAAGCGTGAGGCTTCTGGGTGGAAGATGGCTGAACCAATTCCAACACAGGCGACTGCTGCGAGTACGAAATAGTAATTGCCAGAGAAAGCGAGTGCAAGCATCCCCAATCCCGATACGATCAACGCCAGAGGTGGCAATAAAGGGATCGATTTGCGATCGGAGAAGTAACCGACGAATGGTTGCAAAACAGATGAAGTAAGATTCATGACAAGCAAAATCATTCCGACTTGTGTAAACGTTAATGCTAGATTCTTCTCTACAATAGGAAGCAATGCAGGGATGACTGCTTGCAAGCTGTCGTTTAACAGATGCGCAATGCTAATGGCAAAGAGCATGCGATAGACAGTCGGTGCCGCAGTCCCTGCAGGTGTAGATTGAATGGGTGTCGATGAGGCACTCATGTCAGTTCATCCCAACCTTTCTTTCGTAACTTACTTTTTCATTTTTTTCAATGTAGCACGGATTCTACAGGACGTCATCCATGAATGCTGGGAATATGATGGTTGGATATAAAGGATTTGATCTGTCAGGAAGTTTTTAAAAAGGTAGGTAAAAAGGAAGACGCTGTCGAAAAAAGAGAGAAGCACAATGGACTAGACCATGAGCAGAAGGCTAGGGGGAATGCTGGAATGCTGGAAGGTATAACAGAATACTGGCTATGCGTGGGTGGAGCCAATGTTGACGTGCAGGGAGTCACTTCTGCCAGACTGTTGCCCGGAACAAGTAATCCGGGTGAAGTGCATCAAGCGGCAGGCGGCGTAGCTCGAAACGTGGCGGAAAATCTGGGATGGCTAGGAGAAGAAGTGCAGCTGTTTGCTTTGGTTGGAGAAGATGCAGATGGCGAGTGGTTAAGACAGGTCACAGCAAGTAGTGGAGTGGCTACCCATGGCATGTTGCGAATCGCAGGGAAATCGACTGGGCGCTACTTGGCTATTCGTGATCGTGATGGTGAATTGTACACGGCTGTTGCTGATATGGAACTAAATGAAGAGTGGCCAGCAGAGATTGTCCAGCAAGGTCTTAAGTGCTTGCCTCAGGCTGCAGGCTTGTTTCTTGATGCCAATCTTCCCGTCGAGGTTATGCGGGCATTTTTGGCGGAAGCGAGGAGACTCGACAAAAAGGTCATCGTAGACCCTGTTTCTGTGAAAAAAGCAGAAAAATGGAAAGGGTTACTTGAAGGCGTTCATATACTCGTCGCGAGCATTGATGAACTGGAAGTGTTAGGTGGCCAAACCCTTCATTCCTATAATGATGTAGAAGTATGCGCGAAAAAATTGGTGGCTGAAGGTATTCATCAGGTCATGGTCATTTGTGGGGAGGCAGGGCTGTGGCTGTGCACTGAACGGGAGAAAAAATGGCTTGCTGCCCCGGCTATGCCGATTCGAGAGTCTGCGGGAGATGCGTTTGCTGCCGGGATCATTTATGCGCAAAACAAAACGTTGTCCCTTGCAGAACAAGTAGCCTTCGGCGTTGCTCTGGCCGAAATGCGAACAAAAGGAAATGGACGATACGATATCGATGTCCTTTTGGCACGAAAAGATTACTATGCCGCTAAAGAAAGACAGTTCCTCGACAGGGAATGAAAATACATAGCTTGACGTACACTACCCGTTAGTTGGTACAGAGGAGGAGTGTATATCATGGAAAAGAAATCGAATGATGTGAACGGGAAACAAGAGAGCCATGTTCGACAGGGCGGAGATTCACACCGCTCCAAAAACAAACGTCCTGAAGGTCCTGTGCAGGGATTTAGTCAGGCACCACGCGGCTTGCAATAAGCCAAAAGTGATATGTGAAACTAAAGTCCCCCTTATCGACAAAAAGATGGGGGACTTTTCGTTTAAAGGAACATTTTTCTACAAATGCAGACAACGTTATGGTACAATACCTGAATCAGAGTATTGCCAACTGAAGAAAAAAGTGGTGCATATTGTCGAGTGGCACAATTCAAAATCGTGCCTCCCTTTACTTTGTCAAAAAGCGTGCGCGAACAAGGAGACTGATTCATATGCCAGATACTGTTGTGAAAACACGCGCTTCAGCTTCTCGAAAGAAACAGCCGAGCCGTAGTCGAAAAATACGTAAACTCGTGATATCCTTCACATTGATCACCTTGCTGCTGGTTGGTGGTGTGGCTGGAGCAATTTATTGGAAAATTGAAGACACTCTGACGGAAGTAACGAGCCCTACAAACAGTGGATTTACTTCGCCAGTATCCCAAAATGTCGATCCTGTTTACCACTCGGATAAGCCAATGTCGTTTGTATTGCTTGGTTCTGATTCCCGTCCTGAAACAGGTTCCATGAATACAGACGTAATGATCGTGGCAGTTGCTAACCCGAAGACGAAGAAAGTTACCATGGTATCGATTCCGCGGGACACACGCGTCAAGATCCCAGGCTATCGCGACTACCATAAGATCAATTCTGTCTATGCCAATGGCGAAGCAGAACGCAGGCAAGCAGAGCGCAATAACCAGACGGTTACCGAAGATGGTATTTCTTTAACAAAGAAAACGTTGAATGAAATACTGGGTATCCCAATTGAGCACTTTGTAGCCATTGATTTTGATGGTTTCAAAGCGGTCATTGATGAATTGGGTGGAGTAGAAGTCAATGTGGATCGCAGACTGGTATACGATGATCCAACTGACGATACACACATCAATCTCCAGCCAGGACTTCAAAAATTGAATGGCGAGCAAGCCCTTGGTTATGTACGACATCGTCATGACAACCGTGGAACGAAGTACTATTCCAGTGACTTCGACCGTAACCGCCGCCAACAAGAGGTCATCAAGGCTGTCGTGGACAAAGCGGCTTCTCTTGAAGGCTTGACGAAGATATTTAACGTTATGGACGTAGGTGCCAAGAATATACATACCGATCTTTCCAAAGATCAGATCAAAGGATTGGCCTACGATTTCAAAGGATTTAATTCCTCTACGGTCACTGCATTGGATAATGGGGCATATTGGCAGGGAGGATATACGTATCTCGAAAAAGAAAAGCTTGAGTCTGTTCGCGATTCCTTGCAGTCTGAGATGGGAGTGACCGGGAGTGCAGTAGCGTTTAACAATTCCCCGATACTCGGTTCTGGTGAAGCGGTTGCGACAAGCAACAAGAAGAGCGTTAAGAAGAAAACGACAGAATCAGCTGCGTCAACGTCAGCAAAACATAAAACGGAGGCTCCGAAAGAACAAGAGCCGACAAATTCAACAGGCAATCAAGATGGTACAGCAGATGAAGGCGCAATGCCGCCACCTGATGTCGTAAACCCAGAAGGGCAAGGTCAGTCGACAAATCAAGGTCAGGGAGCACAGACGCCTGCGACTGATCCAACACAAACTGTACCAGCAGGTAATAACGGCAACAACTCTACTCCACCGCCGGACATCCCGCCGTCCAATCAGGATGCTGGTCCTTCAACTACAGATGCTCCGAGCACGAATTCCTAACAAGTACGAAAGCACCCGTTCATCACGAGCGGGTGTTTTTTATTTGTCGATTCATATAAATTTTTAAAAATTCGTTTATGGAAAAGGTTTAGAAAACACCAATTTCGTGGTACAATAATAATATGCTGATAAGACAGATTAATCAGATAATTATTACTGACTGGAGGGATTTCTATGACGATTTTCTTGGTGAACCTGTTCTTGGTGATTGCTTTTGTGTACCTGATCAGCCGCCAACAAAATGAAGAGTTTGTGTACGATGAAGATTTTTTCCTCCAGAATCCTTCAGCTTTGGAAGAATATCAGCAGATGCCGATTGATTTCCAGCACGCCTTTTTCCGCAAGCATAAAGAGTGGATTAAGGAAAAATATATGCGCGGAGAAAGCTACATTTTAGGCTACTGTCCAAACAAAGAAGTACGTCGTGCGTGGCTGTCAGAATTCATGAATCAAAAAAATATGAACAATACACCGACCCCTTCCTCGTGAAGGGGTTTTTCGCATCTGTAGAAGTCGTGCTATACTGCTACGAGAGGATATCGTGAAACAGGAGGAAAGAAGTACGTGCTACAATTTATGGTGGAAAAACTAAATCAACAGTTACATCTGCATGGAATGATCTCAGATATCGTTTTGCGCTCTGATCATTCTTTGTTGGAAGAATCGGAAGGGCAAGAGGTTCTGATCACATTTTCCGAGGCGGAGAACGAGAAGCAACCAACGGCTACCATTCATTTGTTTCCGCTTGCGGAAGAGGACAGCTGTGAAATTGAGGTGGAAATTGTCTATCCTTATAGCTTGCAAGATGAGGAGATTCAAAAATTATGGACGCAAGCAAAAAGCTTGGTAGCTGAGTGCTCACTGACAGAAAAGCGCCGCTTTGTGGAGTCTGGCATGCAGGCAGAAGCGAATGTCGTGCTGGATTATCACTTTATCGTGCAGATGCCGCAAACAGAAGCGGAGGATATGGCATTTACAGAAACCATCGCCAGGTTTTCCGGGGATTTGGGGATGCTCGTCAAACTCGGCACATAAGAAAATAGGTTGTACATAAGGAAAGCTCAGGCGTAATGTCCTGAGCTTTTTGCATGAAAGGCGAGTAAGGAGGAATATGAGGAGGAGAGAGAGAATCGTATAGATAATGAAAATGAATGAGCATTCACTCGTTGGGAGGCGTTTAACGTGGAACTTTCAAAAGTATGGGAACCGATTCAGATTGGTTCGATGACGTTGCCAAATCGGATTATGATGGGGTCCATGCACGTTGGATTTGAAAAGCTGCAGAATGGTGTAGCGCGGCTTGCTGCCTTTTACGCAGAGCGTGCAAATGGAGAGGCAGGTCTGATCGTGACTGGAGGGGCTGCCGTACATCCAGAAGGCGGCATGGGCGACGAGTATTGCAATGTATACCAAGACGAGGATATCGAGAAATTGCGCCTGATCACGAAAGAGGTTCATCAAGCCAATGGAAGAATTGCGTTGCAGCTGTTCCATGCCGGGCGTTATGCGTACAAGGAAGCGACAGGATTAGACCCGGTAGCCCCATCGCCATTGCAGGCGCCGATTAACCGTTGGAAGCCGAGAGAGTTACGCGCAGAGGAGATCGAATCTACGATCCAATGTTTTGCTGATGGTGCCGTCCGCGCCAAAAAAGCTGGTTTTGATGCCGTAGAAATCATGGGTTCGGAAGGATACTTGATCAATCAATTTTTGTCCCCTGTGACCAATAAGCGAGAAGATGAGTGGGGTGGGGACTTTTTACGCAGAGCACGTTTTGGCATTGAGGTGGCTAAGCGTGTCCGCCAAGCAGTGGGACCGGATTATCCGATCATCTACCGTATGTCGGGATTGGACTTGATGCCAGATAGTACGACGATGGAAGAGACATTGCAATTTGCCAAAATGCTGGAGGAGGCAGGTGTTGATGCTCTCAATATCGGAATTGGCTGGCATGAATCACAAGTACCGACGATTGGCATGATGGTGCCGCGTGGAGCATATGTATGGGTAGCCCAGCAAGTCAAGCAGGTCGTGAACATCCCGGTTATCGCCAGCAATCGAATCAGCGACGTACGTCAGGCTGAAAAGATTTTGTATGAAGAATGCAGTGATATGGTTTCGATGGCCCGTCCATTTTTAGCGGACCCGTATATCGTTCAGAAAAGCAAAGAAGGACGCTTTGATGAGGTAAATACATGTATTGCTTGCAATCAAGCTTGTCTCGACCATATTTTTGATGGGAAGGTAGCCTCCTGTCTGGTCAATCCTCTCGTCGGCAGAGAAGCAGAGTGGCAGTTGGTTCCGGCGGAAAACTGCAAGAAGGTAGCTGTAATCGGCGCGGGTCCTGCCGGCTTGGAGGCAGCTCGTGTGCTGGCTGAACGAGGGCACCAGGTGGTCATCATGGAGGCCAAAAAACAGATCGGTGGACAATTAAACTACGCCAAACAGGTGCCTGGTAAAGAGGAATTTAATGAAACGCTTCGCTATTATCAGACAGAGCTTGCGCGTCTTGGTGTCGAAATCAGGCTGGGAACACTGGCAGAGGCAGAAGCTTTGATCGAAGAGGGCTTTGCAGAAGTTGTGGTGGCAACGGGAGTCATTCCACGGCGTCCAGAGATTCCAGGTATGGAGCTCGGACATGTGAAGGGATATGATGCGGTATTTGAAAAGCGCGCCAAGGTAGGTAGACAAGTGGTCATCGTCGGTGCGGGAGGAATCGCGTGTGATTTGTCCCATTTGCTGATGCACGACGAAACGATCTCACCGAAGGCAGCGGAATACTTGCAGGAGTATCGGATACTTGATGGAAAAGCTGTACAGCAACTACAACAGCGAAAACGAAAAATCAGCATGCTGCGGCGTGGGAAGCATGTCGGATCGGGCTTGGGCAAGACGACGCGCTGGGCAGTTCTCGCCAACCTGAAGAAACGTGGCGTGGAGATGCTGACACAAATTGAATATAGCCGGATTGCAGAAGAAGGGGTATATTTTATTCAGAACGGCGAGGAACGCATGATACCCGCTGATACGGTCATTGTAGCGGCTGGAGCGACCTCCAACAATGCGCTATACCACGCATTGCTTGATCGGCTGCCTGTGCACCTCATAGGCGGGGCGAAAGAAGCGGGAGAGCTCGATGCCAAGCGAGCTATTTTGGAGGGTGCGACCGTCGGAAGAGCGATTTAAGGTGCTGAAAAGATTTTCTATTTCGAAAACAAGGCGAATCGGATATGATTAAGAAAAGTATGTCGTCTTTTTAGAAGTTTTGTCGAATCGCTTTTCAACCACCGCTAATTTTTGCAAAATGAAGTTATACTGTTCAAATTCATTTGATTGGGGGCTCTCGCCTTGATGAACCATAATGGCATTCTCTTAGGGAAACGTTACTTCCTGTACTCGTTAGCACCGTTAGTAGAGGTGGAGGGATGGACGTTTACGATAGCCCCGGGGTTTAAGTTGATCGCGGGCGGGAGTGCCAATCCATTACAGACATTAATCAGCGTTTACCGAGAGACTGAAAAGGTAGCGCAACTCGTGCTTCATCATAGACGAAGTGATTCAGATGTCACAGTGCAGGCTGTATCGAGTGATCTCCTGTTAGAAATCGCCCCGGCGACTAGAACTGTAAGTGTAGCAGAAAAGCTGTAGGCACCCTGAACGGGGTGCTTTTCGCTTTCGAACTTCAATCATCATTCCGAGCAATCGAGGAGGCGTCAGGATCATGGTAGGGAACGAGTGGCAGGTAGGTCAGTTTCAATTGTCTTGGCTGAGAGGGGGGCTCACGAAGCTGGATGGAGGCGCCATGTTTGGAGTGGTGCCCAAGCCGCTATGGAGCAAAAGATACCCATCGAATGATCTCAATCAAATCCCTTTGCGTGCCGACCCGATCCTGGTACAGGCTCATGGCAAGCGTATTTTGATTGAATCAGGTATAGGGAATGATCGGCTAACGGAAAAACAGAAGCGCAATTTTGGCTTGGAAGAAGAGTCTCGAGTGGTGGAATCCCTTGCCGCGAAAGGGTTGACTCCTGCCGATATTGATATTGTCATCATGACACATATGCACTACGATCATGCCAACGGACTTGTCTCTATACGTGATGGACAACTTGTCTCTACATTTCAAAAAGCCGTCATCTACGTACAGGAGCAGGAATGGGCGGAGATGAGAGAGCCGAATGTTCGCTCGAAAAATACATATTGGGAAGAAAACTGGCGTCCGATTGAGAATCAGGTGAAGACGTACGGAGCTTCGCACGAAGTTGTGCCAGGAATCACGCTTCATCATACAGGTGGTCACAGCCAGGGACATGCTATCGTCCGGATGGAGACAGAGGGGCAGGTGCTTTTGCATCTGGCGGACATCATGCCTACACACGCTCACCAAAATCCATTATGGGTGATGGCCTACGACGATTACCCGATGACCTCCATCTATGCAAAAGAAGAATGGATCATCAACGGGATCAAGCAAGGCGCTTGGTTCACGTTTTACCATGATAGCGTTTACCGTGCGGTGAAATGGAACGAACAGGGAGAAATAGTTGATCGTATCGAAGTTGTTTTATAAAAGGAGAGGCAAAGACCGTCAGCGCTTTCTGGCGGTCTTTTGCGTTGTCCAGGGTTAGCGTGTCCAACCTTATCGAATTTTTGATTACTCTCATAGAAAAGTTTCATAATCAAAAAATTTTGAATGCTCATTGACGAACGACCATTGCCTCTCTACAATGGGAACATCACAGAGCATCTGTTCTGGCAGAGGTGGGAGTACATAACAGTCGTGGGGAGAGAGAGAAAATGAGCTGGATCAAGATGCGTTTACAGGAGTTTCACCCGATCGTCTGGTCATTAGTCGTCGGGACCGTGTTCGTCCGGGCTGCCAGCTCGATGAGCATGCCGTTTTTGTTTTTATACTTGTCCAATCAAACAGATATGAGCTTGGCAATGATCGGATTGACGATTGGAGCAGGACCGCTCGCGGGTACAATCGGGGGTTTTATTGCGGGAGCATGGTCGGACAGAATCGGGCGCAGACGAGTCATGCTAGGTGCGTTGTACGTGTGGACGCTCGTGTTCGTCGGATTTGCGCTTAGTAAAGACCCGTGGATTCTGCTTTTGCTCAATATAGCAGGGGGACTCTGTCGATCCTTCTACGAACCGGTCTCACAGGCGCTGATGGCAGATGTAACGCCACAAGAGAAGAGGCTTCGTGTATTCGGTATCCGCTACATGGCGATTAATGTTGGGGTAGCGGTAGGGCCTATCGCAGGGGTAGTGCTTGCGAAAAGCTCTGTCGCTCTGCCTTTCCTGGTGACTGCACTGATATATCTCATTTATGTGATTAGCTTGCAAGGATTATTGAACAAGTTCGGCATTAAGCAAATTGAAGGCCAAAAGAAAGAAGTTGTTACATTCGGCCGAGCATTCAGTGTGGTGGTGCAAGATAAAGCGTTTCGTTTGTACATGCTCGCCGGTGTTTTAGGAGCAATTGGCTACTCGCAAATGTCTTCTACGCTGGCCAAATTCGCAGAAATGACGGTCGTGAATGGAACAGAGCTGTTTGCCATCCTGATGACAGTCAATGCGATTGTCGTCGTTGTGATGCAGCTTCCGTTGACGACCTGGGCAGAAAAAAAGACGCCTCTCACCGCCATTTTGGTGGGAAACGCCATGTATGCAGTTGGTGACGTTGGGTATGCCTTTGCCAATTCGTGGCTGATATTCATTGTGGCAATGGTGTTTTTTACGATTGGCGAAATCCTTACGTTTACCGCAGGAGACGTCCTGATCGACCGAATGGCCCCAGAGAATATGCGGGGCAGTTATTACGGTGCGAAAAGCTTCAGCAACCTCGGCCAGTTCATCGGTCCGTGGATGGGCGGATTGCTGTTGGCGCATTACGGAGGCACGACCTTGTTCCTGGTGGTAGCAGCGACTTCAATGATGAGCAGTGCCTTCCAATGGGCGGGTGCCCGTGCTTTTGAGGCAACCCGGGGCAAATCCTTGAATGAAGCGAGGGTTGAATCACTCTAGGGCTTGCAAGATGCGATCAGCCATCCGTTTATAGCCTTCAGCATTCGGGTGGAAGTGGTCTGTATACAGGTAGTTTTGTTCCTTACGCAAGAATAAGTCGTAGGTCGGCACCACGAATACTTGCGGGTATCGTGAGGCGATTTGGGACGCCTGATTGTTCCAATCGAGCACGGGCCCGATGGTGTCGACGGATGCTTCCGTATTGCCAAAAGGGTTGTACAGGGAAGTGTAAACGATCGTCGCGGTCTTGTTAACGCTGCGAATTTGTTTGAGAATCTCTTCATAGTTGACCGCGAGCTTATTAAGAGCCGTGGTCACTTTTTCTTTTTCAATGGTATACAGCCCGCCTGTCTGCCTGAACAAGTCATTGCCGCCGATGGTAAAAAGAATCAGATCGGCTTCAGCGAGGAGCTTCTTCACTTGCTCCTGGGACATTTGCTTGAGCAGCTCAGATGATTCCTGTCCATTTATCGCGAGGTTTGTGAACGTAATCGACTGTCCCGATTTTTTCTCCAATGCTTGGCGAACGAGTCCGACATAGCCTTGGCCGTTTGCGTCTCCGGCACCGCGCGTGAGGGAATCCCCTAGAGCGACTACTTTGTGGACACCCTTTTCTGGTAAAGGAGAGGGTGGCTGCTCTTTTTGCGCAGGTGGGTTAGCTGTGGATGGGGCCAGCTGCTGCGGATTCATCGCGAGGACAAAACCTGTCGCAAATAAGAGAAAGGAGAGTAAAGACAAGAGACCTGCCGTGCGCCAAAGAAATTGGCCGGATGTGCGCATCGGGTATCCTCCTATTCGTTGTAAAGTGTATGGTCATGGTATAATGTGGATGGACATCTTATGACAGTGTACCATAAACAGAACGCCATCGTCAGTTGACGAGGGGAGACTCAGATAGGAGGGCGCACATTGGCCGAAACGGTCCTCTCAGTAAAAGGATTGCAAAAAGCGATTGGCAAAAAGCCGATCATTCATGATATTACGTTTGACGTTTTCGCCGGAGAGGTATTTGGATTTCTCGGGCCGAATGGCGCAGGCAAAACGACCACGATCCGCATGCTCGTTGGATTGGCAAAAGCGGATGGGGGAGATATTCGCATCGGAGGCATCTCCCTTCAGGAACAGTTTCCGCAAGCGATTGCCCAGGTTGGTTGTATCGTCGAAAACCCGGAGCTGTACAAGTTTTTGACGGGCAGAGAAAATCTGGAGCAGTTTGCGAGAATGAGCGGTGGTATTACGCCTGAGCGTATTGAGGAAATTGTTCGCTTTGTTGATTTGGAACGGGCGATTGATGATAAGGTAAAAACGTACTCACTCGGAATGAGACAGCGCCTTGGGATAGCGCAGGCACTTTTGCACCGGCCGAAAATATTGATCCTGGACGAACCGACGAACGGTTTGGACCCGGCAGGAATTCGTGAGTTGCGTCAGTTTATTCGCAAGCTTGCCGAGGAGGAAGGGCTCGCTGTCTTTATTTCGAGCCATCTTCTCAGTGAAATCGAAATGATGTGCGACCGGGTGGCGATTATCAGCCAAGGAAAAGTCATCTCGGTTGGATTAGTCAAAGAACTGATGGAGCAGTTTGCTGATCAGGTCGATTGGACAATCCCGTCTTCCTATATACAAAAGGCCGAGCAGCTCTTGCGAAACCTACCAGCAGTGACAGAAGTGTGGGTGGTCAGTGAAGAGCGTCTGAAATCCCGCATGGATATTGAAAAAGTAAGCGAGGCTAACCAAGCGTTGGTCAATGGCGGCATACCTGTGATGGGAATTGCGACGAAGACGGTTACACTGGAAGACCTGTTCCTTACATTGACGGGAGGAGGGGGAAGTCATGGAGCAGAGCATGGTGGGGCTCGTACAGAATGAAACCATAAAATTGCTGCGCAGGCGCCGTTTTCTCGTTGTTGTGCTCATCTTGGCGATTCTGATTCCGATTTTTACATACGCACAGTACCGCTCGGTTGTCACTGCACAAGAACGAATGGGGACGACCGACTGGCGCCCGCTCTTAACCCAACAAATCGTCGATATGCAAAACAGGCTGGCATCAAGCCGTCTTCCAGAAGAGTGGAGAGATTTTATCAAGGTCCGGATCGCACAGCAGCAATATTATTTGGATCACGACATTAACCCGATGGCGCCAGGTGGACCTACTTTTGCCCGTGGCTTTATGGACCAAGCCATTTCGATGTTTTTGCCGATGATTATCGTTGTACTCGCAGTTGACCTCGTATCTTCTGAGTTTAGCGAGGGGACAGTCAAGCTGCTATTGACGCGGCCTGTACGGCGTTGGAAGGTGCTGACCAGCAAATACATCACCCTGTTGCTATTTACCTCTCTAACGGTTCTCACGACACTAATTCTCGCTTATTTGCTCTCTGGGGTCGTGTTTGGCTATTCGGGTTGGGACCTTCCTATTTTGACTGGCTTTGAAGTATCGGGAGGAGAACTGGAGACATCTGGGGCTTTCATGCTGCCACAATGGCAATTTTTGCTGATGCAGTATGGTCTGGGCTGGTTCGTCTGCGTTGTGGTTGCAACGGTAACACTTATGGTCTCTGTTTTGGTTCGGAGTGCGGCTGCGGGGATGGGAATTATGATGGCCGCGTTAATTAGCGGAACGATCCTGACGCAGATGGCATCCTCCTGGGAATCGTCCAAATACTTGTTCGTGGTTAATTTGCAGTTGACGGATTATCTCAATGGAACACTGCCTCCGATTAAGGGGATGACGTTGCCTTTCTCGCTGACCGTGTTGAGTGTATGGGCGATCGCAGCGCTGATCATTGCGTACGCAACCTTTATCCGAAGGGATGTCACATCCTAATTTGACCTTTTTCGTTACTTTATCCCAAGGCGGCTCGTCTTTATCATGACGAATGAAATAGACAGCGAGAGGAGAAAGGCGAAATAGAATGGATGTATTATGGAAAGCAGGCTCGGTGACACTATCTGGCATGTTTGAACTGTGGGCAGCGATCCCTGTAGGTTTTATGTTGCAGCTACCACCGATTCTGATCGGAATATTTAGTGCGGTGGGTGCGATTATCAGCGCAGGTGCTGTTATTTTTGTGGGAGGTTCGTTGCGCAACTGGCTTTTAAAGCGTGTAGAGAAACGGAGCAATCGTCAGGGGCGCATGTGGCAGATATGGGATAAATACGGAGTGGTTGGTCTTGGTCTCGCTTCGCCGCTCTTAACAGGAGCCCCGCTGGGTGCTGCTATCGGTATCTCGCTGGGAGCCCCTACGAAAAAGCTCATGCTGTGGATGTCGGTGGGCATTATTATCTGGAGTGCACTATTGACGGCAGGAGTGGCATTTGGTCTTTTGCAATTCATGGTACCAGAAACGAAATAGCTATACGCATGAAAACCGCCAATTTCTGGCGGTTTTTGTTCATGCAGTTCATAATGTGAGTCTGTAGACAATCTCTCCATCGTATACGTCGCCCGTTTCTTCAAAACCGGTTTGACTGTATAAATGTCTAGCACCTGCATTGTCCGGGCATACGGTCAGGTTGATAAATCTGCTCTGTGGGAAACGGTTCCGAACCGTATCCAGGATCGCTACGAGAGCCGCTCTGCCATATCCATTACCTTGGTACCGGTGATCGATCAAAAAACCGTTGAACCAGTAACACCAATCTGTTGAGGCGTCATAGGTAATCATGACAAACCCAACCATTTTATCAGCATCATACAAGCAAAATGGTTCATATTCGCAGTTGTCACCATCAGGTCGGATATGGACCTTCGCCAGTGAAACGGCAACAGACGGAACAAAGCGCTGCTGCTCATCTTGTACCTGCAAGCGTAATGCATCTTGCCAGTTATCTCTGGTTGTTGGCACCAGTCGAATACGAATGCTATTGATAAGTCTTCACCTCGATCCTCTGATAGCTTAAGCGTAACCGATTCCACCTGAAAAATCTTCCTTTTCCGCGTGGGTGTTTTTTCGTAAAATAAACCAAGGATACAAATAGAAAAGTTCCCGAAAGTGAGGTAACTGACATGGACGAGAAAAAAGAAGCGTTGGTCCCTGAATTGGAGGATCTAGTTCATAAATTTACAGAGCTGTTGACAGGAGAAGCGACCCCTGAGCGCGTAGAGATGGTGAAAATATGGTGCCTGTACACGACAATGGCAAAAGCAATGCCACCGCTGATTCAGCATTGGGGAAGCGAGCCTGAGCATATGGAAGCACGCAATCAAATTCGGGAAATCATCGAGCAGATCAAGCAGTGGAATCAGGAGAAAAATCAAAAGCATTAAAAGTAGGAAAAAACGCTGTCACTTTGCGAAAGAGGACAGCGTTTTTTTACTTCAATCGAATCTCTAACCAGCGTAGAGGTGGTCCAACTGAAAAATCATCCTCGATACAGATGATGCTTTCCGTTTGTAGTAGATTCTGTTTGCGGAAGACGGATCGAAGTGTACCGTAGGCAGATAGGCCGAAGCAGATGTGAAATTTGTCCATTTGTTAGCTCCTCAGAATTATCTTCCTTCAATATATCGTAAATTGGATTTGATCAAAAGACTGAACAGAAAAAAGACACGATCCTGAAAATCAAGTCGTGTCTTTTCTAATCATAGGGATCTTTTTACGGATTCCATGTGATATGTTTGGCAGCATCCATTAATTCATTTAAGGTGACACCATGTGCCGTCATGACTACATACAACGATTGGTTGTCGGATTGAGCGTTAAAATGAGCCGAGTGCTGGGCTGTTGATGCTTTTGAATCCGTTTGATCAAAAGAAACAGCAATAGCTTGCTCTCCGTTGACCGCGAACAACTGAGTAGCCGAGAAAGTACCTGGGATAGAGAGGCTGCGCTTGCCTTCAGTATTTCGCACAACATCTATGCGAATCCAGTCGTTGTTTCGCTTGTAATCTGAAGTTAAGCGAGTCACCTTCTGGCTGGTTTCGGATTCATATTGGACCGATACCGTACTCATCGAGAACCCATTCGGTGATTGCGACAGGGCTGGAACGGGCATATCTGATGCTTGTACAGCGGTGTTCAAATCTGTGAAGGAAGAGAGCGTAATGGGCTGCTTCGCTGCCGTTGGCAACGTTGGACCGACCAATGCGTTCTCAGTCGAACCGCCATCAGCTGTGTCTGGTTCCAATTGGGAAGCGATCCCAAATGTCGTAGGATTCTCAGCAGCAGCGCCATTGGCTTCCTTAGCGGCTATATGGTTACCCGTATTAGCTGACTCCGCTGGAACTTCTGATTTCGCTTTTGCCGCTTGATCAGCTGAGTTCCCCTGTAATCCGCGAGATGCCACGCTGTTCTGCCCGTCTTTATTGATCGTACGTGGCTCTGGTGTGGTTGCTTTTTCCTCAGGTTTCACCATTGCAATCGCATTGTTCGATTGGGCAGGTGAGGCAGGAGGTGTATCTTTTGCAGGCGCAGTCGGAGCGACTTGCGATTGTGTAGCCGCAGACTCTGGATTGCTTTCTGCTTTTTTCATCGCCGGACTATCAGCGGCTGCTGGTAGGGAAGCGATAGCAGGTGCTGGAGCTTGCGGTTCCGATTTTGATTCCGTTTCGTCGTATGCAATCGTGTTCCTGGTGTCTTTCATTCCGTTTTCTTGTATGGCAGCCATTTGAATATTACTTGGTGTCAGTTGTTGGTAACCGACGAAACCGACTGCGAGCAAGACTGCCGCTGCGCTAACCCAGGCGTATGAAGGGAAGCCTTTGGTCCAACGCTTGTTTGGCTTTGAAATCACTGTACTCGTTTGTTGTTCTGAAGATGCAGTAGCGGCGTGAGGGGGTACACCTTTTCCGGCGGTCTGGTAGATTGCTTGCATGATTCTGTCTTCCAGGTTCGCTTGAGGCAGTGGAACCTCCTTCAAGAACTGCACCTCCTCTTCTGTTGTCATTTGCGTTTCTATCCAAGCGATGCATTCGTCACAGGTTTCAATATGTGAGTATGAATCGCTATCTGTGTCATCTAGCCATGCTTTTCTAAATGCCTGGCAGTTCATGTACGAGCCCCCCTTCCTTGCGGGATAACAATTTTGCGAGTTCCTGACGAGCACGCAAGTAACGGACGCGAGCTGTAGATTCGGCGATGCCGAGGAGTGTAGCTATTTTTTCAAACGGATATTCGTGCGTACAGCGAAGGACGATCACTTCACGATAAGAATCTGACAGTAGAGCAAAGGCTTCCTGAATTTCTCGACGTTGCTCTTTTGTCATGAGCGATTCCTGAGGGGATTCGTCCCGTGTATTAGATGGCACATAGGCCAATTGTTCATCCGAGTCATGATACTTTCGGCGACGCAAGAAGTCGATGCTCTTATTTCGGGCAAGCGTATGTAACCAAGAAGAAAACTGGCTGTCCCCACGGAATGTGGACAATTTTTCATACGCTTTAACAAATACTTCTTGAGTGAGATCCTCTGCATCAGAGCGATTGTTTACCATTTTGTAAATGAAAACGTATATCATATGCTGATATCGCTGGATGAGGTCGCGATACGCTTCGATGTCGCCTTGAAGAATCCGCTGAATGATTTCGGCGTCGGATTGCATTGAATCTTTGGCCTCCCTTCCCTCTATGAGACGCTGGTTATTAGTAAACGTTTCAGACCAGCGTTTCGATTTCTATAATATCGTATGGATAGCCCTGTTCGACCAGAAAAAGCTGGCGATGGAGCGAAAACTCCTGTTCTCTCGTGTCTCGCGTTACCAATGTATAAAAATGGGCGGTGTTGTCGTCTGTTTTGGGCCTTAAGATACGTCCCAGGCGCTGTGCCTCTTCTTGTCTGGAACCATACGTCCCGGAAATTTGGATCGCGACGTTGGCGTCAGGCAAATCAACCGCAAAGTTGGCTACCTTGGATACGATCAGGCGTGTAATTTCCCCTTTTTTAAACTGCGTGTACAAAAGCTCGCGTTCTTTGTCCGGTACTTTTCCTGTAATGAGTGGCAGTTGAAGGGCCGTTGCCATTTGTTCAAGCTGATCGATATATTGCCCGATGATCAAAACGCGATCATGGGCGTGCCTCTCCAATAGCTCGCGGACGACCTCCAGTTTTTTTGGATTTTCCGCTGCAATGCGAAACTTTTGACGAGTGGATGCATGTGCATAGGCCTCTCGCCACTTCGGCTCAAAGGGGAGTCGAATTTCTCGGCAATGCGCCTCTGCGATCCAGCCTTGCTCTTCCATGACTTTCCACGGAACCTCGTACTTTTTTGGACCGATTAGCGTGAAAACATCTTCTTCCCGCCCGTCTTCCCGAACGAGAGTAGCAGTCAGCCCAAGTCTGCGAGTGGCTTGAATCCCAGAAGTTACACGAAAGATGGGTGCGGGCAACAAATGCACCTCATCGTAAATAATAAGCCCCCAGTCGCGCTCTGAAAAGAGTTTCAGATGAGGAAAATCATCTTCGGCGGTGGGGCGGTATGTAAGAATTTGATAAGTTGCCACAGTTATTGGCTTGACTTCTTTGTTGTCACCAGTGTATTCCCCGACCATATTTGGATCAAGTCCTGTTTTGTCCAAGAGCTCAGCGATCCACTGGCGAACCGATGTCGTATTCGTGGTCAAAATGAGGGTGGCTGTTTGCAATTGGCAAATGGCACCAAGTCCAATGACTGTTTTTCCTGCACCACAGGGCAGGACGAGAACGCCGCTTCCCCCGGTCACAGCGCCTCCGGAATAGAAGGCATCGACAGCTTCTTTTTGATAAGAACGCAAAGAGAATGCTTTGCCTCGAGATGTCGTTTCCCGCAAGCTGACTGCACAGGATTCGCCTTCTGTATAGCCCGCCAAATCTTGTACAGGAAACCCGAGCTTGATCAGCTCTTGTTTGATCAACCCGCGCGCATAGCTTTTGATGACAAATTCACTCTCAAAAAGAGCAGCGATTGATTGATAACTAGTCACCTCTGCTAAAAGAAGCGGGTCTTCACTCATTAATACGAGTTGATCACCAATGCGTTCCAAACGAAACAAGCCGTATTTTCGCATCGTATCTTCAATTTCTTTGACAATGGTTGGCGGGACACCGTATTTGCTGTAGTTGCCAAGCACGTCTGTTACCTCTTGTGATGTGAGACCGGATGCAGCCGCATTCCAAAGCGATAAAGGGGTAATCCGATAGGTATGGATGTATTCTGGGTTCTTGATTAGCTCAGTAAAACCGCTGATAGCTTGTCTGGCCTCGGAAAATAAAGGATGTTGCGTTTCCAACAATATCGTCCGATCGCTTTGAACGATCAAGGGCAGGTCTGGACGGTAGGACAATAGACTCACCTCGTTACAAAAGGCATAGGAATCAGCACTATGGTATCACAATCTCAAAAAGAAAGAAAAACGAACAGGTAACATTTTGGCTACGATGGGAAACAATATCCCAAAGCATGGATGGAAAGGATGGAGGGGAGCATGGCAATTTGGGGAAGCTTGTTTAATTTGATCTTGGTCATGATCCTCGTACTCCTGAACGGGTTCTTTGTTGCGACTGAATTCGCGATCGTAAAAGTAAGGGAGTCGCGCATTGCACAGCTCGCAGCGGAAGGAAACAAGCGCGCTGTCGACGTCGAGAGGGTCCTGCACAATTTGGATGCCTACCTCTCTGCGTGCCAACTTGGCATTACGCTTGCTTCATTAGGACTCGGTTGGCTAGGAGAGCCTGCTGTTGCGCATCTTCTGCATCCCGTTTTTCGATACTTCCATTTAAATGAAACGGTTGTTACCAGTATTTCCTTTATTATTGCTTTTTCGGTGATTACGTTTTTGCATATTGTACTGGGGGAACTGGCTCCGAAGACATTGGCTATTCAATACTCCGAAAAGGTGGTACTGGCAGTAGCGAAGCCGATCCAACTCTTTTACAAAATCATGTATCCCTTTATTCAAATGCTGAACTGGTCCGCGAGCCATTTTCTTGGGCTTTTTCATATATCTTTGGAGCCGCATCAGGAAGCACATACAGAAGAAGAGATACGCATTCTTGTCAATGAAAGTCATAAAAGCGGCTTGATTGATCAAACCGAGCTGATGCTGGTTGACAATATTTTTGATTTCTCGGAGACGATGGCAAGAGAAATCATGGTTCCGCGTACGGATATGGTTGTCCTGAACCTGCGCGATCCTTTTGACGAGAACGTGAAGCATGTCCAAAACGGACGTTTTACCCGTTATCCAGTAGTGGATGGTGACAAAGATCATGTTGTGGGGAGTTTGCACATCAAGGATATGCTGACAGGGCTTCTGGAAGGAGAGAGTCATGATCTTCAGACCTTCATGCGTCCGATTTTGACGGTACCGGAGACGATTTCGATCAGCCGATTGTTAACCATGCTGCAAAAACAACGAGGTCAAATGGCAATTATCATTGACGAGTATGGGGGCACTGCGGGCCTGGTGACCCTGGAAGATATAATGGAAGAAATTGTTGGTGACATTCAGGACGAGTTTGACGATGAACGCCCAGAGGTAGAACGAAGCGACGGCATGCTGTCATTGGACGGGCGTATGTTATTGGAAGAAGTGGGCGATTATCTGGACATCGAATTGGAGTCGAGCGATGTGGATACACTTGCTGGCTGGATTTACATGCAGATCGACCATCCGCCGCGCGTGGGAGATCGGGTAAAAGAGGGAAAGTACGAATTTGTCGTGGGAGAGGTCGACCATTACAGAATCACCAGGGTATATGTAAAGAAAGTCGGCAAAGCAGAGGAAGAAATCGGTTCCACGTAAGTGAGGAAAGGGGGCTTCTCAATGCGTAATATAATTGCTATAATGGGACACAAGTTGCATAGATGGCAATGAGCCTAATTACTTAGGGTGATTAGGAGCAGCGAAAGAGCAGAGACTAGAGGAGGAAGTACAGATGAGACGAGCAGTCAGTATGGTACTGACCGCATTGCTGGCGTTTTCTTTGGCAGCATGTGGTAACGAAACAGGTGGGAAAACAGAGACAGCGGCAACGACAGGCCAAGGGCAAACAGTGAAGCTGGGGCTGACGCAATTCGTGGAGCACCCTGCGCTGGATGCTATTCATAAAGGAATTTTGGATGGTCTGAAGGACGCTGGCTACGAAGAGGGCAAGAACTTGGAGGTAGACTCCCAGAACGCCCATGGTGACATGAACAATACAGTCTCGATCGCACAGAAGTATGCCGGAGATAAGAAGGATATTGTCGTAGCGATTGCGACGCCATCCGCTCAGGCTGCAGCCAAGGCGATTGCTGACAAACCTGTTATTTTCAGTTCCGTAACAGACCCGATCTCGGCTCAACTGGTTGGCAGTCTGGAAAAACCAGACAAAAACGTGACCGGGACGTCCGATAAAGTATCGATGGAACAACAATTGAAGCTGGTGAAAACCTTTCTGCCTGAGCTGAAAAAGCTGGGCGTGATCTATACGACTTCCGAAATTAACTCAGAGGTACAGGTCAAAGAATTGGAAGACGCAGCGCAAAAAGAAGGCGTAGAAATCATCAAGGCAGGCATTTCGCAGTTATCCGAAGTGCAGCTTGCAGCTCAAAGTCTTGCTAGTAAAGCAGATGCCATTATTATCCCAATTGACAACACCGTCGTATCTTCTTTTGAAGCGGTACTGGGAGCAGCAGAGGAAAACAAAATTCCTGTATTTGCTTCTGATACCGATACAGTGAAACGTGGAGCGGTTGCTACTTACGGGATTGATTACTACCGAATCGGTAAACAAACAGGCGATATGGCTGCCCGTATCTTAAAAGGGCAGACGGTTGCTGATACTCCTGTAGAGATTTCGAAACAAGCTGATTTGTATATTAATGAAACAGCTGCTGCAAAGTTTGGGCTCACTATTTCTGAGGCACTCAAACAACAGGCGAAAGAAATCATCAAGTAAAAAGAGAGCGTCATGCTCTCTTTTTATTCTTTTAAAACCGTTTTATCCATGTTAAACTGTAAAAAAAAATTCACGAGGGGGAATTCACTAAATGTTCAAACAAAAGAAGAGTATTAAAATTTTTCAGAGTTTTTTATTTCCTTTATTGCTTTTGTCTGTTACCGCTTGTGGACAGCAAAGCACTACCCCTGCAAACAATTCTACACCCGCTCCTGCTACCACGACGGCGCCTGCTCCGTCTACTGAAACCAAGCAGTTGACAATTGGGATTGCCCAATTCGTTGAACACCCTGCTTTGGATGCAGCGAGAGAGGGCTTTATCAGCCAACTGGCTAAAAATGGTTACGAAAAAGACAAGCAAGTAAAAATCGATGTGCAATCCGCTCAAGCGAGCATGGATACAGCCATTCAGATTGCCCAAAAATTCGAGGCTGACAAAGTAGATTTGGTGCTGGCCATTGCGACTCCAACGGCACAGGCTGCTGCACAAACCAGCAAAGAGATTCCGATCCTCTTTACTGCGGTAACAGACCCGGTAGAAGCTGGTCTGGTAGCAGCGATGGACAAGCCGGGAGCAAACGTAACTGGTACATCGGATATGAATCCAGTTGAAGAGCAATTGAAGCTGATCAAAGAAATGAAAGCTGATGCGAAATCTGTTGGAATCATTTATAGTTCTGGCGAAGTCAACTCCAAAGTACAGGTAGATGCGGCAAAAGCAGTAGCCGGCAAGCTTGGTTTAGAGATTAAAGAAGCGGCGATTACGAGCGCGACAGAAGTGAAGCAAGCAGCTGAGTCCATGGTCGGCAAAGTAGATGCTTTCTACGTACCGACTGACAACATGGTCGTCTCTTCGATTGCAGCTGTTATCGGTGTCGCTGAAGCACAAAAAATTCCGGTCATCGCTGGTGAAGAAAACTCTGTGAAGAGCGGAGCGATTGCCACTTACGGGATCGACTACACAAAGCTGGGCGAGCAAACAGCTGATATGGCAACAAAAATCCTGAAGGGTGAAGCGAAGCCGGCTGATATGGCTGTTGAAGTGCAAGCAGACATGAAGCTCGTATTGAACAAGAAAGCGGCGGAAAAAATGGGTGTGACGATTCCGCAAGCCATGCTCGACCGTGCTGGACAAGTGATCGAGTAATAAATGCAGTAATTGGAGGATTTCTTCTATGAATCAACTGGCAATAATGGGAGCCATTGAGCAAGGTTTATTATTTGGTATCTTGGCTCTCGGTGTATATCTGACCTTCCGAGTCCTAAACGTTCCTGACTTGACCGTAGATGGTAGTTTTGCCTTGGGAGGCGCAATCGCAGCCAAATTCATTATCGATGGTACCAATCCGTTTTTGGCCACCCTGCTGGCTTTCATCGTAGGTGGTTTGGCAGGAGCTTTTACGGGCGTCTTGCATACCAAAGGAAAGATTAACGCACTTTTGGCGGGGATCTTGACGATGATTGCCTTGTACTCGATCAATTTGCGTGTCATGGGAAAAGCGAATTTGCCTCTTTTGCGGGAAGATACCTTGTTCACTTATGTGAAGGATATGGGCATTCCGAACCTGGCCGTAGGTGGAGTTACCTTGCTGACAGGTGTAGCAATCGTCTTTATCGTAGGTGTTCTGGTGTTGAAGCTCATCATTGACTGGTTCCTTCATACGGATATGGGTCTGGATTTGCGTGCGACAGGTGACAATTCGAAGATGATCCGCAGCTTTGGGGTAAACACGGATTCGACAACGATTATCGGTTTGGCTCTCTCCAATGGCTTGGTAGCGTTAGCTGGTGCGTGGGTAGCCCAATACCAAGGCTTTGCGGATGTAGGAATGGGGATCGGGATGATCGTCATCGGTCTCGCTTCCGTTATTGTCGGGGAAGTATTGTTTGGCAGCTCTTCGATTTTCCGAGTGACGCTTGCTGTCATTCTCGGCTCGATTGTGTACCGCTTGGTCATTGCCCTTGCTCTGGATGCAGGACTCAATCCTTCTGACATGAAGCTGATTACTGCCCTGATTGTTATCATCGCCCTGACAGTACCTACTGTGGCAAAAGGCATCTGGAAAAAGCAAGCGGTACGCTCGGCAAGGGGAGGAAGCAGCGATGCTTAAAATTACAAACGTCAACAAAGTATTCAACGCAGGAACTGTGAATGAAAAGATCGCGCTTCGAAACGTCAATCTGCACGTTAAGAAGGGAGAGTTCATCACCGTTATTGGTAGTAATGGTGCCGGTAAATCGACGATGATGAACATGATCTCTGGTGGACTGACGCCAGATAACGGAAGCATTACGATTGACGGCAAAGATGTCACCCGCTTGGCAGAGCACCAACGCGCAGGTCTGATCGGCCGTGTGTTTCAGGACCCGATGGCAGGTACAGCGCCGAACATGACGATTGAGGAAAATTTGGCAATCGCATTGGGGCGGGGAAAACGTCGTACACTTGGATTTGGGGTGAATAACCAGAAGCGAGAGCTGTTCCGTGAGCAGCTCAAGCAGCTGGATCAGGGGCTGGAGAACCGTTTGAAGACCAAAGTTGGTTTTCTCTCAGGGGGACAGCGCCAAGCACTGAGCCTGTTGATGGCTACCTTCACGGAGCCAAAGATTTTGCTTCTCGATGAGCATACAGCAGCGCTTGACCCGAAACGGGCGCAGCTGATTGTAGATTTAACGGAAAAAATCGTGGAACGCCATAAACTGACGACAATTATGGTCACGCATAATATGGAACAAGCGTTGAACATGGGGAATCGTCTGTTGATGCTCCACGATGGGGGAATCATCCTCGACATTCCGGATGAGAAAAAACGGACGATGAAACCGCAGGATCTGCTTCGCGCATTCGAAACAGCCCGCGGTGGAGAAAGCTTCAGTGAAGATCGCTTCTTATTAACCTAATCGGATCGAATCAGCCTTCCTGTTCAAACGGGGAGGCTTTTTCGTTGGTGGAAAGATACACATACATGAATCCAGCACCGCTCAAGAGAATGCCTGCGACAATGGTGAAAAGGATCGTGCCGCCATAATGCAGCAAGACAAGGCTGCCCAAGTACGGTCCGCACGTACGGGAAATGTCCCAGTGCGTTCCCGTAATCGCAAAGTACCGCCCGCGCATCGTAACAGGTGATATCCGGGTGACGAAGGCCATTAACTGAGTCAGACCAATACTTTCTCCGATGACGAGCAACACTTGCAAAGCGAGAAGGACAGGCACGTTGTCGATGAAGGCATACCCCAAGGATACGATGAGAAAACAAATGTAAGAGCCGCTAATCAACAGGCGAGCTGGCAAGTGCTGGGTCCATTTGACGAGCAAGTACTCGAACAGGAGCAGAAGGCCCCCTTTTACCGCAATGAGCAAAGCGAGAGTTTGCAAATAGTCTGGCAGCGTGTATTTGAGATGTAGCTGGAGATTTGTCTCGGTTTGGGCGTAAAACAAACTGATCGGCAAAGACAGCAGCATGATGGCAAGGGCTGGTCGATAAGCATGCCAGGAGCTGCGTGAACGTACGTCTGCTGCTTCCACAACGGGAGCTTCTGGCAGCGGAGTTTGCGGGATTTTCCACCAGACGGCAAGAGCATAGATTAATAGTGAGATCGCAGTAAACAAAAATGCCATAGCAGGATCGTACTTATAAATGATGACACCGACTAAAGGGCCCAATGCGGCCCCGATACTGCTGGAAGTATTGAGAAGAGCAAAGGCACCGGCCATTTGTGCAGCGGAAATCGTATCAGCAAGATGCGCACGGCTGACAGGGATAAACAGCGAGCGGCCAGCGCCGTTGATGATGTACAGGATCGCAAAGCCCAGCATAGAGTCTGCCCAAGCCATTCCCAACATGGCGAAGCCTTGCAGGAAAAGGGCGAGTAGCATGATTGATTTTCGGCGATAGCGGTCCGTGATGCCACCAGCAAATAGCGTCAGCAAAATCTCGGAGAAGGGCTGCAAACCAATGACGAGCATGGTCATGGTGACAGAGCCGCCGATGTTCTCGCTCAAGTACAATACGAGAAACGGGGCGATCATGGCGCTGGATAGTGAAGTGAGCGTTTCGCCGAATAGACGGACCCAGAGGAGTGTCGGATACGCAGCAAAGAATCGACTGAGAGCATGCGGAATGTGTGGCATAAGAAAATCCTTTCTTTCGGCTTTTTCCGGTTAGTTGGTGTTTTTAGAATTGTAAGGTGGCAAAGACCGGAGAAAAAGCGTACGATTAGGCGAATAGCTTTTTCATGTTTTATGGGCGAATTGGTGGTGGCAAGATGCAACTCGTTGAACAATACATCCGTTTATGTGCGGGGCGGCCTGTTGAAACGATAGGGCGCCCGCATGACATATCGTTAGCTGAAGTTGCTTCGCTTTTATTTTGTACGTTGCGGAATGCGACACTGACTTTGAAAAAAATGCAAAGCCATGGATGGGTAATCTGGCAGCCGGGGAGAGGGCGAGGAAACCGATCTGTTTTGACATGCTTGCTCGCGCCCGAAGACCTGATCATGAGCGTAGCCAAAGAACTCGTGCAAAAAGGAGAGATTCGTGCTGCACGGGAGATGATCGACGAATATGGGGTAAATTTGCAAGCTTTGGGTGAAAATTTTTCACGATGGATGAATAGTCAGTTTGGACATCGTGTGAAGCGGGAAAAGGGAAGTAAGGGCAGAGTCGATACCTTGCGTTTGTTTTACAGTCGACCATTCGCAGGGCTTGATCCGATTCATATTCTCCTGCGCTCCGAGTCACATATGGTCAAGCAGCTATTTGATTCTCTGGTCCAGTTTGATCCAGTCACGAGACGGATTGAACCCGCTATCGCTTTTTATTGGGAGGCTAGTGAGGAAGGAAAGCAGTGGACTTTTTACTTGCGGAAAGGTGTCTTATTCCATCATGGCCGACCACTTGTTGCCGATGATGTGCGCTTTTCGTTACTTCGTTTGATGGAGCATTCCTATAAACATCGCTGGCTAGCTGCTTCCATCGAATCGATTACCGTCAAAGATGACTACGTATTGACGATTTCTTTGCATATGCCAGATGAATTGTTTTTACAGGCACTAAGCAAGGAATATATGGCAATAGTCCCCAGTGATTACGTTCAGGAGATGGGGGAGCAATTTGCGCAAATGCCAGTAGGAACGGGGCCGTTTCGTGTAGTCCGCAACGATGATTCCATGCTCGTGCTAGAAGCGTTCACGCCTTATTTTGGGGGAAGGCCGTTCTTGGACCGAATCGAAATCTGGTGCGTACCTGGAATGGCAGTAGAAGCGCATGCAGATGAAAGCACGCTATCCGTAACGGCTTTGGATGAACATTGCGATAGGAGCTTTCTGGCATGGAGTGACGTTGGAAGATTGGAAGATTGTTTTCAATACGTCAGCTTGAACGGAGCAAAAAATGGTCCGCTGTCACATCGCGAATTTCGGAGTCTCATGGTCGCTATCATTTGTGGACAAACCTTGAGACAAGAGCTACAGGGAACGAGGGAGCATGCAGTCATCTGGGGTAAAACCGATTCGTTCCAAGAAAAAAGAGAAGTGCCGGATTCACAGGAGTTGGCTCGTATTTTCAAAGAGAGCGGGTATCAGGGAGAGGCGCTGTCACTTTATACGTATCCAGACTCCGATCATATAGAAGATGCCCGGTGGATTCAGAAAACGTGCAAGGAATACGGAATTGCCATAGAGATCAGGTATGCATCCCCGGAGGAGCTTGCCTCGCCTTCGTTATTGCGAGAGGCCGATTTAGTTGTGGATAGTGCGAATGTAGATGAAAGGGCGGAGCTGTCGTTACGAGAATTTCTACACGCTGGTGCGTTGAGTATTTCTCATCATTTAGATCCGCGTGGAAAGGAAGAGATTGCGTATTGGATGAGTCGCATGTCGTGCGCCCGAACAGAACAAGACCGACAAGCTTGCGTAGAGAGCATCATGCATGCGCTTGCGGCTTGCAGTACGTTTGTCCCGCTATATTCGAATCGGGTAGAAATGCTTGCTCATCCACGGTTATCTGGTGTAAGTCTGGATGCCTATGGCTGGATTGATTTCAGGGGCATTTTTGTTAGGGAATAGCATAAATTTGTCACATAATCATGTGAAACCGCTTTCGTTTTTCATCGTATTATCATATGTAGATATTTATTATGCTCATAAAGTTCTTTGAGGAGGAGCTATGCCGGTGTATACCAAAATCGAAAAGGACAAACACATTTTGTTTGCGTCCATTCGCTTGATGATCTGCGTCGGGCACGCCGACGGTTATATAGGAAATAAAGAAATGGATCGTATTCATGAAATCGTGAATTCGGAGCATTTTACATTGAAAGAACGACAAATTTTGATGGATGATATGGACTATCCGAAGCGTCCGGAGGTCATCGTGGAAGACCTGGTAGCCATGACCCAGGCTGAAAAGCTCGTTATGATGCGCAAGCTCTACCACATGGCATTGATCGATCGGAAGCTATCCCCGTCGGAGACAAAAGAGATTGCCCGCATCGCTTGCCTGATCGGAATCTCGGAGGAAAAGCAGCGTCAAGTAGAAGAGTGGATTCGCGAAGGGATTGTTTGGCGCGAACGATGGAAAGATATTGTAGAAGAATAGCCAGGGCCCCAATATGATTGGGGTCCTTTCGTTTTTGGGGGAAGCGTGGCGCAGCCTCGTTTTCTACAGTACAATAAGAAAAATAACGTCTCAGCAAGTGGCAACGCTATGGTTAAAGGAGGAGACCCTATTTTGCGGATCTTGGTTACGAATGATGATGGCATCGATGCTCTTGGTATCAAGCGGTTAGTAGAAGCTTTGCTCACTTTGGAGGGAGCGGAAGTCTATATAGTAGCACCGGTTGAAGAGAAAAGCGGGGTCGGACACGGAATCACTTATCGGAGTGCACTCTCGCCTGAACAGCGTGATTTTTACGGAATGCCGGTGAAAGCGTGGGCGGTCAATGGTAACCCTGCTGACTGTGTAAAAGCTGCTTACCATCTCTTGTTTGAACATGGGAAAAAGCCGGATATCGTATTCTCGGGGATTAACGTCGGGACCAATCTCGGACGTGATATTTATTACTCCGGTACGTGCAGCGGTGCCAGGGAGGCGGTAATCTTGGGTGTTCCTGGTGTTGCCCTTTCCTATGATAACTGGTTCGATCAAGACAACTACGGCGATGTAGTGGAGATGATTCGTCCGCTCGTAAAAGAATTCAGCGATCTTGCGGTCAAAGGGGAACTGGCGTCAGAGGTATTCTGGAATATCAATATCCCGCATGTGCCGCTGGCTGAGGTGAAAGGAATGGTTCCGGCCACCTTGTCCATGAACCACTATGAAGACAAATATAGCGAAGAAGCAGAAGGCTATTATTTGGCACGCGAGTATCCTCAAGTCATGCCACTGGCGGAGCCGCTGGACTATGATTTGCTCAAGCACGGTTATATTGCGATCACCCCTGTCCACATTGACGCGACAGATCGGACTCTCTTAAAACAAATGGACAATTGGGCATTGCTAAAAGACTGGGGAAAACAGGAGGAATAACGCATGAACGACGATTTTTTTCCTCCGCTAACCCCCGATGACACCCTGTGCTCTCTAGACGAGTCAACGCAGGGAGAGGTACTCGACCCCGTGGTTTATCACGATTTGTACAAGCTGGCAGAAGAAGAGGGTCTTCCTTACTTTGTCCGTCTTAGTGGCACTGGCGTAGTGGAGCTGTATTTGGTGTTCGAATCGGTGGATGCTTTCAGTGAGCAGACGAGAGATGCCGTTTCGCTCGAATTCAAGACGTATCAAAATAAACTGCTCGCGGTCATTTGGACACTTTCGGACCCGCTGAATCCGCTTGGTTTTCCCTTGACGTTCGACATAGCGCGTGCTGATGAGCGAAGCATGGCCTTGAGAATGATCGAGCAGCCGTATACTTCTTTACACTACTTGGCTTACGCGGATCGTAAACTTACCCATATCTATTCCGAGTCGGTTTCTTTTTCCCCAGCGGAAGTGGCTCGGACACGTGAGATGATTCAGGCGCTCTATGAGGGGACTCCCGATACACTCCCGGAAGAGGTGCAGGTGCGTGAGGAAGAGACTGAAAGCATCTCGGCGATGAGCTTGCCTGCATCCGTTTTTACGGAATCGGGGATGGCCTTCATATTGCGTTACAAGCACATGAGAGATGTCCATGGTGAAGAAGGGGCCCAGCATTTATTGATGAGTACTGTGCAGCAAGCAATATGGGTCATGCGCAGGCACGCCCGCAGCGAAGTCCGGGATACGTCCTTTACCGTATGGGCTGCGGAAGAGGGCGATTACGCAATGATCGTGCTGACGCCTAGTCTCTCGCATTTATTCGAGGTTGTTCACATGTCAGAGGATGAAGCGAATCCGTTCTCGCGCTTTTTGATGACCTTGCCGGAGTACGTGCAGACACAGGACGCTTCTCCCTTGCAGGTGGGCGCCTATCCACTGCTGCGTTATGAGAGCGGTCGCCTCTATCATTTGGAGCTGGATGAAGAGGTACAGGAGCATCTCGCGCAGGTGTTTTCGAAAGCGTTTCCAGGGATGCCTGTCCCTTACCTGTAATTGTTGTGAGATTGTGAAAAAAGACTCTCCCTGGAATTTTTTCGTCTTCGATGAAATATGGGTAAATAAGTCATTTTTCAACAAAGGATACGACAAGCGGGAATTCGAATTAGGTAAGACAGACATTCCATTGGGGAGAGGTGACGACGATGTACGCTGTTGAACCCAATTTGTTCCAGGCTGTTTCTGAATGCGCCCACCGTTTTCAAGGGGAGGTTGAGCAACTGGCACAACGTCATGCACTTACGATCGAAGGAGGGCTTCCTGCCTTGGAGCTGCAAGTACATCCGCAGTTTCAGGCTTTGCTCGAGTACAATCTGTGGGGAGAAGCCGGTTTAGTTGTTATCCATGGGAAATTACATAAGCGTGATCACGTTTGGACAGATTCGTTTTCTGTCATGATGAAGTTTTCCTTGACGTATGATCCGAGTATCGATATCGAAGGAAAGAAGCAGCGCATTGAAGAGTTTTTATACGGGGAAGGAGAGTACTTCTGGAATATCCCTCCCGCTGGCCATGTCGGTCATAGTGAACTGACCCTGCGCTTTACTTACCAGCCTGGAACGAACCGTCTTGCGGAATATGTCAGGAGTGTTTTGGGAATCGTAACCGGAAAGATGATGGCTGCCTAAAGCGGCATGAAAGACAAATGGCTCTCCGTCACAGGAGGGCTATTTTTTTCGAAGGAGGACAGAAATGCGTTTATTCATAGCATTGGATATTCCCGCTGAGGCTGCCGCTTATATTGCCGATGTTCAAAAACGGTTGAAGCAAGATGTGTCTGCGGACAGGTGGCAGTCCCTCGCTAATTTGCATCTGACTCTGCATTTTCTTGGTGAAGTAGATGAGTTACTCGTTCCCGCTATCAGCGAGGATATGGATATCGTCAGCGCGATCATCCAGCCATTTACCCTGGGTGTTGGCAGCTTTGGGGTTTTTCCGAATGCCCTGCATCCACGTGTGCTTTGGCTGGGACTGCGCGGCCAACTTTCTCCTCTCAAACAGCTGCATTTATTGTTGGGCAGACGGTTTGAGTTGCACGAAGGCTTGTCCTACGATCGGAAGAGGTATCGGCCACATATTACGCTGGCACGTGGTCCGCATCGCAGTGGGGATGAGCTTGCCCTCCTGGATTGGAATGAACGTTATTTAGCGCAGGAGCCGCCACAATGGAAGGCAAGGCATTTCCATTTGTATTATTCCGAGCTGTTGCGGGAGGGCGCGGTACATACGATTATCCACACGAGCACGTTTGATAAAGATCACAGCAAAAAACAAGCGTTGCCTGAATAGACTAAGAAGAAAGGATCAGGGAAGCCTTCCAGAAAGCGGTGGAAAACGGATGGGTGAGTTCACGACCGGCATTCTTTATCCACGCAAATACGAACCGAAAGTACTGATTGCCTTATCCAAGACAGAGCAGCCATACTTCCACAGAAACGTCAACAGCGACTGGAATGCATTTTTCCTGCAGGATGAGTGGCTGGAAACCTCCACGACGCTTGATTTTTTGCTGAGACTGTCCAAGCAATTCGTTCCCCTCCTCTGGTTTCATGACGCTGAGGACAACGGCTGGGGCTTTCGCTTGTTCGATGCAGGCTTCGAGGTTGCGTCAGCGACAATCAGCTACTCGCTCGATGTGGAAATGGCGGAAGCCGAGTTTGGCAGGCTTTATCCAGAAATTGACCTGCAGGAAGGAATTGTAGACAGCGAGGACGTTCGGCAAAAGTATGAAGACATACTGGAGAGGGTAGTGCGTTCGGAGTTGTATCGGCGAGAAGTAGGTAAAGGGATCACACGTATCAAGCCGCAGTCGTTTAGTCGGATCGTGGGTCCGAAGCAGATTCAGCAGTTACGTTCCCTTTTTGATTTGCAGTTGTTGACGAACGTCGATGACGACACAGGGGCTTCACTGTTGTACGACTCGGTTGACCTGTTCAAAGAAATTTTGGGAATCGAAGAGATGGTGTGGGTGAACTTTGCATATTTAGCTAGCGGAGGCAGAGAGTAGGATAGAACGAATAAAAAGAGCAAAAAGCCCAGTGCATCATCTGCGCACTGGGCTTTACACTGCCACTTACTTCTTTTTCCACTGTCCAAAAATTTCATCCACATCAAGCAGCATGATCAGCTTGTCGTTCATTCGGGCAATGCCTTGCAAATACTTGCCCTCTACACCAGCGATAATGGGTGGTGCAGGCTCGATCATGCTCTGCGGAATATTCATGACCTCAGAGACCGCATCCACGATAATTCCAATGTTCAAACCATCCATCTGCAAGTCAACAAAACGAGTATCATCTGTTTCTTCCATAGGTTCCAAATCAAACATTTTCCGCAAGTTGATGATCGGCAAGATCCGCCCACGCAGATCAATGACTCCTTCGACATAAAGTGGAGATTTTGGAAAACGTGTAATGGGCAGCGGCTTGATGATCTCACGTACGAGCGAAATCGACAGTCCGTAATATTCATTCCCCATTTTAAACAAAATCTGTTGTTCAACAGCAGCTTCTGCTTCCCAATCCGAACCGTTGCTTCTTTTCGTCATTTCCATGTGCATAATTCCTCCCCGAACCGCTTTCCATGTCTTTACCCATATTGTACCATGGACAAACCTACTCAGAACGTTTTTTTGTGGTAAGGCAAAGACTTAAAACAGACCGACAAGCATCAGGCTCGTCGGTCTGTCTTCTTGATTATGGTTCACGAAGGTCGTTCAAAGAGATTCCTTGCTCGAGCGCGAAATCAAAATCATCCACATCGTAAAATTGAACGGGCACGATATATTCCAATATCCGATCCTGATAATCAGGCTGGTCTGTGAGAAGCGGGGCCTCGAATTTCATGGCTGTCAACAATAGCTGTGTCTCTACGGGATCAAATATCTCCCCCCACATGGCGTTGTCCTCTACTTTTACGACCGTCAGGGTCACGCCGTTCGGAAAAGAAAAGGGAACCTTGGACCATGGGGCTATCAGTCCTTTTTCCATTCGTTTTCGGTTGAATGGATCGGCAAAAAATTGGCTCATTTCTTTCATAATCCGCCGGACATACTGATCATCAGCAGAGTAGGGCATGATAGGTTCAGGACTCTGGATAAATTCGTCCAATTCATAGATTGTCGACGCGGGTATCAGATATTCTACTGGTTGCGATGGGACCATCAACTCCCCGTAGATAGCCAACATGATCGCTTCTATAACGAATTGTTTCGACATTTCGACAACCCTCCTCGTTACCATCATACAAAAAATCAGGGGCACCGTACAAGGGTGGCGAGTAGGGCTCAAAAAGTTCAGGGAGGGTGCATCCTTTGTTTGAATCTGCTTTTTTTTCGTCGCTGCTACTCATCATTACCATTAACCTCGTATTAAGTGGAGATAATGCCGTGGTCATTGCCATCGCTTGCCGGAAGCTCCCTGTCGAACAACGAAAACAAGCCATTTTGTGGGGAACGTTTCTTGCTATCATCGTACGCGTAATCGCTACGATTCTTGCTGTTTATTTGCTGAAAATCCCGTATTTGTACCTGATTGGCGGAATCATTCTGCTATGGATCAGCTACAACCTGTTGCGCGAGGACGAGCGAGAGGAAGCAATCAACTCGAGTGAAGACTTGATCCAAGCGGTCAAGACGATTGTTGTGGCAGATGTGATGATGGGACTGGACAATGTACTCGCTATTGCAGGGGCAGCGCAAGGCGACGTCGTCCTCATCGTGCTGGGCCTCTTGATCAGTGTGCCTCTCATGGTTTTTGGTAGCCAGCTCATTTTAAAGGCAATGGAGCGCTTTGTATGGCTTGTTTATATTGGTTCAGGTGTCCTGGCAGTGACGGCGGCGAATATGATTCTCATGGAAAATACGATGCGTGAGTGGGTCGCAGGGATGAGTTGGCTCGAATATGTGATCAAAATTGGGTTGGTCGCTCTCGTTTTAGTTGCGGGGTATTTGCAACGTACGAAAACAACCCGTACCCACGCATGAAAAAACTGAGATGAATAATGAATCTCAGCTTTGTCGTGAGCCTATAAGGTTTTGACGATCGTTACGCTCATCCATTCTTTATCGTAGAGATCGATTTCATAGGTGGTGGCTACTTCAGATCCATCTTCATTGGTTAAAATACGGATCGTGGGCCGATTCACTGCCAATGGATTCACTTTGGAAACGACCCCGGTATGCCCTGTACTCAGCAATACAGTAGAGGCAATTGGATAAATCGCGACGTGCTGCAGGAATAGCTTGAGCAAGTCGAGGTCGAAATAGGTGTTTCCTGTAGCGAACAAGTACTCGGTAGCATCACTCGGCGAGTAGCTTTTCCGAAATGGACGCGGGGAAACCAAGGCATCGTAAACATCCGCGATTGCGACGATGCGTGCATACTCGTGAATATTTTTCTCACAGAGCTGACGAGGATATCCTGTTCCATTGTATCTCTCGTGGTGTTGCAGCGCACAGTGTGCGGAGACGACCGAGATATTATGTTGATTCCGCAAAATATGGAAGCCTTCTTCGGTATGGTATTGGACACGTTGGCGTTCTTCGGGGCTTAACTCGGTACGCATGGTCCAGAGCTCCTTAGGAACCTGTGTCATGCCGATGTCGAACAAAAGAGCACCAATGCCCAATTCCATCATCTGCTGCTGGTTGTAACCTTTGGCCATCCCTACCACACCAGACAGAACAGCGACATTGACAGCGTGGTGAAAAAGGTAACCATCCAAAACGTGAAGACTGGACAAGTTGACCAAGATGTCCTTGCGACTGCTCAAGTCTTGAAAGATTTCCCGAAAAACCTTTTGAAAACTGCTCCCGAAATCAGGTGCGGACGTACGGCGCTTGATCTGCGGCTGATCCATGAGGGTGGTCATCGTTTTGTACACGGCATCCACGGCTTCTTTACGCGTCTCATCGCGGATTACATCTTCCGGCATGATATCTTCAGTATGCTTGTCTTGAATGTAAAGGGTATCAATTCCCAATTGAACAAGGCGTTCAATGTAACGGGGAGTTAGTTGTACCCCGATCCCCAGCAGAACGTTCCCATTTTCTTGGAACACGCTCTTGGCAATGACATCGCCCGGCTTTACCGAAGTAATATGCAATTTTCTCACAACGAAAGCCCCAGTCCTTTTTTTGTGGAATGTAAATAGTCCTGATTTTCAGTCAGTTCATATAGTACCATTTTATCACAATAGAACATGGGGAGACTACCGCTGTCGAGGTTCTTCTTCTAATTGTCATTTTTTTCCGTATGAAGAAACACGATTATTGCTCGGCTGCGCGATCTGAACGTGTAAACCAGCGGAATGGATTGAGTGACCAGCGAGGCTCGTAGCGGGCATAGCGCTCCTTGCGACGAGTCAGGCGTTGTTGCATAAGATCGAGTTCAAAAGTGACACGGCGCATTTCTAAGCGGAGGGACTCTTGCATTTCTTCAATGTCCGCAATCTTTTGCAGAATGGTCGATTGCATATGATTCATAGCGGAGAGCTGAGTGAGCTCCTGCTGAAATTGGACAAGTGTCTCGTGGACGGTCATTTCCACTTCTCGCATGCCCGTTCCCAGCTTGTTTGAGGCGCTGAGCGTAACGGCAGTTTCTTCCGCACCTGTGAGTTCTTCTTCCATGAGCATTTCCTCGGAGAGGCGTCCTTCTTCTATCAGTTGGCGCTGAATATCTTTTAACGAGCTGTTGCCGTTGTCTTTTCTTTCCTTTACTTCCTTGAGCAGTTCAAAGCCTGCTTCGCTGATCAAATAGTGACCCTGCGGATTTTTCAGACGTTCCTGAGCTGGTACGAACAAGTCCAGCCAGTTACGCAGTGTACGAACATGCACATCAAGGCGATCAGCTACCTCTTTTGAAGCCATCCAAACTTGTACATCCATCCCGAATCACTCCTTTTTTTCCTCTCGGTATTCCCGGTGGACTCATTATAGCACCAAAATTTTCCGGGTAAGAGAGAATCGACAAAGGTTCTAAAAACTAGTGATCATTCGTCCGATTCGGACAGCTCGTCGTATTTTGTCAAATGTGGTTGCATGCTCATAATGACCGGGACAGGCGCGTAATATGGAAGGAGTAAGCATGTTTTTGCTCGTTGGGTGAGGAGAGGACCGGATGATGCAATCTGTTTTCTGGATTGTCCTTTTGACTGCTGCCTTGGCGAGCAGTATCGGGGGACTGCTGTTGTGCCTGCGTGCCTGGTCATCCGAGGCATTGTTTGCGATGATCAGTGCAGGGGCTGGGCTGCTGCTGGCGATTACGCTGCTAGATTTGATGCCACACGTCTTTTCTGACAAGAGCTTGTGGCTGATGCCATTTGTGCTCGTTGGCTTTGTGACACTTTTTGCCTTGGAATTAATCAGCAAGTCCAGCGGAGAGTTTGGCTCCACGGGAATGATTGGGGTCATGACGGGATTTTTATTACATGCATTTGTCGAAGGCGTCTCATTAGTCGCGAGCTTGCGGATGGATTCAGAAGTTGGTGTATCCGTGTTGGTAGCGATGCTGCTGCACAAAATTCCCGATGGTGTAACCATAGCCTCACTTTTGCTAGCGGCGACCAACTCGAGAAAGAAAGCATTTTGGGGGGCGACATCCCTCGGGATCGCGACGATTGCAGGAGCTCTCAGCTTTGGTTTTGCTGAGCGAATGTTTCCACCGAATTGGTCTGGCATTATGCTGGCCATGACGACGGGTATTTTTTTATATGTATCCGCTAGCCATCTCGTCCCTTATATCGGACAAACCAAAAAGGCACAGTACGGGGTTTATTTTGTTGGCGCGATGGCCGTGTATCTGATTTTGTCAGCTTTTTTACACGCGAATCACTTGCATGCATAAAAGGTCCCATTCCTAGCCAGTCTAGTCTGAAGGAAGGGAGTGTGGACTGACAGTATGAACCATCAAGAGCAAATGCAAACAGAAGATCACTTGCAGTTACTGACTGAATTCCCGGTCATGGGGACATCCTTGAATCCATTGCAGGAATCGTGGGCTTCCTCTGAAGCTCTATCAGCGCTAACTGATCAGGCTGGAAGTACCGATTAAATGTTTTTACACTGCCTCTCTCGTTTATTCACTCGTATCCGTGGACAAGATCGGTTATAATGCAGGGGAATAAGTTGGGAAAGGGGCAGATACATAATGAATACATTGTTGCAAGGAAAGAACATCGTCATCATGGGCGTAGCAAACCACCGCAGCATTGCCTGGGGAATTGCGCAATCCTTACATAACGCTGGAGCAAATCTGATTTTTACGTACCAAGGGGAGCGTCTGCGTGAAAACGTGGCGGCACTTACGGAAAAATTGGGAGTAGAGTCGTTGTTGGTAAACTGCGATGTCACGAAGGATGAGGATGTCGAAGCGGCATTTGCTGTGATCAAAGAAAAAGTGGGCGTGATTCATGGCCTAGCGCATTGCATCGCGTTTGCGAAAACGGAAGAGCTCGAAGGCGAGTATGTTAACACCTCCCGCGAAGGATACGCATTGGCACAAGACATTAGCGCATTCTCTCTGGTAGCAGTTGCTCGAGCTGCTCGTCCGTTGATGACAGAGGGCGGAAGCATCGTGACGTTGACTTACCTTGGCGGTGAGCGCGTGATTCAAAACTACAACGTAATGGGTGTAGCCAAAGCTGCGCTTGATGCATCTGTTCGTTACTTGGCAAACGACCTGGGCAAAGAGAACATTCGTATCAATGCGATCTCCGCTGGTCCAATCCGTACACTTGCTGCAAAAGGGATCCGCAATTTCAACTCCGTACTGAAAGAAATTGAGGAAAAAGCACCATTGCGCCGCACGATTGACCAATCGGAAGTAGGCGACACTGCTCTCTTCTTGTTCAGCAATCTCTCCCGAGGAATCACGGGTGAAATTCTGCACGTCGATGCTGGCTACAGCATTATGGGCGGCTAACCAGAAGTCAAAATTCCCGAAAAAGAATAGCAGGCCCTGCTTTCTCGCATACTATACCCAAAATGCGTGAAAGGGGGCCTGTTTTTTATGTTTCCATTGATTACGAACATGGAGGAGTTTTTGATTTATATGGGCGGCGGCTTTCAGTACTTACCTGCCCATCTCGGCGATGAAGCGGGAGGTGCGGGTCTTTCGGCCGAATCGCTCCCGGGGGATACCGATACACAAGCTGTGACGGGCCCGGGTAATCGCGACGTATAGGAGACGGCGTTCTTCTTCGAGCGCACCGGAGCTGCCTTTACGCAGCTCGTCCAATGTGTACTCATGAGGAAGGGCACCTTCTACCAGATCGGGCAAGAAAACGTGGTCGTATTCAAGACCTTTTGCCCGATGGATGCTTAAAACATGAACAGCTTCGTCCGGGAGTGGCCGCATCGTGCGCCACTCTTTTTCTTGTCGCGCCATTTGATCGATATAAGCCAAAAAATCGCTTGTCGTCGCATGGCGCTTGGAAGCTGCCAGTATTTGCTGCAGCTCGTCGCTCCAACGTTCCCGGCCATCTTCCCGGTCTTTCGCTCGTTTTTTTAGATAGTCGCGCAGTTTGCCATCCTCATAGATGAGCTCCAACGCCTGAGCGGGTGGAACATCCTTGCACGCGGTGAGAATCTCGTTGATTTGCTGCATATGCTTGCGCTGATACGGTTTGAGCTGTGTCAAATGCGGAAGAACGTGCAAAATCGGCTTGTCCTCGATGATGGCTTGGCTGCGCAAGGCATTCCACATTTCGGCTGAGATGTAGAGGGTCGACAATATTTCTTTTAGCGCATCGGTGTCATCCGGGTTTAACGCGAGCCGCAAATAATTCAGCGACCAGCGAACCGTCTGGCGTTGGTAAAAAGAATCTTCCTCTTGTGTGTAATGAAAAGGAATCCCTGCTTCGCTCAGGCGCTCCAAAATGGGGCGTGCAGATTCATTGGTACGGTATAAGATGGCGCATTCACCCAAAATGGCACCCTGCTCGCGACGATGGATAATTTCATCGACAATCCGGGAAGCTTGTTCTTCTTCGTCCTCTGGCTCAAATAAATACGTGTCGCCTTCCTCGCGATGAAAGGACTGGCATTCCTTTGCCCAACGCTCCCGATTGTGACCGATCAGCGAGTAGCCAAGACTGACGATCGAGGAATGGGAACGGTAGTTGACCTCGAGCGTAAATGTCGACGCCTGCGGAAAGTCTTTGGTGAAGCCCAAGATGTACTGCGGATCACTGCCGCGGAACCCGTAAATGGACTGGTCGTCATCCCCGATGACGCACAAATTGTTTTGTGGAGCAGCTAATAGCTTGACCGTCTCATACTGGATGCGATTGATATCCTGAAACTCATCGACCATCACGTAGGTAATGCGTTCCTGATAACGGCGCAAGAGACTTGAATCATCGCGCAGCATTTCATAGCAACCAATGAGCATGTCGTCAAAATCAAACCATTGATGTTTTTTCTTTGTGGCCTCATATAGAGGATATAGCTGGATCGCCCGCTTTTCTGCATCGTTGGTTGCTTCCCGGTACGCGACCTCCTGGGGGAGGATGTATTCGTTTTTCCAACGGCTGATAATACCGAGTGCTTCGGTGATCTCTGTTTCTTTTAACGTAGCAAGCTCGTCATGACCGAGCAGTGCGCCTGTCTCGCGCATCAACCGCCATTTTTGCCAATCCTTTTTCAAGAGGCGCTGCTGATCCCAGCGTTCTGGCTGGTGATGCAAGAGCATTCGGTAAAAGATGCTGTGGAACGTACCAGCAATCAGCTCACGTGCTTGTCCAGCGGGTAGCTGCCGGGCAATGCGCTGACGGATTTCATCGGCGGCTTTGGTTGTAAAGGTCACAACCATGATTTGATTCGGCTTTACGCCCAACTCTGAGATCAAGTGAGTCGTTCGTGCAGTCATGACGCGCGTCTTGCCACTTCCTGCTCCAGCGAGGATGAGAAAAGGCCCCTCGGTAGCGTGCACCGCTTGCTGTTGTCCCGGGTGCAGCGATTGATCACGCATTTGCTCAGCCATGTGAGAGATGGTCTTCTTCGGCATCAAGCGTTTGCGGAAAACAGGTGGCTTCGGAGCTGGCGGGGGAGGCGTCGTGCTCGAGCCAATCGTTCTCTTTTTCGGAAGGCGGAAGGAACCGATGGTCGTTGTATTTGCTTCGTCTTCGTCTATGGATGCCTCGCTGTGCTCCTTGGTTGAGAAAGCGAGTGGTTCTTTTAAGTTATCCTCGCTGTGATCCTTTTCGGCCGTAGCAGTCAAGACAGCCTGAAAGGCAGTGGCAGCCGTCTCATTAATTGCTTGCAGCGAATCGAGAGGAGCAGGACCATTTTCCGTCAGAAGCGGGCACTCTGCTCCCTCAGGATGGAAGAAATGCGGCTCAAAGCTGATGCCAGCATGAAGGCGAAGCGCTGATGCACAGGCTGGACAGCGTACCTTGTCCTGCCGGGCAGCCATGCGCCAAAACGGTATGCGGTTGTAGTTCTCAGGTAGCAACAGGATGGGTTTGTTGTCTAGTAAAGCGTAGTTCATCATGACACCTCGGAAACAAGAAGTGCCCCCTGTCGGCAGGGGACACTTGCCATTATGGTTGTTTTATTCGATTAGGAGTGCAGCGACACCATATCCTCAGGAAGAGGGGACGAATCTTCTGCTCCCAAATACGTGATGCTCACCCGTGTAATGCGATGGTTTTCCAGTTCACTAATCGTAAAAAGATAGCCTTGGAATGTGACGGTTTTGCCTTTCGCGACCTCTTCATTTAACTGGCTATAGAGCCATCCGGCAATGGTGTCGACTTCGTCGGAAATGACTTCAATCGATATATAATCATTCAGTTCTGTCAAGAGAGTTTTGCCGGAAACCGAGAGCGTATTGCTAGAGCTTTCTTCAATTTCAGGGCGCTCATTTTCATCGAACTCATCCTGAATATCACCGACGATTTCCTCCAAAATGTCCTCCATCGTTAACAACCCTGCTGTACCTCCGTATTCGTCAATCACGATGGCAAGCTGGGAACGGCGTTTTTGCATTAAGCGCAAGACGTGGCTAATTTCCATGGACTCCGGCACCGTCAATAATGGGCGGAGAAAATCAGTTAACTCTGCCTTCCCGGTCGTCAGTGCAGAGAGGTAAAAATCTGAGATGTGCACAAAGCCAATCAGCCTGTCCTTATCCTCATGAGCGACGGGAAAGCGCGAATGGCGAGACTCTCTCATAATTTCGAGGTTTTCATCAAACGTGTTGTCGTCGTAGAGGCAAATCATATCAATCCGTGGGATCATAATTTCCCGGGCAAGACGTTCGGAAAACACGAAGACATTGTCGACGAGAGCCATCTCGGTCTGGTCAATGTGACCACTTTTATGACTCTGGTTCATGAGGAGGCGGATTTCCTCTTCGGTATGAGCAGATTCGTTTTCGGTGGCGGGCTCGATTCCAAGGCGTCTGATCAGTAAATTGGCTGCTCCGTTTAAAAACCAGATGAGCGGATAACTCAGCTTGTAGAAAAACATGAGCGGTGCGGCTGTCCAGAGGGAAGTGGCCTCTGCTTTTTGGATCGCCAAAGATTTAGGAGCAAGCTCTCCGAAGACGATATGTAAAAATGTGATGATAGCAAAAGCGATCGCAAGTGAGGTCGGACCGACCAAATAAGATGGGAAATAAAAAAATGCCATGACGGGCGCGACGTAATGGGCGACGGCAGGTTCACCAACCCAGCCTAAACCTAGCGAAGCCAACGTAATCCCGAGCTGGCAGGCGGACAGATAGGCATCGAGCTCTTGTGTGACTTTTTGCGCGTAGCGGGCACTTTTGTTATTGCCTTCGCTGACGAGCTGGGTCAGACGAGTTTGGCGAACTTTTACCAACGAGAATTCTGCTGCGACGAAGAAGCCGTTCAGAAGAACCAAAAAAACCACAAGCAGCAGATTCAGCGTAATCTCCCCTATCGGACTCTCCAAGCACACCTCCGCCTCCCGCAGTGCGAAAGGTGGAGCACTCACCTCCGATACGATAATGGTATTGTACATGTACGACCAAAAAGAGATAAATATTCAATCGAAAACCTGCAATGGAATACTATTCATGAGCCGTGCCACAGGTTTTCTTGTTACTCGTAAGTATACCAATAGGTCAACCGAACAGTCAAAACGTTCCGATTTGAACGAGCGCATTCTGAGGCAATGCTTGGACATACCTGCTTCTTTTCGATCATAAACATAAACGAGCACGGTCCGAGGAGGGGAGCGACATGTACTGGCTGCAAAAAAGTGTAGCGATTCTCACAGGAAGCGTGCTTCTAGGCATTGGAGTCAATCTGTTTTTGGTTCCGCATCGCCTAATGGAAGGGGGCATGATCGGGATCGGTTTGTTGGCGACATATTACATGCAGATGCCGACGGGGTTGGTAATGATTTTGATAAGCATCCCTGTATATATCATCGTCTTTTTTTATGATCGCCGATTGTTTTTTCACAGCTTTCACGGCATGCTAATTTCTGCCTTCTTTATAGATATTCTCTCGGACATGCGTGGTTGGAATCTATGGTCAACTTCCTTTTCCGCAATTACTGGCGGTGTCTTAATCGGAATGGGTGTCGGCTTGATGCTTGCCTACGAGACGAATACGGGCGGGACAGACCTGCTCGCGCAATTTCTTGCCAGACGATACAAGCTGCGCGTTGCTTTGCTGATTTTTTTCATCGATGGGCTGATCGTACTTTGTTCTACGCAAACGATCGGGATGGAAAGAATGATTTTCTCTTTGCTGACAATCGTCGCAGTTGCGGCAACTACGCATATGTTTAGTGGGCTCGGGCGACCTTTGCCACCATATACCATCATTGGCCCGCTTATTTCGCGCAAAATGGATGATCACTCCTCACGACTCTATGTAATCACTGGCACGACATTTAGGAACAGGGGAGGGGAAGGCGATATTTTGGAGAAAATAAATAGGAAAAGGATGAAATGAGGGACTGTTTTGTCTGGACAAGCATTTCAAATGATAACGGAGCGTGTCGGCTATTTTCCCGGTCATGTTAACATAGGACTTGTCATTGGTGAGCGTGGAGCGATCCTGATTGATTCTGGTCTGGATACCCAAAACGCCAAAAAAATCAAGAAAGGACTGGACGCTATCGCCCAGCCCTTGTGTGCAATCATTCAAACGCACTCTCATGCCGACCATTTCGGTGGCAACGCCTACTTGCTCGGATGCTGGCCCGAAGCAAGGGTCTATGCGCCACCTCTGGAAGAGGCGATCATTCGGAATCCGATACTTGAGCCCATTTACTTGAACATGGGTGCAGCCCCACTTGCGGATCTCCAAAACAAGTTTTTGCTGGCGCAGCCTTCTCGGGTGGACCACCTCCTTCCACTGGATGAAGGGATCGAGATAGATGGCGTACCTTTCTTTATCCTTTCTCTGCCGGGGCATAGCTGGCAACAGGTTGGCGTCGTCTGTGACGAGATTTGCTTCGCTGCCGACAGTTATTTAGGCGAAGAGGTTTTGGAAAAGCACAAGCTGCCGTTTCTTGTAGATGCGCATGAGACCTTACTCAGTCTTCATAAACTGCTTGCAACCAACTACAAGGGATACTTGCCTGGGCACGGAGCATATACCACCACCTCTCATGATGCCGTGAATAAAAATATTGCTTGGCATGAGCGGATTTTCTCGGTGATCTGCGACATTTTCGTAGAGGAGAGAACACCAGAAGAAGCGTTAGCTCTCCTGTGTGAGCGTTTACACATTTCCATAGAAAATGCTTCGAGTTATGTCCTGTTTCGGACAGCGTTTATGGGTTACTTGGTCGGGCTGCAGAAAACAAAGAGGGTGGTATACCGGTTTGAACAAAATCGGTGGTTGTGGAGAACTGTTCAGGATGGAGCCGAGGGAGCAGAAAGGTAATCGGCGATTTCTGCTAGCTTATGCTCTGCAGCTTCGCGGACGGCCTTGGGAATGAAAAATACTTCTTCGGATGAGGTGTTCATATAGAACTTTGCTTCCAAATACGGATGACCCAGTTTGACATTCAGTTCCCCTTTTCCGGTCGTTGTGCTGGTGTAGTTCGTAGGGATGCGCAAAAAATACGCGCTGCTGCTGGCGGAGTCGTACATGACGACATCGTACGTGGGCATACTGTCCCCGCCTGATCGATGAAAGCCTTGTTGCCGCAGCATTTTGTCAACATAAGAGAGTGGCTGAACGACACCGGTAAGGGTCTTGTTTTTTAACCGCATGGACATCCTCCTCGGTTCAACCATTGAGAATCGAAGCTTAGTCTCATACTATGTACGGCAATGCCGATTCAGACTTGTAGAATAAAGAAAAGAAGGAGTGGACGAGGATGGAACTTAAGGCAGATTTACATACCCATACAAAAGCGTCAGACGGTACCTGCGAGCCTGCGGAAAACGTACGTTTGGCGAAGGAGGCAGGACTTGCTGCACTGGCGATCACGGATCACGACACGGTAGCGGGGATACCAGAAGCAATGGAGGCAGCCCGCGCAATCGGCGTGGAAATCATTCCGGGAGTGGAAGTGAGCTCCGTAGGGAAGGGGCAGGATATTCACGTTCTTGGCTATTTTGTCCCGTATGAAGACCCGGCTTTTGAAGAGCGACTCTTCCGTTTGCGAGAGACAAGACATGAGCGTAACCAACTGCTGATCGCAAGGCTGCAGGAGCTCGGCATCGACATTTCATTGGAAAAGGTATACCGCCGCAAGCAGGGCACGGACAAAAACATCGGGCGACCGCATATTGCAGAAGAACTGATTGAGCTGGGTGTCGTTTCAACGATCGCAGAGGCCTTCGATAAGTACTTGGGCAAAGGGGGAGCGGCTTATGTCAATCCTCCACGTATTACCCCGCAGGAAGCGATCACGCTGATCCAAGAGGCCGGCGGAGTGGCGGTGCTGGCTCATCCAGGTCTGTATGACGATGATGAGCTGGTCGAAGAGTTGATTGTATTCGGATTGGACGGGATTGAAGTCAATCACCCTGACAACGATGAGGTTCAAAAATTGCGCTACAGCAAGTGGGCAGCGCAATACGGACTTGTTGTAACGGGCGGTTCTGATTTCCATGGCTGGCGTGGAGAGGAGCCGTTTCATGCGATGCTCGGCTCTCATACGGCAACGATGGATGCTGTTGAACGGCTACGTGCGATTGCGGCGAAGCGGAAGGTGTAATTCATCCATACGAAACAGAAGCGACCCTCTTCTTTTTTATGGGAAGAGGGTTTTTTGTGAGCTTAAAACAATGCGAGCAAAAAGGATATCCCTAACCACAAGCATAAAGGGGTATACAATGCCGTATCTTGACGGGCAAACTTCGTATTTTTTACTTTTTTAAAAAAGCCAATATAGGTAAAGTCTCCCACAGCGCGTAGGACAAATACAGCGGCACAGGCAATGCATCCCCATTGAATCAAAGAAGGGGCTAATACAGGCGGGAGGTAACCGTTTTGGGCGAGCAAAATGTAAGCGGCACAAGCCAGCAAGCAGGCTACGACGATCGTACCGCCTTTCCCGGGGGAAAAAGTCCGGCGTGAATGATCAGCTGTTGTGGGAATGACGGAATCAGTCCCCCATTTTCCTCCGAATGCCCAATAGAAATGCAGCAAGGACACGATGACTAAGAAGATAGCAGATGAGATGGTGAAAACATGCGTCATGGGAAGGCCTCCTATGATTCGTAAGGTTTTTTTCGAAAGATACGCATTCGTATGTTTTTGGGTGAAAAAATCCCTGCGCAAGACAATCTGTCAGGCAGGAAGCGGGTATTCAAATCCAATTCATAAAATGATCCAAGGGTACGGACATATCAAAAGGCGCTTCCAGCTCTCGGCGCACGAGCCAACCAATATAGAGGAGATACGCGAGTTGAGCACGTGCCGTTGCATCGGCCGGAGCCAGCCCTTTTTTCTCATACAAGGAGGTAACGAAGCCGATCCTGCGCTGCTCGATTTCCACGAGACGCTTGGATAGGGGCGGATGCTGTTTCGCCCAGTTGTAGATGGCGGCCTCAATTTTTCGCTCGCTGCTAAAAACGCTCGACAACAGCTGTTCCAACGACATGTTGTCTGAGTGTGGCGCTCGAATGATTCGCTCCGTCGCATGCTCCTGCCAATAATCGATCATGGAGTCCAGAAGCGCTTGACGATCTGGAAAGTGATGATAAAAGCTACCCTTGCTGATCTTCAGTTTTCTGGCGAGGGGTTCCACGCGAACAGCGTCAATGCCTGCTTCAGCCAACATATCGAGCCCTGCCCGAATCCAATCTTCACGTACGTATTGCATGGCTCACCTCAAAAGATACGGCGTCGTATGTTTCTGAGTTCATGTTATTCCACCTGGTGAGAAGTGTCAAGAATCATTGAATTTTGTATTGACATTCACACTAGTGTAAAGCTTTAGAATCGCAATCAAGAGCAACAGACCTTGTATGCAGCTCTTGATCATCTCGCTTGAGAAAAATAAAAGGAATGGAGTGTCAGATCGATGAAAACAACATCAATTCCCGCGTCTGTAACAGTTATTGGCCTTGGCCATATGGGAGTAGCACTCGCGGATGCTTTTCTAAAAGGCGGTAATCCAACGACTGTCTGGAACCGCTCAGCAGATAGAGCCAAAGGTCTAGTCGAGAAGGGGGCAGTGCTGGCGGGCAGTGTAGATGAGGCAATCTCGGCAAGCAACTTGGTTGTTGTTTGCTTATCGACCTACAAAGTCATGCATGATCTACTAGAGCCCTTGAAAAATGAATTATCAGACCGTGTCATCGTCAACCTCACCACCGGAACCCCGGAGGACGCACGCAAGACAGCCAAGTGGGTAAGCGAACGCGGTGGGCAATATCTCGATGGAGCGATCATGGCTATCCCTCAAATGATTGGACTGCCCGAAACACTCATTTTCTACGGTGGGTCGAAGGCTCTATTTGAAGCATATGAACCGACATTGAAACTGTTGGGAGGTAACGCTGCCTATCTCGGTGAAGACTATGGAGTTCCGTTGATCTATGATTTGTCGCTGCTTACCATGATGTATGGGGCTTGGTATGGCTCTATGCATGCACATGCCCTATTAAGTACGGCAAACATAACAGGAACAGAGTTCCTTCCATACGCAACCAACTGGGTAAATCACTTGATTGCGCCGCTCTTGACAGACCCGGTTGCCGCACGTGCCCGTGATGAAGGAAACTTCACGACCGATGTGTCCAATTTGAATACGAACAAACTAGGACTTGAACACATCATCCATGCCAGCCAGGAACAGGGAATCCCCGTTGATTGGTTGATGCCATTGCTAGAATTGGCCACACAGAAAGTAGCAGAGGGCTACGGTGCTGACTCTTTGGATCGCGTGATTGAGGCCATCCGGAAACCGCTGGTGAAATAATTTTTTTCTCTGGTGCCAATGAAAAACAACCTCGCTTCGCATGATGATCAGCGCGAAAACGAGGTTGTTTTTCCAAATGAGGGAATGGAGCTGCACGCAGTTTCTGTTATTCGCGAATGGATTTGACCATCGCAATATGCTCGATACCTGCATCGTCAAATAAGTCGCCAAAAGGCTCATAGCCGAGCTTTTCATAAAACCGTTGGGCTTGCGTCTGTGCGTTCAGTTTCAGGCTGTCATACCCGTGTTGTTTAGCCAGCGCTTCCATCTCAAGCATGATTTGGCGGCCCAGCCCGGTACCGCGTTCTGTTTTGGCAACCGCCACCCGTTCAATTTTTCCCACGCCTGGTGCGTAGGTGCGGATACGGCTTGCGCCCACTGGCTTTCCATCGCGGTAGGTCACAAAATGAATCGTCTCGCCATCCAGTGTGTCATGCTCATCGATTTCCAACTCTTCCGGTACTTCCTGTTCCTCGATGAAAACGACACGGCGTACAGACAGGGCATCCGCCAATTCTTGTTCAGTGGTGACTCTTTGGATCTGGTAGGTTTGCAGGTTCATCGATATTCGTCCTTTGTTAGAAAATATCCCTCCCTACGATATTCGCAGGGAGGGTTGGTGGTTAAGGATAGGGTGTTTATTTTTTGAGAAGGAAAGTCTGGTAAACGCTCCAGATGCCATCCTCGAGCTGATAAATCAAGTGGAAGCGATCAATTTCGCTGTTCAGGTCAATTTTTGCCATACTCAGTTGGCCGGTTACATCCCGCAGCTCATCGTCGGACAGGTCGCGCCCGATGGTCAGATGCGGTACGTATGCGTAGGTTTCTTTTTCATTCACACACTGATTGGCAATCTTTTGATGCAACTCGTTAAATGGTTCCTTGTTTTGCACAGCCAAATAGATCACGTTGGTGGTAGGGTGGAAAGAAGATACCCGATGGAAATGAGCCGAAAAGCTGTCGGTAGAGGAGGCAACCTGCTCCAGATGGCTCACAAGCTCAGGAAGCTTGGCTTCGTCCAGCTCAAAGGCTTCCTTCAAACGAATATATGGAGGAACCAAAGCATAGCCCGGGTCATAACGTTTCCGGTAAGAGTTGGCTACTTCTTGCACCTTGCTAGATGGGAATATTACGATACTGTACATCATCAGAACCACTCCTCCTTACTATCTATCATGCTCTACAAGATCTTATTTTAACAGAAAATTCTTCATTTGTGTAATGTTAAGCGTGGGTCCGTATATTCCTTGCGACAAAGGAAAGACTGTGTAGTGCAAGGAGGTGCCGCACTGCATGCATACGGCTATGATGATCACATTCATTTTTCTCGTCCTGCTTCTATTGTCTGTGCTGACCTTCACGATCTTGACTGCGATACGAAAAGGAGAGTTCGAAGATGCTCTCGTATCGACGATTAAGGATGAAGGTCCGCAAGAAGAACAGCCACGGTAAGTTTACCCGTAAAGCGTCTTTAGCATACGCGGTAGATTGCGCTGCCAGTGGCCCCACGTATGGTCACCCTCAAACGTTTCATAAACGAGGGTGGCTTTTTTCGTGCCCAAAATCTCGCGCAGCTCTTCATTGGCCGCAAGAAGATTCAATGTGCCGCGCCCTGTGCTTACTGCCGTTTCCTCCGTCCCGATCTCCAAATAAATGGTCTGCGGTACGGAAAAGTCAGTGTCAGCTACCAAGCGATTTAGCTTTGCGTCCATGGCAATCGACTGGCAGGCAACTTGTCCAAACGTATGTGGATAGTTGAGCGCCGTGAACAGAGAGACAACTCCGCCCAAAGATTCGCCAAGAAGTGTTCGTGCGTTGCCCAAAGGATGTGTGGAGTAATGCGTATCGACATAGCTCACGACTTCTTCGGCGAGGAAGCGACGGTAGGCCATGTGCTCCTTGCCATCCGGATGATAACGGTCGTTCCGTTTGCTTTTCTCGACAGGGAGAAAGACAGCGATGATATCAGGCAATTCTTTGTCCCCATTCAATTGATCCAGCAAAGAAGCCATTCTGCCCATTGCCAAGTAATCTTCTCCATCTTGTACGAAGAGGACTGGATACGAGTAGAGTGGCGAGTAGCGTTGGGGTGTGTAGACAATCAGCTTTTCCGGCGTCCCCAAATGCCGGCTTTCCAAGATGATTTCCTCAAGGGCCACTGCGGTGTCCTCCTTATTGGGATATTCCTGTTCATTATTATACAGGAGCGAGCGGGCGTGCCCAAGAGTTTGGGTGCAGAGTCAGGCTTTGGGCGAAAGATTGTCGCAATTTGGTCAGCGTGTGATACTATGGTAGGAAACGACTTCACTCGATTTGTGGAAGGGGTTGTCTCTTATATGAAGAAGCAAGTACACAGCATCGAAGTCAGAAACGCTGCTCTCGCACGTTTGGCAGAACGCGGAGTGACGGTGGATGATATCGCAGAAATCGTCTATCTCATGCAATCGCCTTACCATCCAGATCTCACGATGGCGCAGTGCATCGAGAGCGTGAACGCGGTCTTGGAAAAAAGGGAAATGCAGCACGCCATCCTGGTTGGCGTTGAGTTGGATACGTTAGCAGAGAAGGGCCTCTTGTCTGAGCCGCTTCAATCCATTATCGCGTCAGATGAAGGACTGTTCGGATGCGACGAAACATTGGCGCTAGGCTCCGTATTTGGATATGGAAGTATCGCAGTTACCACCTTTGGACATTTGGATAAGCACAAGGTCGGGGTGATTAAAAGACTGGATACCAAGTCGGCAGAGGGACGCGTTCACACATTTTTGGACGACCTCGTGGCGAGTGTGGCAGCCAATGCATCTAGCCGCATGGCGCATCGGATGAGAGATGAGCAGGAGGCGGACTTGGTACGAAGCGAGGCGTTGAAGCAACAGGAAGCCGAGTTGCGTGTCGAGGAGAAAGGGAAAGGTACGGAGCAGGCGGGGTAGGTTAGGTTTGGGATGATGGAGTATGTTTCAATCGTTACCTAATTATCTTGTTTCTTTTTGTAACCTTTCTTGGATTGCCTTAAGTCTGTCAGGAGCCAATTCTTCACCGGTGGAGCTTAAGTGCCTTGATGCAGTCATGTATGATGCGATGCCATCATGCAAGGAATCCCATGTTTTGGTAGGGGATGTGGGCAGCAGCGGTGGGGAATGGCTTTTTACAGGTAAAAACAAGCCTGATTTCACTGGGTTTCTTAGTGTTCTTTTGGTACGAGTGAAAATTTTTACAAGAAATTATTCATTTCCTCTTGAAATCCATTTTACGATGCTGTATAGTAATAAATGTGATCGACGTCCGATACGATTCGGGCCCTTAGCTCAGTTGGTCAGAGCGGTCGGCTCATAACCGATTGGTCGTAGGTTCGAGTCCTACAGGGCCCACCATTAAACGATCACACATATATCCCATGATCCGGTAGCTCAGTTGGGAGAGCACCATCTTGACAGGGTGGGGGTCGCTGGTTCGAACCCAGTCCGGATCACCATAATATAAACGCTAGAACCCTTGAGAAATCAAGGGTTTTTCTTATGTTTATAACGACCCCACTAGTTCCCTTTTTTACGATCAAGAGCAAATTGGTGCCGAAGTGGTGCCCTTTATTCGACTAAAGATTTTTTGGTGCCATTTGGTGCCGAAAAGAACATTTCCCCGAAAGCATCCGCTGTTTCCTTTTGCATGTGTGGTGTAATGTGCGAGTAGCGATCCAGCATCTTCACACTTGACCATCCCATACGCTCCGCTATGCGTTTATTGTTCTCTCGCATTTTCAAAGCATAACGACATGAGTATGACGTAGATCGTGAAATCGAATTCTTTTCAGTCCTGCTTTTTCAGTAAGGCGATGAATGGTTAGTAATTACTTCTGATTTATGAAAAAGTTTGAAGCATAGATTAGACCGCCTACGGGTGGTCTTTTCTTTGAAAGAGATTTGCATTCTTAGTTAGGTGTGCCATGTGTACAAGTGAATTCAGGTTCTATCAGGTTTCCGTCTTGTCAGCTTTATGCGCAGTTGAAGTGTCTGCCTTTGGCCAGGCAGTTGTAAATTTGGCCTACGTCTGTGGCAATCAGATTGAAATCGCAAAACGACACACAATTACGCCGAAGGACGGGTTTGGTGATTGCAGGATCACCTGCGATGTTTATAGATGCTCTGCCGATCCAAAGGCTTGCGTTCCTACGTGTGTCGGGAAATCGTAATGCAGTGGAGGAAACAAAACAGCCTACTCCTTGTTTGATAGGCTGTCTTCGAAATTCATAGTAGTATATAACGTTCTTAAGCTGTCTTGCATTTTATCGTGAGTCCAATCATATGAAAAAAACTCATCATATCAATCTTTTTGGGATATCCACCAAGATGTATCTGCTTGCCATTGAGTATTTGCTATTAATTTCGATAACTTGTACGAAAAGTTAGGCTATCGTTTTATCATGGAACGCTCCAAGTATCTACGTGCAATTATCTTGTCAAAGACTGGTCATTATCAGGAAGCAATACCATTGCTCAGGGAGTGTGTAGGGGAAGCGACAAAGAACAATCTAATCCATAGAGTCAACGACCTAATAGAAGCATTGCTTTACGTTAATGACGTAAACTCCATCGAACAAGTTATCAACACAGAGGAACATAACTTCTCTTTTGATTTTAATAATGCTTACAACTTTTCAGGAATAGGGAATTATTACAAAAACAAAGGAGCCTTCCTTGTTAGTCGCGGTCATTTCAATGAGGGCATGGATGCTTATCTACAAAGTATTGTGTATTACGGAAAAATCAATCGAATCGAAGAAATAATGTCTTGGGCTGTTGAGATCAACATGCATCATTGTGAATTAAAAAAAGATATGGATTTGGAACTTCTGAAAAAATTGAATGAAGTATATAATATGGTTAAATTCGGTAAAAGAAATGAGGGGTAACATATGAGGAAGTTTTTAGCTGTCCTTTCAAGAATTTCACTGGTAATAGCTTGCTTTCTAGTTGTTGTTTCCACTGGTGCAAATAGCATGTCGCTCCCTAAAAAACCTCCTATTATTATGTATAGCGATAACCCACAAGGATAGATACGATAAACACAATAAAGCTCATAACAATTCCTAGCAATCAGCAGGCCTCATGTGTCTGTTTTCTTTTTGTTTACAAAGAAAAAAGACAAATCTTAACGATCTGTCTTCTCCCCTTGTTCTGAGGTATCCCCCCACATGATAACTATCCGGAACGCATTTCTGTAGACCGACTCCGACAGCCTTTTCCAATAGTGTGAATCTCCCAAAACTTTTTTTGCTGGCATACTCCGTTCAACGTTGAATAAAGGAGCGTCAAATTTGACACTCCCCTCAATTTTGAGGGCAGCAGCGAGGGATTCCATTACACAGTCACCTTGTTAAGAAAAGTTAAGGTTCACGTGCGTATTAGCAGTTGTTAGTATTCACGTGTGTATAACCGTGTGGATGCCCAAATAAGTGAGGCGCAATTACTTGGGAGGTTGCGGCTGTGGGTCCTTCTGACAGGGTAGGCCCTATGCGGGTCGAGCGAGCCCCGAAATCTCGCTAGATTTATTTTCGAAAAATTACTTTCGCTTTTGCTTAACCTGATCCCAGAGATGACATTTTCAAATTTTTGCATCATCAGATGACCTGAAAATCGGATCACTACAATACGAGCTTAAAACGAAAGTGAGGTGAAAAATTTGGCGAAACCAAAGGCGAAAACTGATCAGCTGCAACAAAGGAAATTTCCAAGTCAAAATTGGCTTTAATAGTTGGTAAATCACCGCAATGGATACGCCAATTGACTAGAGATAATCGGTACGTAAAAAAGATGGTAAATGGGAAGGGCGAAACCCACAGGCGAATGCAAAGGCCCTAAAGTCTGGCGGTTATGCATCTGACCCGGACTATCCAGGAAAGTTGGTCAGCCTGAGCGAGAAGTATGAGTTGCACTAGTATGATATTGATAAGTCTGACAACTCTGTGGATAAAGAACAACCAGAATTAAAGCTGGAGGACTGGAAACGTGAATCAGGATTGAAGGCAATTGACAGTCTTGCTTGCAAAGGTCTACTGAATGATCCAGATAAATGGAAAAAGCGATTGACCGACGATCCAGTAGGAGTCCTAAACGAATTGCCCTGGCTCATGTTTACAATGTTGGACCGAGTAACAGAAAAAGCAACGAAGTAAAAGCGATAGCCCTCCTTCGGATTCAGAGTCCGGGGAGGGCTTTTTTATTTGAACAACATTATGATCTATCGACAGACCTCTTCATAAACCAGCTTGAACGAGGTAGCTCCATTTTGGTTACCATATATCATTTAAAAACATTTTTTGCATATAGCCCTATCGAGTCACGTTTAGAAAAGGAAAGAGACCTGGGTCCATAGGTGGTTCCTACATTAGGCCAGCCCCGTAATCGGGCTACAGACTGATGATAAGTATATATTGGTTTGTTACATTTTATGGGTAAGAAATTTAGCCTGAGGGAGAGTAAGCATGTGAAAACTGTATGGCGAATCAGTATTTATCTCATCGTTTTTGTTGTCTTAGTAGGAGGTGCAGGCACACTCGGGTTCGTCAATACAATGAATGAGGTAATGTCGGTTTACGATAAAGCCGCACCTGCATTGACGAATGTGCAGGTACCGAAATATGACGCAAACAAACCGACAGTGGCAGTGTTACTGGCGAATGAATCAACAGAAGTGTTCGATTTTCTCGTCCCATACGAGATGTTTGCGATGACGGAAGCTTACAATGTATACGGCGTTGCACCCGATCGTGAAATAAAATCACTAACCGGCGGACTCGATGTCGTTCCGCATTATTCGTTTGACGAAATGGATGCGATGCTCGGCAAAAGCCCGGACATTATCGTCATACCGTTTATGCCGATTCTAGATGAGAAAAAATATACGCCTGTCCGCGAATGGATTCAGAAGCACGCAAGCGACAAGACTTTATTGCTTTCCATTTGCAATGGGGCAGAAAACCTGGCTGATACCGGCTTACTTAACGGCAAATCTGCCGCGACGCATTGGGGAGACATCGACCGACTCATTAAACAATATCCGAAAGTCCAGTGGGTGAAAGATCTGCGCTACGTCCCACAAGGCAATATCATATCTTCTGCGGGTCTGACATCGGGAATTGACGCTACACTATATGTCATCTCACAGCAGTTGGGTGAGGAGGCGGCGGAGAAAGTAGCGGTAGAGATGAACTATCCATCTTACGATTACGTGAAAAAACCGCAAATGGAACCGTTCACTGCCGGGCTCAGCGATATAACGTTCATACTTAACAACGCTTATCAATGGAACAAAGTAAAAGCGGGCGTTCTGCTGTATAACGGCGTTGATGAACTAGATTTGTCCGCCGCATTCGATACGTACGCTGCTTCTGGCACGACTTCGACGTTGACTGTTTCCGGTGCAAACGAACCGATCGTAACGAAGCATGGCCTTAACTTAGTCGCGCGCTATCAGATAAAAAACGTGCCGAAACTAGCGAAAATGATTGTCGTCGGTGCCGATGCCGAATCAGCCGCCGCCAAAGACATCAACCAATGGAACGAAAGCGGCAACAGCGCGGAACTACTGTACTTACATCGCGAAGCAATGGATCGGTTTGCAATGGATCCTGCATTCGAGGATTTGGCCAAGCAGGAGGATATTGGGACGGCGAAATTTGCTGCAAAGCGGCTCGAATATCGCGCCACCGATCATCTGAAGCTAGAAGGTAGAACCTTCTCTTTTGAAGCGTTTGGCGTACCAATTTTGCTCGGCATCCTATCCTTGATCGTTGCTTTTTTCATCGATCAGCGCTTCTTCCGCAGGAAAAAAGATATAAGCGCATCAAGGTAGTGACATTCTATCCGACTTGAAGGTTTGCCGATCAGGGGTGCTGGCTGAAAGAATAGACTGTTTTCTACGCCCCTCCATCTGTCCGATGAAAAAATGATTGATACTGGTGTTGTTGATCTAGTGATTTCTTAACCATAACTGCTCGTTAGTTGGATAACTTGCCGTCAGATTTTTGCATGGAGCACAACCATTTCAACTAATGCGGAAGCCCTCCCTTGGACAATAATCCTGGGAGGGCTATTTTATTTTGCAATGGACGTTTGATGGGAATTTGGATCAAGAGGCACAAGCAAAAATACAGGGTAAGCTGCAAGGATTAGTTGGACAGTGATAAAGTAAACCGTTTTTTATATTTTTAGTTATTAAATCATCGGATTTTTAGCTGGATTGTTGAAATGAAAGGCTGCTCTTATGGTAATGAGAGGCCGGAAAGCAGGAGGAGATATTAGGGATTGCAATCACAATGGAACAATGATTTGAAAATTCTGTGAAATTAAAAAATCCTCATCATTATGAGAATTGGCAGGTGTAGTTTCTTTTATTTTTAGTTCTTTAAGGTCACAGCAATACCAAGAAAAATTCATCTTGATATTGACTGAAGCTAGTCATGGTGTGGTAAAAATCTGGATGGTACTTTCTTTGGCTTTCGTTGCAATAGAACGGGTTTCACCGCTCTATTTGAACCATTACCGCCAAAGAACTACTGCTAATGCCAGTGCAGTGTTCAAAGTCGATTGTAACGTGCAGCAGACAGCCAACAGAACAATGTGCTTGTTCAGCATGAGTACACCCCCTTTGTCATTGTCGGTGACTCATTTTCCAATCTATAACATTCTGTAAATAATGTCAATTTCACACAACAATAATTGAAAAGAACGGGGGCAAAACGGTGTACAAAACTTTTCATGCTTCGGTAATGTCTCTATTAGGGGTAGCATCATTGCCTCACAAAAGTAAAAAAGAGCCGTAGCTTACACGGCTCCAATAATTATTTTCCTATGGACCACCTACACCTGTATCGGAAGCCCAGACAGGATACCAACCTTGATTCAAGTCCGTTGTGTTATACAGAACTAAATTTCCATCATCTTGCATAATCAGAATGTCGCCTCTAAGGTTTGCAGGTGGTTTACCTTGATAATGGATATTGCTCCATGCAGCGTTATCTGAGTACCAAGCTGGATCACCATTCGCACGGCTCAAAACGAGTTTTCCGCTATAATAATCAATTTTGAGATAGTGGTTCCCCCATTTGTCGTTTGTTTGCTTGGTCCATAAGAGGGTTTCTGGTCTGGGAAATCTCTTCCATAATTCAAGGTTTCCTCTCCATATTTGGATGTAGTAAGTATTGTTACTTGACTGTAGCAAACAACCATTACAAAGTTGTTCACCAACCTTAATACGGTCAGACCCAAAAGCAAGTGCTGCAGAAGTGAAATGGAGTTGTAGCATGAAAACCGTAAATAATAGCAAAATAATCTTTTTCATAGATAACCTCCTATTGGGTTTATTTTACAGATTATACTAAATTTTAACACACATCCATTAAAGAATGGGGAATTTTCAAAAAGTAATCAAATCACTCGATTTGTTAAATGAGAATTAAGAAAAGGGTAGATGGTGTAGGTGAACGATAAGCTGATCGAAAAAGTTTGTGAAAAATGTCCAGCTGCTCAATGGGGTAAAAAAACAATCTGTAGTGTCTACAACCTCCACGTTGGTAAGATCGAAGCCTGCCCGGAGTGGGACAATTACATTATAGAGAGTCAAGGGTTGCTTGATCGGAGCGGGCAGCTCGGTTTTATCAATCTCGAGCCAGCGCTTGAAGTAGTGCAGAAAGTCGAAGAAGAAATCAAGGATTATCATTGGATGGTCAAAGAGGTAGAACGTCTGAAGAAGGAAATTGATAAGGCGATTGCCTCAAATCCAGCGATTCAACAGAAATTGGTTGCTACTTATGGTGATGCAGCCGGTATGCCGAGCGGGAAAGGCTTACGCCTGTCCACCTTGACTATTCCGGAAGAACGGTATGAAAAGCGAATCGAGCGAATGAAAAGCTTTGAAGAGAAGGTGCGGCAAATAAACGATTTTGCAAATAATCTTGAGGATAACAAGTACAGAACAGTCCTTGAATGTATGATGGACGGGATGCGTATGAACAGCATTGCCCGACATGTAGGAGTTTCCCGACAAAGAATAAATGAGATGAAGCGGGATATCGTTAACCGATTAGCAAAGGAGCTGTACAGTGAGGAATTGTTAGGTTCCTGAAAGGTTGGCGGAATGACGTTTTTAAAGAAGAGCAGATGCATATATACTCAGGTAATCTATGATGAAGAAGCCCTCGGGAATGAACCGAGTGGCTTTTTGTGGTTCTAAAAACCTATGGTTATAATGGTGTGTTTGTTACTTTGTGTCTATTGTTAGTGTGCGTTCCACATCCGATACTTCATTACGTGGGCATTATTTCCTTTTTATATATAGATTGGATATCGGATGTATCGATCAACATGAGAATCTCCCATCTGTATAGAAACCTTTACAGAGAGGAGGAGACTGTTTGCCCAATATTGAAGGTATCAATATCCAGCAGTCAAGTGCTGAACGCAAGAGCTACGTGGTTGTGGGAGCCATTTTATCATGCAGCAGCGGAAGTAAACAGAGTCGGCTGAAAATGCCGTTCAGCCATGGTGTTTTTGTAAAAGGAAAGCCGCAAATGAACATCATGGATTTTGTTCCCAACGTAAATATCATGCCATTCGGAAAGTGCAGCAGCTTACAAAATCCCACAGTCGCTTCTGCCACAGCAGCCAACAATGGTGTACTTAAACCAATGCCGTGCACACCTCTGACAACAATGCCATGGATAGATGGAAAAGCGGACAAAATGGTCGGTGGTCATCCGGCATTGCTTAATAAATCAACAAATATGTGTTTCTATTGTGGGCAGATCAAGATTGAAGATGACGGGCAGGATTTGGGTGGTGTGACGATTGGGAATCAGTCGTCAACAAATAGCGGGCCGTCTGCTGCTGGTTTTGGACAAGGACCAGCTTGCGAAAAGCCGCAGGAAAAGCCTAGCATGTGGGATAATTTCGTCAAAGGAATCTCGATGTTGGGAGACGTTCCTGCTGCGATGCAAAAAGCGGCAAGTGAGTTGCCAGGGGCTTTGGAGAAAGCTGCTAATGATTTGCCAAAAGGCTTGAAAAAGGCAGCGGAGGATTTACCAAAGGGTATTGAAGTGTTTGTAAAGGAAGGCTTTATCGAGCCAATGCAAGAAGATTTGGATACGTTGCGGGATGAGGATATCAATCTCGAAGATGCACTTGCAATCAGCGGGCTTGCCGTACATGCACTGACGTTGGGGAGAAGTAAAAATGTTAAGGATATAGTGAATGCGTTAAAGAAGGGAAAGAAGGGGACGGGCAAAGCCCCTGTTCCTACAAAACCCGGTGGGGGAAGCAATCCCAAAGATTTTGTCAATCCACATTCTGAAAAGCACCTGTATGACCCAAGTAGACCCTCTACCCCTAATAGGTCACAATATGGGAAAGATGTTGATGTAGAGAAATTAAGGCTAGAAACAATGACTAATTCGGATAAGGCATTTTCAAACTGGCCAAATCCAAATAATCCGAATCCAAACCGGATCACCAAGTATTATAAAGAATTTGACGGAAACATCAGTACACCTGATACTCCAACGGGAAGTCACAGAGTTTTTGAACATCTAGATGATCCTACCAGAAGTTCACATTTCCCTTATGTGCCAAGAAATAAAGAGTGAGTGGGTGAGAGAAAGTGAGATTATTGTTGTATCATGCTTATTTACCTGAAAATCACGCACATTTTGTTTCGGAAGAACAAGTCATGCAAGAAGGAATACAATACTTTACAAAGTCTAATAATCGTTATAGTAACGGTGGTAGAGTACAAAATGAAAAGACTGAAAGTTTGAGACCTTTTGGTATCCCGGATTGGGTTAATTTTAAAGAAGCTATAGGTGTTGATATATCTAATCGCTTTTTTAAGTCGTTTTGTTTTCCTATGTTTACGGATAAAATTCTCGTATTTGATAGTGAGATATCTATTTCTATCTATGACCAAGCGTTCTACGATGATTTCAAGGATTTTGATGAAGAAGCCTTGAACTTTGACACGGGAGAAAGCATTGAGCATTGGATTAAGTTGTATTGGGATAGCATGATGACACTTCAAGAATACTTGCTAAAAAGACCTTATCCAAAACCAGAGATATTAGTGTTTGAGTCAATACCTAAAGAGATTATTCGAGTGTGTGAAGAAAAATCGTAAACTGTGCGTATTTGGCTTGGTAGGGCTACCCAGTGCCGAATGAGTCCTTCATCTTACAATCCCTAACATAACCTTTGTTCTTCATGAAGAGCACTTAATTATGATGATTTGAAGGTTGACGCTCTATAAGAAGGCTACACACGATGAATAAGCCGCTCGGGTAAATAACCGGGCGGTTTTTGTTTTGGGTTCACTAATGTTTGAAGGAGTTAGAGCTTTAGGAGCAGGTTTATACGTTCTGTTCAGGTTTCGAGGAGACAATGCTGTCCCTAAGGTCGTAAAAACGCCAATGTTATCATCTTGATAATTTGTACCTCAAGCACTTCTTTACTTCAAAACTCATACTTCTAAGCTCAATGACACTCGAACGCTCTAAAATGTCAAATCTGGTAAATTAAAGCAGGAATCTGTCGTTTCTAGTAGAATATAACCCTCATATAAGTAATTGAGGTGAAAAAGTTCCATGCTGTTTGTCCTATTTTCAACATTGGAATACCTTGCAATATTTGCTCTTATGACTACGCTATTTAGGTTCGGTTTTTTTGTGCATATCAATCGGATTCTCTTTGTGAGTCTGGTATTAATGCTTTTCTCGTTTGGGCTGCGACAATTTACGCCATATGGAGACTATGCAACCATAGCTCAAGTCGTCATAATCTTTGGGGCATTAATCCTGGTATGGAACGTGAATTGGGGACATGCTGCCTTAATGACTATTATAACAGCAGGAATCTACTTGGGGATTCAGATGATGGAAGTGTTCTTCCTGACCGTCATAGGAACCTTAGAGACAATTGAAGCTTTAGAGGATCGAACCATCAACACGGGGTTCATATTCCAGACAATCTCCGCACTTCTTACCTTTGCATTATGCTATGGACTTAGGAAATTTGGACTGCAATTTACATTTGTCAGAGACGGAGCGCCTTTCTTTATTTACCATAGAATCAACATGGTGATTTTGTCACTGATCATTGTAACAGGTGTATTGATAACGGTCTTGTTTAAATTAGCAAGTACATATGGAATTGCTTCCTTAGTGTGGATTTTCTTTGGGATGGCAATCGGAATCACGATACTGGCATGGCTGGCTATAAAAAGGGATGGGGAATATGATTGAAACTCTTGCTGAAAGAATAGCCATACAACTAAAGTCGATCAATCCACATGAAACAAAGTCAGTCCCTACCATGAAATTTGGGCTAATCCTCATCATAAACATGCTGCTCATCATTACGATTAGCCTCATCATTTCACTCGTGGTAGGGACCTTTCAGGGAACATTACTCACATTGGCCGGATTTTTGATACTACGTCAATTTTCAGGAGGATTTCACTATTCATCGTCTGTATACTGCACCATGACAAGTATAGTGGGAGCTGTATTCATCCCTCTTATTCCTCTACCTAATGATTTTGTCACCCCGATTATTATCATCACATTAGTCCTGGTAGCACTTTTTGCTCCGCAAGATATGGAAATGCAATCACGACTATTCAAACAGAATCAGACTGTACTCCTCAAGATCATCTCAATTACCATCGTTAGTTCATTATTTTTCATAGAAAGCGAGACACTGGTTAAAACCTTTTTTGTGCAAGCACTGACGCTAATTCCACTGAAAGGAGGTGGAAAAGATGAGAAATAAAGCGATGATGTTCGTAGCGAAGCATGTTTCAGCAATTGCTTCATTCGTTGCGGTACTGGCAGTAACTACAGCATCCTTTGGATTCGTGGGGAAACCTGAAATTCCAGAAGAATTAAAGAAATAAGGAGCAATGAGCGACACAGACCATTTCCCACTCGACTTCAATCGAACGGGGAAAAATGGTTGCCCCATTTGTAAATTTTAACTTTATAAACGGATCATTCATGTATGATTGTATGGTACTTATAGACTGCTTCTTTCAGAGCGTTACAATTTATCTCACCCCCTTGGTAGACAAGGGGGTTTCTTGTTTTTTGAGCCTATTTCCTTAGCGTCGACAACTTTGTTTTATGAATCAGTAATGAATGTAAGCGGACTGTCTCTTAGTGGAAAAAGCGACTTTTGAGACAGCCCCTTACTATTTTTACATACGCCTAACGCTTAGAAAGTGAGAATTTAGCTGTAAAATTCATTTTCTTCATATAGGAAGAATTCGCTCCAGCTTGAAATTGTACAGAAATATTGCCGTCTTTTTCTACTTGGAAGACGCGTCCGTACGGTGAATTAGCAGGGTATGTACCAATCACTTGATTATCCGCATCAAAGACTGTATAAGAGATCGGGAATCCTGAATTGTTTACAAATATCGTCAGTTCTTCTCCCTTTTTAAGCGAAAAAGATTCTTTTTGCGTCACTTCGTATGAACTCAGAGAATAGTATTTCGTAACCTCTTGCATGTCTAAAGCCGTTGTTGCTGCGCTAGCTTTTGAGACTTCCAATCCTGGCAAATATCCACCAGTAAGTACTGCGATACCTAATGCCCCTGCTAAAATAGCTTTTTTCATAATCGTAATGCCTCCTTTTTTGCTCATTCAAGAGCGAAAGTAAATATTTGGAAATTATAACCATTATAGTCTTGTTGAAAATGATTATCAATAATTTTTTTAAGAGATTACTCTCCGGCGTGGATAAACAGGGCATAAAAAAAGAGAGTGATTCAATGGAATCAACATCCCCCTAAAAACGGCACACACATCCCTGTATCCGGACAAAAACCCTCATTCTCCACGCACAGCCTCTCCGTAAACCCGGGCTCCTCCTGCGCCAGAAACTTAAAATAACAAACAATTTCATGATTCCTTACTGCTAAACTATTCAACTGAAAATCCAACAAATACTTCCGATCCACATGCTGGTAGTACAATCCTTTTTTCGTAAACGGAGGAGGGTACACCTTGGAAGGCAAAGTCGGAATAATATCATGAACATTCACGATCCGAATACTGTTCGCTACAGTCTCATTAAACCGGGAAGCAAAGACAGGATCTCCGACACGAGGGCTCCCATACGTATACACAAAAGGTCGCGTAAACCTCGTATTCACGGCAATATCCAAGCCAGCAAGTACGGCCAAACCTCCCCCTAAACTGTGCCCCGCAACAAATAGTCTTTTCGATCTAGAGAGCTTGCTCAACTCCCGAATTAATTCATCTCGTGCGGATTGATAAATGCAAGTAAACCCGCGGTGGGTCTTTCCTGCCTTTCTGACAAAACCATAGGGGACTTGATACAAATCTTGATCAGACTCATTGTCGTTAAACGTGCGTGTTCCCCGAAAAGCAACCACGATACTATCTGATGACTCGGCTACAAAACCAAATACCTCTGGCTCCGGCGTCTCAACCCCAGCCAATGCTCGAATCGTCAAGCGCTGAAGGTACCCTTTTGGCAAGACAAGAGAATCTGCTTCAAAAAGCTGATAGGCCTGATGGACCATGGCCGCAAGTAAAATCGCATCTTTGCTGTTATATATACGATCGATCATTCATGTGTCTCCCTTTCTAGGTTTCAAGGTTGTGAAAGCTAGCATTTCCCTTGAAACGGAATACACGTATCGGTATCGGGACAAAACCCCGGATTTTCCACACAGAGCGTTTGGGCGTAATCAGGGTCAAACTGAGTGAGGCTTTGGAAATAGCAGGCGATACTATCGTTGCGAGGTGTATTATTCAGTTGAAACGAGATCGGAAACTTGTTTTTTACATGTTGATAGTAGATGCCTTCCTGGGTAAAAGGAGGCGGATACTTTTGATCGGGGAAGGTAGGGAAAGAGTCGTGAATATTGACAATCCGCAGACTATTTGGAACGACTTTATTGAAGCGAGAAGCGAAGTGGGGGTCACCAATACGCGGACTGCCATAGGTATAAACGATTGGGTGTCTAAACTGCGTGTTTACCGCAATATCTAAAGCTGCCAGTACAGCCAGTGCGCCACCGTAGTTGTGGCCAGTAATTAACAGCTTTTTTGATGCAGAAAACTGATTTATTTTTCTGAGTAACCGATCTCGTGTTGACTGATACAGGCATGTAAATCCACGTGAGGTTTTCCCTGCCTCTGTAACAAAAGGATAGGGAATTTGTAGGATGTCGTAGGCTGCCAAAAGGTCTGCCGGATATGCTGCGTACCCTCTGAAGGCAATGATGATTTCTTCTTTTGATTCGGCCACAAAACCATACATATGTTCAGTAGGATTCTCTACGTCAGCCGAAGCTCGAATGGTGTATCGGAGTTGAAAACCTTTGGGTAAGATAAGCTCCCCTTCAAAATATAGTAGATAAGTCTGATAGCTCATGGCTGCAAGGAAAATGGCAGCCTGACTAGTAAACATGTTGTCTTCGTCCGAGAAAACCATGTAGACAATTTCCTTTCCAAACAAGAATAAGGAGCTAACACTTTTGAAAGATCGAACATCGAACGTTTGTCTGCCCCTCCCAATTGAAAGCAGGGCAATCTTATTCGAATGACACCTACCATGAGCCTATGTTTTTACGATGGAATGCGTGCTTGTATAAGGAAAATATATGACTGCTTGTCGGACAGGAGGGGAGGTTACAATGTCGAACAATAAAGTGATGAGGAAGAAAAAGGAAAAGGGCGCGTACGCGACGCACCCCATTACAAAGGTTTTGAAAGAATTTCAATTCCCACATCAATTGTTTTCTCTACTCCCATGAAGGATAAAAATATTTTAGCCCTGTTTTTGTGCTTGTCCACTTTTTTGATAATGCCTTCCAGTCCTTTGAGGGGGCCAGACTCTACGATCACTTTTGAATTTTCTACATAAACTTTTGAATAATCGACAACCTCACCGTTCCCCATGAGCTGGAGTATCGGGGTGATTTCTTTTTCGTCAATGCTCGAATAATAAGCGCCCTGATCTTGCGAATAGTAACTACCGTTATTGACCAAACGCAAGCTTCTAGGAATTTTTTTGATTTTGTGGAACATTTCGTTAGTCATTTCAGTCTTAATAAGTACATATCCAGGAAAAATATTCTTTAGGACATTATACACAATGCCTGACTTTTTCTCAGGAACCAATCTCTTCGGCACAACGGACTTTAAAGACTGCTCATTAAAATAGAGTTTGAGGTACTTTTGAACGACTTCTTCTTTACCGGATTCTACAAAGATGGCATACCATTTCAAGATGAGCAATCCTTTCATTATGAAGTAGATTCGTAAGTATTTGGAGTGCTTACTGCTTTCTCAAAAATAGGAATGATTGAGTAGATGAATTCTCAAATTTTGTGGTATTATACTAAATATATCCAATTCTTTCGCGTTATGCAATAAATGCGGTTGTTGTAACATTCTGTATAAATAGAAAGAATCAGCTACATAAGCTTCTTTTCGAAAGTAAAATCTCTTAGGGAATTTAATCGATGTTTCGGCACGTTAAAGGAACGAGGGAGGTCATACGGAGAAACGGTAGTGTGTAATTATTTACCCACGAACCGGGGAAGCTCTGCCCTTTGGCATAGTCGTAGAACGAGAGAAGGCGGAGATTGGATTGCATGTGTTCCCACAGATTTTTACGAAAGAATTCGTTATAAAAAGTACAGATAAAGAGTTTCGTGCCAGTTTGTGCATGGGCTACTTTTCTCTTCCCGTAGATTTTTTGAAAATAGTAAAATTCTTGCACCCCAAAGAATTCGAGTACTATTTTCGTCTGGAATTTGAGCGGAGAGTAAAGAGCTACCTGACAGGGAGATATGTCGCCAAAAGAGCCATTTCGTTTTTGACTGGAGAAGACAGCTTAGATCGCATATGTATTGAACAGGGCATTTTTCATCACCCTGTCGCAAGCCTGCCGAATACAACCAATGTCCAAGTGAGTATCACCCACTGTGATGATTTTGCCGCTGCCATTGCTTTTTCGGAGGAACTACCGATGGGGATTGATATGGAGAGAATTAGCGTTGATAGAAATAAAGTTCTGGAGACGCAAATGACTGTGAAAGAGAGCAGCTTGTTGTCATCCTTGCCTTATTCCTATGAAACGACCCTCACTCTTTTTTGGACGGTCAAGGAAGCGTTATCCAAAGTTTTGAAGACTGGCTTAACAACTTCTTTTCATATCTATGAAATAAGCCAAGTAGAGGTAAGGGATGAGGTGGTGTTTAGTCTTTTTGACAACTTTCCACAATACCGTACTGCCTCCTATATCCTTGGTGACTATGTATGTTCGATCACCTATCCGAAAAAAACGGAGTGGAGTGTTGCTGTAGTAAAGGATCTACTTCAGGAGATAGAACAATCCATGACAAATCGCTTATGAATTCCCCATTAGCGGTCAATTGACCAGGCTGTGGGGAGTTTTCTTTATAAAAACCTTTTATAAAAACAAGGGGTGCATCATACATGGAAAAGCCTTTGGTGTTTATGTTTTCTGGACAGGGGTCTCAGTACTACCAAATGGGAAAAGACCTTTTTGATCAAAATCCGGTATTTCGCAAATGGATGCTTCGGTTAGATGAAAAGGTACATACCCTGATCGGGGAGTCTGTCCTTGCCCAGTTATATGATGACACGAAACGACGAGATGACCTATTTGATCGCACCCTTTATACGCATCCCGCCATTTTTATGGTGGAATACGCTCTGGCCCAGGTTCTCATGGAAAGCGGAATAAAGCCCGACTATTGTCTGGGGAGCAGCTTGGGGGAGTTTGCGGCGGCGGCTGTGTGTGGGATCATGCCCGTGGAAGAATTGCTGCAACTCGTGGTTGAACAAGCCACCCTTTACGAAACGTATTGTCAGAAAGGGAGTATGCTTGCGATTCTCCACAATCCCGATTTGTATGACCAAGACCCGCTCTTGCATCGAAATAGCGAGTTGGTAGCGGTAAATTTTCATTCGCATTTTGTCATTGCCGGAAGCAGTCATCAGCTACAACGCATGGAGGATTATGTCAAAGGCAAAGGGATTATTTGTCAACGACTACCCGTATCTTACGCTTTTCACTCCTCTTACATCGATCCGGCTGAGCCACATTATCGGGAGGTATTGAAACAGAAATCATTTGGAATTCCCCAGCTTCCCTTCGTATCGTGTGTTCATGGTGAAATTATGAAGGAACTACCAGTTGACTACTTTTGGCAAGTGGTGCGAAAGCCAATGCAGCTTCCAAAAGCTGTCCAAGAGCTGGAGAAACAGCAAAGCTACATCTATTTGGATTTGGGGCCAGCAGGAAACTTGAGTAATTTTACAAAGCGAAATCTGCGGCAAGATTCACAGTCAGAATGCTACTCGATTATCACGCCATTTAAAAAGGATAGCGAAAATGTAGAGCGCATTAAGCAGTTATTCTCAAAGAAAAGTTTGAAAACAAATAGAAAGGATGGCAGAAAAATGACCACATATGTTTTCCCAGGGCAGGGCTCCCAAATAAAAGGAATGGGGGGCTCTCTTTTTGATGAGTTTCCAGAAATAACGGCCAAAGCTGATCAGATATTAGGTTATTCCATCAAAGAACTATGTCTGCATGATCCGGACAAACAATTAGGTAAAACGCAATTTACCCAGCCTGCTCTGTACGTGGTAAATGCGCTTAGCTATCTGAAAAAAGTGAAGGAAACCGGGAAAAAACCTGACTATGTGGCGGGGCACAGCTTGGGTGAGTACAACGCGCTTTTTGCATCAGGGGTATTTGATTTTGAGACAGGACTGCATTTGGTGAAAAGAAGAGGCGAGTTGATGAGTCAGGCCGTCGGTGGAGGGATGGCGGCTGTGATCGGGTTTACTTTGGGGCAAGTGGAACGCGTATTACATGAAAATAATCTGACCAGCATCGATATTGCCAATCACAATTCTCCCTCCCAATTTGTGATTGCAGGTCGGAAAGAAGATATCGACCGTGCCAACCCCATTTTTCAGGAAGCGGGCGTAAAAGTATACATACCGCTCAAGGTGAGCGGAGCATTCCATTCCCGTTACATGAGTGATGCGAAGCAGAGCTTCGAGAACTATTTGAATCAGTTCGCGTTTTCCAGTATGACCATTCCTGTGATTTCCAATGTTCATGCAAGACCCTATAAGCAGAACGATGTGAAACGGAATTTGGTTGAACAAATTACACACCCAGTGAAGTGGAATGACACCATTCGATATCTCCTGGCCGTGGGGGAAAACGAAATAGAAGAAGTCGGCCCTGGTACTGTGTTGACCAAGTTGGTTACTACGATCCGAAATGAAGCAGAGCCGCTGATCATAGACGTGGAAGAAGAGCAGGAAAACATGGAACAAGAGGCAAAGCCGGTTGCTATCACTGTACAGGCGGAAGAGATATCGAACAACGTGGAGCAGCCAAAAGGGATTACCGCTTCTTCGCTGGGAAATCAGCAATTTAAACAGGACTACAATCTGAAATATCCCTACCTGGCAGGAGCGATGTACAAGGGAATTTCATCGGAAAAGCTGGTCATAAAAATGGGGAAAGCCGGGATGATGGGCTTCTTCGGAAGCGGTGGCTTGCAGCTGGATAGAATCGAGCGAGCCATCCAACAGATTCAACGTGAACTACAGCAAGGGGAGCCATACGGGATGAATTTGTTGCATCATCCAAGTGATCCATCCATGGAAGAAAGAATCGTTGATCTGTATCTTGCCTATCAAGTGAGGGTGATTGAAGCATCTGCGTTTATGGCGATTACCCCTGCGTTGATCATCTATCGGGCTAAAGGATTAAGACGAGGGATGAACGGGCAAGTGGAGGCGGCAAACAAGATTTTTGCCAAGGTATCTCAGCCTGAGGTAGCAGAAGCCTTTTTAAGTCCTGCACCTGAGTACTTGATAGAAAAATTAGTGCAAGAACAAAAGCTTACAAGGGCAGAAGCGAGTCTGTTACGAGAAGTTCCGATGGCGGATGAGTTAACGGTGGAGGCGGATTCAGGAGGGAATACTGATCACGGCGTAGCTTCTGCTTTGATGCCTGCAATGATCAGGCTCCGAGATAACCTCATGCAAAAGTACGGATACCGTAAGCCGATCAGAATCGGGGCTGCAGGTGGGATTGGAACTCCTGAGGCTGCTGCGGTCGCTTTTATGCTTGGGGCAGATTATATTGTCACAGGTTCGATTAACCAGTGCACAGTGGAGGCGGCGACCAGCGAGTCGGTGAAGGATGCATTGCAGTTGGCCAATGTTCAAGACACTGAGTATGCCCCAGCGGGTGAGATGTTTGAAATGGGAGCCAAAATTCAGGTGTTGAAAAAAGGCTTATTTTTTCCAGCGAGAGCGAACAAATTGCACGACCTTTATCGTCAATACAACTCGCTTGATGAAATCGATGAGAAAACCAAGCAGCAGCTTCAGGAAAAGTACTTTAAACGCAGCTTTGAAGAAGTGTATGAACAAATAAAAACGACTTGCCCACCTCAGGAACTGAAAAGAGCGGAACGAACGCCTAAATACAAGATGGCGCTACTTTTCAAATGGTATTTTAACCGCTGTTTTGACTGGGCTTTGGATGGGGCCGAAAGCTATAAAGTAGATTATCAGATTTACTGCGGTCCTGCGTTAGGTTCTTTTAATCAATGGGTGAAGGGAACCGCTGTTGAAAGCTGGAGAGCTCGTCATGTTGATCAAATTGGTGAAATGCTGATCAAGGAGACAGCCAACCTTTTGAATCAGCGTATCTACGCCTTAACAGGTTCGAGCAAGTAAAGAAGGAATGACTCTCAAATAAGAAAGGAACGGCGAAAATGAATTTGGAACTAGTAGAATACCATCCTGAGGGCGTTTCTAGCGAAGCGCCTCTTCTTTTTGTGCATGGAGCATGTCATGGAGCATGGTGTTGGGAAAAAAACTTCCTTCCTTATTTTGCGAACAAAGGCTTTTCTTCCTATGCGCTGAGCTTTCGTGGGCACGGTGAAAGTGACGGCTTTGACCATCTTCATACCTACACCCTACAGGATTACACGGATGATGTTCTTGAAGTGATAGGTCGTCTAAAAAACAAGCCAGTCCTAATCGGGCACTCCATGGGCGGAGGAATTGTGCAGAAGATCTTGCACCAGTATCCAGATATAATCTCGGGTACCGTACTCGTTGCCTCGATTCCTCCACATGGCGGGATGCGTGACCTATTCCGATTGATGTTCAAAAATTTTAAAGAAGCTATGCAGTTGTTTACATATAACGAAAAAAGAGATGCCTCGCTGCTTGCCAATGTCTTTTTTTCCAAGGAGCTGCCGATGGAAAAAAAGGACGAGTGGGTGAAGCTCTTGCAGCCAGAATCACTGAAAGCAAGAACTGAGATGAATGGAAAAATTGTTCCAAAAACCATCAGTGCGAAAGCTCCGATGCTGGTTATCGGCTCCAAGCAGGATCGGATGATTTCTGAGAAAACAACGCGCCGAATTGGCAAAGCATACGGAATCGAGCCTGTTCTTTTCCCAAATATCAGTCATGATATGATGCTTGATCCTGAATGGGAAGCTGTTGCGGGCGAGATTTTGGCTTTTTTAAACGAATCGATATCTGAACAGCGGAGGTAGGGAATAACATGGAAGGTTCTTATCAAATCGCAAACATTGCAACGAATGTTGAGGTAGAAATAGAACGCTTGAAATCGCAGGTGGAGCTGTTCTGGGATAAGGAGCTGAAGCATTATATTGAGTTTGGTCTGACAGATGGGATGTCGGTCATAGAGCTGGGCTCGGGCCCGGGATTCGTGATGGAAAAGGTCATGCAGGCGTTTCCGAATGGCAGAGTGACGGGATTGGAGATCGATCCTCTTCTCGTTGATTATTCCCAAAACTATTTGACAAAAACGCAATCGGATCGATTTGAGATTGTCGCGGGATCGATTATGGAAACGGGCTTACCCAGCGATTCCTATGATTTTGCCATTACGCGACTTGTATTGGAGCATTTGCCCGACCCGGTTGGTGCGGTTCGTGAAGTAGCGAGGTTGTTAAAGCCAGGTGGCAAAGCGGTATTCATCGACAATGATTTCGAGATGCATATCATGACCACCCCACATGTACCAGAATTGCGAGAACTATATGATGCCTACTGTGCGGCACGCTATGCGGAAGGTGGCAACCCGAAAATCGGTCGTGAACTGCCAACGGTGCTAAAACAAGGCGGACTCGGAAAAATAGATTTCGAAGTCATTTGCGCTCACAGTGAGCTTCTCGGGTACGAAATGTTTCTAAAGTCGGAGGGTGTAGGCATACCTGTGCAGTTGGTGCGTGACGGTTATTTGTCCAGTAAGGCGCTGGGCAAGCTATCTGTGGCATGGCGAAACATGCTGAATACGGAAGGTCATTCCATTCTCAGACAGCTGTACATGGCTGTTGGTGAGAAAACGGTGTAGAAGAAAGGGGGGAGTCGAGTATGAAGGTACTTTTTCATTCATTACATGATGTGGAAACCATAGTGAAAGAAGTAATGACCGACTTGTTAAAAGATACGACGAATCCCTTGGATTTCGATAAAAGTTTTGTGGAATTGGGTATCAGCTCGGTATTGTCAGTAGAAATGGTAGAGATGATGAATAGGAAGCTAGGCATTGACTTGGGGATTGAGGTCGTTTTTGATCATGAGAATACCAAGCTGCTAGCCGCGCATATTTTCGAAAAATATCAGCCAGCAAGTCGTACCCAGTCCGATAACGGTTCATCAACGATTGCGAGCAAGATAGGTAAAATCATTGCTCACCTATTGGATACACCTGTGGAAGCCTTGAATTTCGATAAAAGCTTCATCGAGCTCGGCATCCATTCTGTATTAGCGGTCGAATTAATAGAAGCAATCAATGCTGACTTGGGGATCAATCTTGGCGTAGAAGCTATTTTTGATTATACAGAGGTGGGTGAGCTGGCGGAATATATCTCTCTGCAATTTGCAACCGAGATGGCAGCAGACGAGAGCCAAATCCTGCCTACTGTTTTCGCAAACGAAATTCGTCACTCCGATATCGCGATTATCGGTATAGCTGGCAGATTTGCTGGCTCGGATTCGGTTGAAGAGTTTTGGGAGCATCTTGCGTCCGGAGACAGTTGTATTGAGGAAATAACGCGCAGTGGCTGGGAAGCAGATCAATATTACGGCGGTCTTCTCAAGGACATTGATCAATTTGATGCATCCTTTTTCAATATTACCCCTGATGAAGCAAAAAGTATGGACCCTCAACAACGGTTGTTCCTGCAAGAGTCCTATAAAGCTTTTGAAGATAGCGGATACTCGGTTGAACAGTTATCGGGGAGAAAATTAGGTGTATTTGTCGGGGGACGCCAATCAGACTACAAAGAAAAATCCATGTTGGCCGAAGGTGTCTCTTCACAAACGATGCTAGGCAATGAAATGTCGATGCTAGGGGCAAGACTCTCCTATTTTTTCAATCTCAAAGGCCCCAGTCTTGCTGTTGATACAGCTTGTTCCTCTGCTTTGGTAGCCATTCATTTGGCTTGCGACAGTCTTCGCAGGGGAGAAACCGAAATGGCTCTTGCAGGCGGCGTGGCGATTCACAGCTCCCCTGAATTTTTTGTGATGTCCTCCCAAATGGGGGTGGTCTCACCGGATGGAACATGCAACACCTTTGATAATGCTGCAAATGGCATGGTGTTTGGAGAAGGCGTTGGAGCGGTCGTACTGAAACCAGTTGCGAAAGCAGTGGAAGATGGCGACCATATTTATGCAATCATCAAAGGCTCAACGGTGAATCAGACAGGAAAGTCAAACGGGATTACCGCACCCAGCATGCTTGCCCAAAAAGAATTGATTGTGGATGCCTATGAAAAGGCAGGGGTTGATCCGGAGACGATCAGTTATATCGAAACGCATGGGACTGGAACGCAGCTGGGTGACCCTATTGAAGTGAAGGCGTTAATTGAAGCATTTCGTTCTTTTACGGATAAAGCACAGTTTTGCGCGATTGGGTCACATAAGCCCAACATCGGTCATGCCACGATGACATCGGGACTGGCGAGTCTGTTTAAAGTCGTCATGGCGATGAAATATAAAAAGATCGCTCCGACGATCAGCGTCAAAGAAGTCAATAAACATATCAAATTGAGCGGAAGTCCCTTTTTCATCAATACCGAGCTCATGGAATGGAATACCAGTGATGCCACTCCGCGAAGAGCAGGTGTGAGCGCTCTAGGATCGAACGGAACCAATTGTCATCTGATTCTGGAAGAAGCGCCGACGGTACAGCCGCAATCAAGCAATCATCAAGCAGGAGCTTATTACTTGTTCCCGTTTTCAGCGAAGAGCGAGTCAGCTCTCACGCAAAAACTGGATGAAATGTCCCGGTGGTTAGCAAAAGAAGCGGGACGTTTTCACGAACAAGATATTTCCTATACCTTATTCACAGGAAGAAGTCATTTTTCGCACCGTTGCATGTTTATTGCCAAGGACGCAGAGGAATTACGGCAAAAAATCACGGAAGTAAAAGAAACGGGAACAGCTGCTGATTATTTTGTCCAGGATGAAGCGGATTCTGTGCGGCTAGATGCGAGCTTGAAAGAGTTCGGAGAAAAGTTAATGGCTGAAGTAGCAGAGAACCGTTCGCTAACCAACCAGTCAAGGAAAGAAATGCTGTCCACGCTTGCCGATTTATTTGTAAAAGGATACAAACTGGATTGGAGTTCCTTCTATAACAACGGCAAATACACCCGAGTGCCTTTGCCCGCCTATCCTTTTAGAGGGGAACGCTATTGGCTGCCCAAAACAGAGCGACCGGATCGCTTGCCCAATACCCATCCCGAATTGTGGAAGGAGATGGACAAGCTTCTCGCCAAGCTGTTATGGGCGCAAATGCAGTCGATCGGGTGGTTTACTGCCAAGAGTGTGAATGTCGCCGACCTCAAGGCAAAAACAGGCTTCCCTCCGCGTTATGAAAAATGGATGGAAGAAAGTATAGCGATGTTAACTCGTCACGGCTATCTCGATGGCTATGATGGAGAGCAATGCCTGGTGGTCGATCCGACTTTGATCGAGGTAGACGCAGTATGGGAGGAATGGGATCGACGTAAGGTGGCATGGCGAGAAGATGCCAATCTGGAAGTGCGGATAAGATTGCTGGAAGCTACGATGAAATCTCTCCCGCACATTGTTACAGGCAAGCGACTTGCTACAGATGTCATGTTTCCGGGTTCGTCAATGGAATTGGTTCAACATATTTATAAAAATAACCCGGTGGCAGATCACTACAATGAAGTGCTCGCGGAAACAGTCGCAACCTATGTGGAAGAACGGGTGAAAAAAGAACCCTCTGCAAAAATTCGCATCCTAGAGATTGGTGCGGGGACGGGTGGAACGAGCACCTTTGTTTTTGAAAAGCTGAAGCCTTATCAGGAGTTTATCGAAGAATATTGCTATACGGACATCTCCAAAGCATTTTTGATGTTCGCACAAAAGGAATATGGACCGCATGTTCCGTATCTGACCTATCAAATTTTTAATGTGGAAGCGCCTTTTGCGGAGCAAGGAGTACGAGAGGGCTATTACGATCTGGTGATTGCGGCGAATGTGTTGCATGCCACCAAAGATATTCACAGAACCTTGCGCCATACCAAAGCGGTTTTACGAGAAAACGGATTGGTTCTTTTAAATGAGATTAGCAGTAATTCCTTGTTCCTTCATCTGACCTTTGGACTTTTGGAGGGATGGTGGCTGTCTGAAGATACAGATGTACGTATTCCTGGTTCTCCTGCCTTAACCCCGGCATGTTGGCAAACGGTACTGGAAAAGGAAGGATTTCACACGATCTCTTTTCCAGCTCGGGAAGCGCATGATCTGGGACAACAGATCGTCATTGGAAAAAGCGATGGCGTCCTTCACCCTGGTGTTCGTGTCGGAGCGACTGTTTCGCCTATCGCGCGCGAGACTGAACAGCAGGCAAAACCAGAAGGAAAAGTCTCTTCGCAGCCAGCGCCGCAATACATTCCAAGCGAGTCTGTGGTGACCGAGCAGACGGTGACGGATTATGTGAAGGATATGATTATTGAAAAGCTGGTTACCGCATTGGAAGTCGAGGTCGATTCGATCGATGTGGACGAGCCTTTCAGAGATTATGGATTGGATTCGATTCTTGGCGTTCGATTGGTGCAAGAGATCAATCAAGCGTTGGTGATTGAAATTGAGACGACGATTCTTTTTGATTACAGTACGGTAAATCAACTTACAGGTTATATTTTGTCAGAGTACAATGAGGTCATTGCTCGAGCGTTAGGGCAGAAGATCAGTCTATCCGAGCAGAGGGAAGAGTCCGTCTCTGCTATTCAGACCGAGCCATTCATTCAAGCAGCTCCAATGCTTTCAGCGGAAACAGGGAGCATGTCAGAAAAAGCTTCGTACCTCACTGAACCCATTGCCATTATTGGGATGAGCGGTACGTTTGCCTCCGCTGGCAACGCTGACGACTTATGGGAGCACTTGGTGAACGGATCGGATTTACTTACGAAAGTGAGACGCTGGGATTTATCGGCGTACGGCCTGGACGACGCGGAAGGCTATCAATACGGCGGACTTGTTGAAAATATTGATTTGTTTGATCCGCTGTTTTTCAACATATCCGGTCTGGAAGCTGACTATATGGACCCGCAGCAACGCTTCTTTTTGGAGGAATCCTGGAAAGCGTTGGAGGATGCTGGCTATGCGGGTCAAGGGGTGCAAGGAATCCAATGCGGCGTCTACGCAGGATGCGCCAAAGGTGATTACGACCGTCTCGTGGGAGAGAATCCTCCTGCCCAAGCCTTCTGGGGTAATATGGAGTCCATTGTGCCAGCTCGGGTTGCTTATCACCTGGACTTGCAGGGACCTGCCGTCACGATTGATACCGCTTGCTCCAGCTCCTTGGTGGCGATTCATATGGCGTGTCAAGCCTTGCGGACAGGTGAGGTCGACATGGCATTGGCAGGTGGTGTCTTCATTCAATCAACGCCGGGATTCTATTTGTCTGCCAAGCGCGCAGGTATGCTGTCACCGACGGGACGCTGCCATACGTTTGATGAGCGGGCTGATGGTTTTGCAACGGGGGAAGGCGCTGGTGTCGTTGTACTGAAACGTCTGTCGGAAGCGATGGCTTGCGGTGACCATATTTACGGTGTCATTCGAGGCTCGGGTATCAATCAGGATGGGACGACGAATGGGATTACTGCGCCGAGTGCGAAATCTCAGGAGCGCTTGGAACGCAAAGTCTACGATACATTTGACATCAATCCTGAGCAAATTACGATGGTCGAGGCTCATGGAACAGGAACCAAGCTGGGAGATCCGATTGAGTATCAAGCGCTCACTCGCGCTTTTCGGGCCTATACGGATAAAGAAGGATTTTGTGCGATTGGATCGATCAAGACGAATATTGGTCATACACAGATCGCAGCAGGCGTTGCAGGGGTCATCAAAATCCTTTTGTCATTGAAACACAAACAAATCGCACCATCCCTGCATTTTGAAACAGGGAACGCAAACATTACGTTTGATGGCAGCCCGTTTTATGTCAATACAAGCCTGAAGGAATGGTCGGTGGAGCCGCAAGTCAAACGTTGTGCGGCGATCAGTTCCTTTGGAGCCAGCGGTACAAATGCGCATATGGTAATCGAAGAGGCGCCTCAAGTAGAGCGGATTCACGCGAAAAGGCCGGGCTATTTGCTTGTGCTGTCGGCGCGCACTTTTGAGCAGCTACGCCAGCAGGTTGTCCAATTGCTTTCCTTTTGTGAAAAAGCACCGGAGACGGATTGTGGAAATATCAGCTATACGCTGCTAGTAGGAAGAAAGCATTTCCATCACCGCTTTGCTTGCATTGCTCAAAATACAGCCGAGCTTGTCCAGCTTTTGAAAAAGTGGTTGGAAACAGGAAGAGCATCTCAGGTTTTTGTTTCCGAATTAAATGAAAAAGATCATCGTGAACAAACCGCCTTGAAACGTTATGGAAATCAAAGCATCGAGAATCTGCATGTGGCGAGTCAGGCGAGCGAATATTTGGAGCAGCTATCTGTGATCGCGGAATTGTTTGTGCAGGGATATAGATTAGACTATGACAAGCTGTTTGCGAACGATCAGTATTCTCGTATTCCACTTCCTACGTATCCTTTTGCCAAGGAACGGCATTGGGTACTGGAGAGTGAAGCAAAAGCAAATGCAAGGGGAGCGGCAACTATCATCACAGCGTCCGTGATCCATCCCATGCTACATCAGAACACTTCTACTTTCTCCGAGCAACGGTTTAGCTCCACCTTCACGGGAGAAGAGTTTTTCTTGGCAGATCACGTAGTCAAAGGGCAGCGGGTGTTGCCGGGAGTTGCCTATCTGGAGATGGCAAGAAGCGCGATGGAGCACGCAATAGGAGAAAACATCCATGGGGACACGGCGATTAACCTACACAATGTCGTATGGGCTCGTCCAATCGTTGTAGGCGATCAGCCTGTTCGGGTACATACGGGACTCGTACTCGAAGAAGACGGTGAGGTATCCTACCAAATTTATAGCGAAGCAGAGGGCAGTGATGCCGAGATCGTGGTACACAGTCAAGGAAATGCTGTGCTTGCTCCGCGCTCGGAGTTGCCCATGCTTGACTTGCCCGTTTTGCAAGAGCAGTGCGGCGAGCAGGTGATTTCATCCGAGGAATTCTATGAGTTCTTCAGAGCGATTCAAATTGATTATGGACGCGGACATAAAGGAATAGACAAGGTATATGTCGGGCGTGGACAAGTCTTGGCAAAGCTGGTTTTACCGTTATCGGTCACCGGGTCAGAGGAGCAGTTTGTTTTGCATCCAAGTTTGATGGATTCAGCTTTGCAGGCGTCTGTAGAGTTGACGCTCTCTTCCCGCCACGTGATGTCGTCCGACAGTATGGCAAAACGCAAGCCAGTGATGCCTTTTGCCCTGGAGGAGATTGAAATCATCAGCCCGTGCACAACCGAGATGTGGGCATACGTGCGCTACAGTGACGGCAGCCAAGCAGGGGATAAGGTAGAAAAATATGATATAGACCTATGTGACGACAGTGGAGCGATTTGTGTACGGATGAAGGGATTCACATCCCGGGTACTGGAAAGAGAGATCCAAACCGATCCTACAGCAATAAAGGTGCCGGTTGAAACCTCCAGCGAATCGCTGATTGGAACTATGCTGCTCAGCCCTGTTTGGGAAGAGGTTGTAGTGAACCGTGGTTCGGAAACGCCACTTGCAACTGATCGTATTCTGATTGTTTGTGCGGATGACGAGAACCGAAGCCTTGTTCAACAACGCTATCCTCAGGCAGCTGTTATGGAGATTACGCCCGCGGAAAGTATAGATGAATTAGCGATAAAGCTGGAGCAGGTTGGTTCGATTGATCATATCATCTGGATTGCTCCATGGATTGATTTGGAGTACCTGGCAGAAGAGGCCCTGATCATCGAGCAGGAGCGCGGTGTATTTCATGTGTTTCGCTTGCTGAAAGCGCTGCTCAAGCTGGGCTACGATACCAAGGAGCTAGGATGGAGTCTCGTAACCTTCCAGACGCAACCGATTCATCAAAACGATGTGGTCAACCCTATTCATGCCAGTCTTTACGGATTAGTCGGTTCGATGGCAAAAGAATACACCAACTGGCGTATTCGACTTGTTGATCTGGAAGCGGATCGTGCTTGGCCAATGGAGGAGGTTTTCACACTTCCGCCAGATGCCGAGGGGAATGCAACGGTTTATCGCGGAGGGAAATGGTATCGTCAGGAATTGATTCCACTACGTCAACCGCAATGGGAACAGGCCTCTTACAGGCAGGGTGGTGTCTATGTTGTGATTGGAGGTGCTGGCGGTATTGGAGAAGTCTGGAGCGAATACATGATCAGCACGTATCAAGCGCAAATCATCTGGATAGGACGCCGAGAAAAGAATGCAGAGATCCAAGCCAAAGTGGATCGACTTGCCAAGCTCGGACCTGCTCCTGTCTATATTGCGGCGGACGCCACGAATCGCAAGTCCTTGTATTTTGCTTATGAAGAGATCAAAAAGCGATACAAACAAGTGAACGGAGTCATTCACTCCGCAATTGTCCTGCTAGATAAAAGTCTCGCGAATATGGACGAAGAGCGCTTCCGTGCCGGACTTTCGGCCAAGGTAGATGTTAGCGTGCGGATTGCTCAAGTATTTGATCGGGAGCCGTTGGATTTTGTGATGTTCTTCTCATCGATCAATTCATTTACCAAGTCGCCTGGACAAAGCAATTATGCGTCAGGTTGTACGTTTAAAGATATATTCGCGCACCAGCTTTCGTTGCATAGCCTCAGTGCAGTGAAGGTGATGAATTGGGGATACTGGGCGAACGTAGGCATTGTTGCCACCAAAGATTATCAGGAGAGGATGGCACAGGCAGGACTAGGCTCTATTGAACCTCGTGAAGCAATGACGGCTTTGGAAAGCCTGCTTGCTGGACCGATGAATCAAGTCGCGTTGGTGAAAATCACGAAATCACAGGCCATGCTTACGATAAATCCGGATAAATCCATTTACATCTATCCAGAAAAACTGGTATCCCACATCGAACGTGTAAAGAATGATATGCCCAAACTGGAGTTTTCGTCTCAACGCAGACAATCTGAAATGGAGGCTTATAAATGAATACAATGGATAAGCTTCTCAGTGAACTACTCTATGGTCAATTACAGTCAATCGGGCTGTTCACGGTAAAAAACCAGACAATAGCAGAATGCAAAGCCAAATTGCATGACAGGTACGGCAAATGGCTGGAAGAAAGTATAGCCGTTCTCGTGCAACATAAGTATCTTGCGTACGATGGAGAGTCACTCCTCGCAAACGATACCACCCCTATTCATCTCGATTCAGCATGGAAAAAATGGGAACAAGAAAAAACAGCATGGCTCAACGATCCGAATAGTAAAGCTCAGGTGATTCTCGTAGAGGCGACCATGCGCGTACTGCCAGAGATTTTGTTAGGAAAGATTCCAGCTACAGAGATCATGTTCCCGAATTCCTCGATGGAACTGGTGGAAGGGATCTATAAACACAATGAAGTGGCGGACTACTTTAACGAAGTTCTCGCCAATACGATTGTTACCTATGTGAAGCAGCGTTTGGAGCAAGATGCTTCCGCCCGGATTCGAATTTTGGAAATCGGGGCAGGTACAGGTGGAACCAGTGCGATCGTACTGCCAAGGCTAAAACCCTTTCAGAAACATATCGAGGAATATTGTTATACCGATATTTCGCAAGCCTTTTTACTTCACGCCGAAAAAGAATATGGAGCCGAAAATCCATATCTCACATATCGGATTTTTAACGTGGAAAAGCCTGTTGAGGAACAGGGGATCGCTGCGGACTCCTATGATCTGGTGATTGCCACAAACGTATTGCATGCGACGAAAAATATTGGTCAAACCTTGCTACACGCCAAAACAACGTTACAGAAAAATGGCTTGCTGATTCTGAATGAGTTAACGAGCAATACCTTGTTTGCTCACTTGACGTTTGGTTTGCTGGATGGCTGGTGGCGCTATGATGATCCAGAATGGCGTATTCCCGGCTGCCCTCTGTTAACAGTGGAAACATGGCAAAAGGTGTTGAAAAAGGCAGGGTATCGATCTGTTTTCTTGCCAGCAGAAGAGCATCTGGATTTATGCCAGCAGATTATTGTGGCAGAAAGCGATGGGGTGATTCGTCGCAGTAGCCAACCGAGGCAGTCGGCGGGAACAGTTGCGTATTCGCCTGCAAAAAAGCAAGCCTCAAATTTGAAGGCGAAGCCACTCAAAAAACAAGTGCCAGTACGCACAACACCAGCGAAAAAGTCAGGTGGAGTCACGGAGGAATGGCTTCGCGAAAAAAGCACAGCTTATATCAAAAAGTTAATTAGCGAAACGCTCAGAATTCCAACCCAACAGATAAAATCATCGGCACCATTAGAGCAATATGGAATTGATTCGATTCTGGTTGTGCAATTGACCAATTCGCTTCGTAAAGATTTTGCGAATATGAGCAGTACGATATTTTTCGAGTATCAGACGATTGATGCCTTGGTAGAGTATCTCATAGAGACGCAAAAAGAAGCGTTGCTCAAGGTAACAGGAGTAGAAGCACAAGAAGCAATTGACGAAGCTTACCCGAACGAGCTAGAGAATGAGGGTATGACCGACTCTGCTTCAACTGCGTACACCAATCTTCCTGTGAGAAAAACGAGACGCTTTTTATCCGTTCGCGAACAAGCGGGCAAGGAATCCATTACGCATTCATCTGTAGTGCGGGATGTGGCGATCATCGGACTTTCCGGGCGTTATCCCCAGGCGAAAAATGTGGATGAATTCTGGAATCGTTTAAAAGAGGGGAAAAACTGCATTTCTGAAATTCCTAAGGATCGCTGGGATTGGAAGAGCTATTTTGACGAAGAAAAAGGCAAACAGGATTCGATGTATACAAAATGGGGCGGATTTATCGAGGATATGGATAAATTCGATCCCTTATTTTTTCAAATCTCTCCCAAAGAAGCCGAGGAGATGGACCCGCAAGAACGGTTATTTTTACAAGAAGCCTATGCGAGTATTGAAGACGCTGGATATACGCCTGCAACTCTGTGTGAAAGCAGAAAAGTAGGCGTTTTTGTCGGCGTGATGAATGGCAATTATCCGACGGGAGCCACTTATTGGTCGATCGCGAATCGTCTCTCTTATCTATTAAACTTCCAAGGTCCAAGTGTGGCGGTCGATACCGCTTGCTCCGCTTCTCTTACAGCGATTCATTTCGCCTTGGAAAGCTTGTATAGCGGAACAAGCGAGTGTGCAATCGCAGGGGGAGTCAATCTCATTGTCGATCCTGTCCACTATATGAAATTGTCAGCCTTGACGATGCTCTCTCCTTCGAATCAATGCAAGTCCTTCGGCGATCAGGCGGACGGCTTTGTGGATGGAGAGGGTGTGGGCGCAATCGTCTTGAAGCCTTTGGATAAGGCGATTGCCGATGGCGACCATATTTACGGAGTCATCAAAGGAAGCATGATGAATGCCGGTGGGAAAACGAATGGCTATACCGTCCCGAATCCGCAGGCGCAGGCGCAGTTAGTGGCAGATGCCTTGCAACGTGCCAAGGTACATGCAAGAACGGTCAGTTATCTGGAAGCACACGGAACAGGAACGGAGCTGGGTGACCCGATCGAGGTTGCTGGACTTACTCGCGCCTTTGAAAAAGACACCCAGGACAAGCAGTTCTGCACATTGGGATCGGCGAAATCGAATATCGGACATTGTGAGAGTGCGGCAGGGATTGCTGGCGTAACGAAAATATTGTTGCAGCTAAAGCACGGGCAATTAGTGCCATCCTTGCATTCCAGCACGCTCAATCCGAATATTGATTTCAGCAAGACTCCGTTTGTGGTTCAGCAAGAGTTGGCGGAATGGAAACGACCGATTGTTGAGATTAATGGCACAACCAATGAATACCCGCGAATTGCAGGGATTTCCTCGTTTGGTGCAGGAGGAAGCAATGCCCATGTGATTATTGAAGAATATATTCCGGAAGAGCAACAGCGATCCAGCTTGAAAATCACACCCCAGAACCCGGCTATTTTTGTTTTGTCAGCAAAGAATGCGGAAAGGCTGTATGAAAAAGCACAGCAGTTGTTAGCTTTTATCCAGAAACACGGATTAACCGATGCGGACTTAGCCGACATGGCGTACACGCTTCAGGTAGGACGTGTAGCTATGGAAGAGCGTATTGCTGTCATCGCAGGTTCTGTGAAGGAGTTGCAACAAAAACTAACAGCCTATGTAGATGGGCAAGAGCATATTGGTGATTTGTACCGTGGTCAGATAAACCGAAATCAGGAAATGCTGGATATTTTGACGTCCGATGATGAATTGGAAGAAACGATTGCGAGATGGATGGAACGCGGTAAATACAGCAAGCTTCTCGACCTGTGGGTGAAGGGCTTATCGATCGATTGGAACAAGCTTTATCAGGAAGAGCAACCGAGACGTATCAGTTTGCCGACGTATCCTTTTGCCAAGGAATCTTATTGGATCGAAGCCAAGTCTCCTGGTAACAGCAGCGCAGGGGTGGGGGCGATTCATCCTTTCTTGCACCAGAATACATCGGATTTCATGGAGCAGCGGTTTAGTTCCACGTTTACGGGACAGGAGTTTTTCCTGAGTGACCATGTCATCAAGGGTCAACGTATCTTGCCAAGTGCGGCTTATCTGGAGATGGCACGAGCAGCCATACAGGTGGCGGCGGGAGGTCTTGATTCAGAGCAAAAACAGGAAGGACTTCGTTTTAAAAATGTGGTCTGGACGCAACCTTTGGCTGTTGGTTCAGAGCCTGTTCAGGCTCATATCGAACTCTATCCTGAGGCGAATGGTGAAATTGTTTTTGAAATTTACAGTGAGAGCAAGGAAGATCAAAATCAAACGGTAGAGACTGTACACAGTCAAGGGAGTGCCGTGTTGTGCCCCGTTCCAGATATTCCTCCATTCGATCTCAACGCACTGCGGGAACAGTGCAACCTAAACATACTCAGCGCGGAACAATGCTATGAGGTTTTCAAAAAGATGGGAGTCGACTATGGGCTTGCACATCGTGGGATCGAGCAAATTTTGATCGGTCAGGGGCAGGTGTTGGCGAAGCTGTCTCTGCCTTCTTCCGTTGCGAAAACTCAAGGACAATTTGGTCTGCATCCGAGTTTGATCGACGCAGCTCTACAGGCGTCGCTTGGCTTGATGATGGCAACCAGTGATTTTTCGCTCATACTTCCCTTTGCTCTTGAGGAATTGGAGATCGTCGGTGCTTGCTCCGCTTCCATGTGGGCACTCATTCGCTACAGGGAGGGCAGTAAAGCTGGAGATAAAGTGGAGAAGTTTGATATCGACTTGTGCGACGAGAACGGGAATGTCCGGGTGCGGATGAAGGGCTTTTCTACGCGCAAGATCGCAAATGAATCTGTTAAATCAGAAGGAGAAGCGCCAAAAGCTTCCGTTTCTTTTGCAGAGGAGAAGGCCGTAGATTCCACCTCACTGATGGAACAGGCAACCCATTATTTTAAAAAGCTGCTTTCCTCCGTCATCAAATTGCCAGTTGCTAAAATGGAAGCAGACGCCTCGTTGGAAAAATACGGTGTCGACTCCATTGTGGCTATGCAGATGACCAAGGAGTTGGAAAAGCAATTTGGTTCGTTACCCAAAACGCTATTTTTTGAATACCAAACGATAAAAGAGTTAACAGGGTACTTCCTTGAAAACCATCGTGAAAGCCTGATGCGCACACTGGGGATGGGGGAAAATGCGGAAGCCCCTCTCACGCTCGCGCAAGAGCCAGAAGCAACGATTGCGGATGAGAGGACAGTACAGCAGCCAGGGCGTAGGAACAAAAAGCGCAAGTCTCAACGGTTTGCGTCCCTTCGTATGGAAACCCAACGACAAAATGGAGCGTTGGACATTGCCATTATTGGTGTTTCTGGACGCTATCCGCAAGCGTCGAATATACATGATTTTTGGAAAAATCTGCGCGACGGCAAGGATTGTATTACCGAAATCCCAAAAGACCGTTGGGATCACAGTCTCTACTTTGATGAGACGAAGGACAAGATCGGTAAATCGTATTCCAAATGGGGCGGCTTCATAGATGGTGTCGATCAGTTTGATCCGCTGTTCTTCCATATTTCCCCACGGGAAGCAGAGCTGATGGACCCACAGGAGCGGTTATTTTTACAGTGTGTCTATGAAACGATAGAGGATGCAGGGTATACGCGCGAAACGCTGGGCAAGCTCGAAGGCTTGGGGGGGAATGTAGGTGTTTACGTAGGCGTTATGTACGAGGAATACCAGCTCTATGCGTCCGCTGAACAGGCGTTGGGCAGAGCGCTTACGATTGCGGGAAGTCCGGCTTCCATCGCGAACCGCGTCTCCTATTTTTGCAATTTCCACGGTCCGAGCATGGCGGTCGATACGATGTGTTCGTCTTCGTTGACGGGGATTCATTTAGCTTGTCACAGTTTACAGCGCGGCGAATGTGAGGTTGCGATCGCAGGTGGTGTGAATGTTTCTATTCATCCAAACAAATATCTGTATTTGTCGCAGGGCAAGTTCGCCTCCAGCAAAGGACGATGCGAAAGCTTTGGAGAAGGTGGCGACGGATATGTACCTGGCGAAGGAGTCGGAGCCGTATTGCTCAAACCACTGGCAAAAGCAATCGCCGATGGAGACCACATCTATGGCGTGATAAAAGGAAGCGCCATTAATCATGGTGGAAAAACAAACGGCTATACGGTTCCCAATCCTCATTCTCAATCAAGGGTGATTCGCCGAGCTTTTGAAGAAGCAGGCATTCATCCGAGAACAGTCAGCTATATAGAGGCACACGGTACTGGGACTTCATTGGGAGACCCCATTGAAATTGCCGGATTGACGAAGACTTTTCAGGAATACACAAAGGAGAATCAGTTCTGCGCGATTGGTTCGGCCAAGTCAAATATCGGGCATGGTGAGAGTGCGGCAGGGATAGCAGGGTTGACCAAGATATTGCTGCAAATGAAATACAAGAAGCTAGTCCCATCCCTCCATTCCAGCACACTTAACCCAAACATTGATTTCAGCAAGACTCCATTTGTGGTGCAGCAAGAGCTGGCGGAATGGAAGCGTCCCGTGATTGAAATCAACGGGGTAACGAGAGAATATCCAAGGATTGCGGGGATATCCTCTTTTGGCGCGGGAGGAGCAAATGCTCATCTCGTAATCGAAGAATACAGGGAAGAGGAACAACGCCAACCATTCAGCATCTCGGCAAAAAATCCAGCAGTCATCGTATTGTCAGCGAAAAATAAAGACCGTCTTCGGGAGCAGGTGCAACGGTTGTTGTCTGCTATTCGGGAGCAAATGCTGACGGACGCTGATCTAGCAGAGATTGCCTACACGCTCCAAGTAGGACGTGAAGCGATGGAAGAGCGGCTCGCTGTGATCGTCAAGTCGATCTCCGAGCTTGAAGCGAAGCTAACGTTTTATTTGGAAGACGAGGATGACAGACAAGACCTGTTCACGGGTCAGGTAAAGCGGAATAAAGAAACGATGGATGTTTTTGCCGCAGATGAGGATTTACAACAGGCAATCGATACATGGATCACTAAAGGGAAATATGCAAAGATTTTGCAGATGTGGGTACAGGGACTGATTTTTGACTGGAACAAGCTCTACGGGGATACGAAGCCTCGTCGAATCAGCCTACCTGCTTATCCTTTTGCAAGAGAGCGCTATTGGCTGCCAAAGGTGAAGTCACAAGCCATTGGTTATATCGGGGCAGGAGCACTGGGTACCCTTCATCCCATGCTGCATGAAAATACATCTACACTTTCGGAACAACGGCACAGCTCGACGTTTACAGGGCAGGAGTTTTTCCTTAGAGATCATGTCGTGAAGGGGCAAAAGGTATTGCCAGGGGTAGCTTATCTGGAGATGGCACGAGTGGCTGTGGATTTGGCAACAGGTGTCCGATCTGATAACCAGTCGGCGATTCAATTGAAAAATATCGTGTGGGCGAAACCAGTAATAGTGGAAGATGCGCCGATCCAAGTACACACGGGACTATACCCGGAAGAGAATGGTGAAATCGCTTTTGAAATCTACAGCCAGCCAAGAGAAGCCGAGGAGAATCTAGTAGTACATAGCCAGGGAAGAGCAGTACTACGATCAGCTATGGAGGCGCCAGCGCTCGACCTTTCTGCCATTCAAGCACAGTGCACAGAGAGTAGTTACAGCTTTAGCCAATGCTACGAAACATTTCAAGGGATAGGACTGGCATACGGTCCATCACACCAGGGGATTGAGGAGCTGTTTGTCGGGAAAGAACAAGTGCTGGCGAAGCTGGCCTTGCCTTCTTCTGTTACGGATACAGCAGGAAAATTTGTCCTCCATCCGAGTATAATGGACGCCGCATTACAGGCATCGCTTGGTTTCATGATGGGCACTTCCGACCTTCAGCCATCCCTGCCTTTTGCCTTGGAGCAATTGAACATTTACAGTGCTTCTACAACCGCTGTATGGGCGTTGGTTCGCTACAGTGACGGCAATGCAGTTACGCAAAAAGTACAGAAGCTCGACATTGATTTATGTGATGAGCAAGGCAAGGTTTGTGTAAGTATGAAGGGATTCACAACAAGGATGCTCGAAGGTGAAAAAGCTGCCGGAGGTGCAAAAAGCAAAGGTACAGGTGAAGCAGGCAAAATCACAAGTACGCTGATGTTGCAGCCTGCTTGGATCGAAAAAGCCATTCCTAAGGAAGCCAATGCTCCTGAATATGAACAGCATGTGGTGATGCTTTGCGAACCTGGGAAGATTTCTGGAGAAAGCCTTTCATCTCAGATAAACAGTGCAAGAGTCCTCGTGCTGCAATCCGATCAGCAAGGCATAGCGGAAAGATTCCAAGCGTATGCAGTTGAGGCGTTTGAAGAAATAAAAGCCCTTCTTCAAGCAAAACCAAAGGGGAAGGTGCTGATACAGATTGTGGTTCCTCTCCGATCGGAACAACGATTGTTCGCTGGATTAGCTGGTCTTTTGAAAACGGCACAGATCGAAAACCCAAAAGTAATCGGACAATTGATCGAAATCGATTCGACAGAAGATTCAGCGGGATTGGCGGAGAAGCTGAAAGCAAACAGCCTTTGCCCTGCAGATTGCCAGATTCGCTATCAGTTAGAGAAAAGATTTATTGCGGGATGGAGTGAAGCTGCGGCCGCACAGCATAAAGCAAGCATGCCGTGGAAAGACAACGGGATATATTTGATCACGGGCGGAGCAGGTGGCTTGGGACTTATTTTTGCCGAAGAAATGGCGGAGCAAGCCCGTGGCATCACCTTGATTTTGACGGGACGCTCTGCGCTGACTGCACAGAAGCAAGCAAAGCTGCGCAAGCTGGGGGACAACGGGGCAAGAATCGAATATCGCCAAGTGGATGTATCGCAGAAACAGGCCGTAGAGGATTTGATCCAAAGCATTCAAACAGAGTTTGGCGATCTTCACGGGATCATTCACGGGGCGGGTGTGACTCGAGACAGCTTTATCCTGAAGAAAACGAAAGAAGAGGTACAAGCCGTTCTCGCGCCAAAGGTTGCGGGACTCCTTCATTTAGACGAAGCGACAAAGGGACTGAATCTGGATTTCTTTGTGCTCTTTTCTTCAGCGGCTGGAAGCTTGGGCAATATGGGCCAAGCAGATTACGCGACGGCCAACGCCTTTATGGATAACTTCTCCGCTTACCGCAACGAACAGATCCAGCAAGGAGAACGGCAGGGTCAGACCCTCTCCATCAATTGGCCTCTGTGGAAAGAGGGCGGAATGCAGGTAGACGCAGAGACAGAAAAGAGATTGTGGGACGACCTGGGCATGGTGGCTATGCGGACGGCTTCGGGTATCGACTGCTTGTATCGGGGGTTAGCTTCTGGACAAGATCAGTTGATGGTCATGGAAGGTGACCGTGTACGGATGAAGCAAAGGCTGATGGGAGCAACGGAAACCTCCGTGATCTCAACAGCTCATTCGGACAGCTTGCAAAGCGAGGTCCAAGCGTCGTTGCTGAAAATGGTCGCTGATTTGCTCAAGGTTGAGAAAGAGGATATAGAAATCCACGCTGAGCTCAATGAATACGGCTTTGACCAGATAAAGCTAACCGAATTTACAAACAAGCTGAATCAAGCCTATGAGCTTGAACTGACTCCCTCTGTATTGGTTGAGTACCCGACGCTTTTTGCTATCTCGCAACACTTGATGGATGCCTACACTGATCGGTTCATCCGACAGTTCCAACGAGCAAAGAGTGCAAGCACCTCCGCAAAAACGGAGAAAGAACAGCCTGTTTCCATTGGGCAACAAGATGTGCTTCGGGCAAAAGTAAGGGAGTATTTGAAAAAGGAAATTTCTGCTGTAATCAAGCTCCCCGCATATAAAATCGATGAGGATGCTTCATTGGAGAAATACGGAATCGATTCGGTTATGGCGATGCAATTGACCAACCAATTGGAAAAAGCATTCGGATCGCTGTCGAAAACATTACTCTATGAATACCAAAACATAGAGGATTTGACAGACTATCTTTTTGCCCATCACCGGGACAAAATTATTGGAATCATGGGGGCTGGGAAAACCGCAGAGACAGGTGCAGTAGAAAATGTTTCTCATGTACTGCCTGCAGCTGACTCCATAACAGACCATCGCCGTCGTTTCTCACGGTTTGTTACGCATGAGCAGGCAAATAAACAAACAACATCTGAACGCGACATTGCCATTATTGGTGTTTCGGGTCGCTATCCGAAGGCTTCCCATATACAGGAGTTCTGGAACAATTTGCGGGAAGGCAAGGATTGCATTACAGAAATTCCGCAGGAACGCTGGGACCACAGCTTGTATTTTGACGGAGATAAAAACAGCCCAGGAAAAGCATACAGCAAATGGGGCGGCTTCATTGACGGTGTCGATCAATTTGATCCGCTGTTCTTCCATATTTCTCCACGGGAAGCGGAAGTGATGGACCCTCAAGAACGTCTTTTCCTAGAAACCGTGTGGAATCTGCTCGAAGAGGCAGGACACACACGAGAAGTATTACAACGTCAATATGAGAATCGAGTAGGCGTCTATGTAGGTGCAATGTATCAGCCCTATCACGCATTTGATACGGATATGGAAAAGGGTTCGATCATTTCTCTGTCTTCCTATCATTCGATTGCCAACCGGGTCTCTTACTTCTTTAATCTGCAAGGTCCAAGCATGGCGATTGATACAGCGTGTTCTTCATCTGCCATTGCCATTTATCATGCCTGCGAGAGCTTGATGAAGGGAGAAAGCTCGCTCGCAATCGCGGGTGGCGTGAATGTATCGATCCATCCCAAGAAATACCTGGGCTTAAGTCAGGCACAAATGATCGGAAGCCACGCGGACAGCAGAAGCTTTGGCGATGGAGACGGATATTTGCCAGCAGAAGGCGTAGGCGCTGTACTATTAAAGCCGTTAGCCAAAGCGATAGAAGATGGAGATTCCATCTTAGCCGTCATCAAATCAGTCGCTACTAATCATGGCGGACGTACCAATGGGTTTTCCGTGCCTAATCCCAACGCACAAGCCCAATTGATCGAAGAAAATTTTGCTAGAGCGGGTATCGACCCACGAACGATCAGTTATGTGGAAGCCGCCGCAAATGGCTCGCTGCTGGGAGATCCGATTGAGTTGAAGGCGTTAACGAATGCTTTTTCAAAGCAGACGGACGATGTCCAGTTTTGTGCGATTGGTTCGGTGAAATCAAATATCGGTCACGCCGAGGCAGCTTCTGGGATTTCCCAGCTGACCAAGGTGATTTTGCAGCTACAGCATCAGGAGTTGGTTCCCTCTATAAAAGCGGAGCCGTTGAACCCGCATGTCCATTTTGCAGAAACGCCTTTTTATCTGCAAAAAGATCGACAAAAGTGGGAGCGACCCGTAGTGAGAATCAATGGGGAAGAACGAGAGGTTCCGCGCAGGGCGACAATTAGTTCGTTTGGAGCAGGAGGGTCAAATGCTCATTTGATTCTCGAAGAATATATTCCACCACAGACAGAGATGAAATCCATTTCATCTGCCGCCTCACCTCAGATCGTGGTTTTCTCGGCAAAAAATGCTGACCGATTGCGTGCTGTTGCCAAGCAGATGCTTGCTTTTGCCCAGCAGCAAGCGTTTTCCTTGGCGGACTTTGCCTATACGCTCCAAGTGAAACGAGAAGCCATGGAATGCAGGCTGGCTATGGTGGTTCAGGATCAAGATGAACTGATTCATGGATTACAGGCGTATTTGGAAGCGGTCGAACAAGGCAGCGAGCCAACTGCATCGATTCCTATCTATACAGGGGATCTCGAAGAAGACCTTGCAGGAGTGAGAAATCTTCTTTCAGGCAAGGTAGGAGATACGGTGTTGCAGGTTCTTTTAGCAGAAAATAATCTGGACAAGCTTGCCCTTCATTGGACGCAGGGAGGTAAAATTCCTTGGGAATCCTTGCATCCACAAGAGCGTCGCATGCTATCTCTGCCTACCTATCCTTTTGCCAGAGAACGCTATTGGCTATCCACTTCCGAGGGTGAGCAGCAGCAGCTCGGAACTGAAATGATCAATCAGCCTACGGAAAAAGCGACGTTAGCGATTGATATCAACCCGGACAGCCCAACGGAGGAAAACATCCAGCGGGATATGGCACAATTTCTCTCGCGGGAATTACACCTTTCGGAAGGGCAAATCAAGCCAAACAAATATTTCCTGGACTATGGCATGGATTCGATCATGGTTACCAAGCTGATTCGTCATTTAGAGCAGCGCTGGAACATCAAGATCAGAGGGCGGGAAGTGCTGGAGAACCCGACGATGAAGTCCTTGGCTCATCTACTTGCGATAAAAATAAAAGAGTGGAGTCATAAAGAGATTGCTTCCACTACAGATTTCGAAACATCGTCTCAGGATAGCGGTGAACCGACGGAGAATCTCGCAGTTGATATGCTGCTGCAAAAATTCAAAGATGGCCTGCTAAGCTTGGAAGAGATCGAACAGTTAATCGACAAAGGAGGGATGATATGATGCGACGGGAAATCCTCATGGCTTACAAAGAAGGTAAGCTGTCTGCTGCGGAAGTGCAAGAGAAGCTTCTGGAGCTGGAAACCCCATCGTTTACAAGTCCTCTGTCCGTCGGGCAGCAAGGATTGTGGATGTTGCAAAAAATGTCTCCTACAATGAGTGCTTATAATGTTCCGTTATGCTTTTGCATCCGCCAGAAATGGGACGTAGCCTTATTGAAACAGGCTTGCCACCTTGTAAGTAAACAGCATCCGATTTTACAGAGTTCGATTATGGAAAAGCATGGTGTTCCGTATCTGCTTCAACGACTGGAGCAATCGCTAGCCATTGAGCAGGAGGACATCTCCAGCTTAACGTCTCAGGAAGTATTGCCTTATCTCAGGCAAAAAGTAAAAGAACCCTTTTCTTTGGAAAAGGGTTCTTTACTCCGCATTCATCTATTGTCGCGTTCGGAAGAAGAGCATTATGTCCTGATTACAGTCCATCATATAATCTTTGACGGACATTCCTCCTTGCTATTCCTACAAGATTTGGTCCAAGCCTATATCGAGCTGGTTGAAGGAAAACAGTCGAAAGTAACACAAAATTCAACCGTCTACGCTGACTTCGTAAAATGGGAACAGGACATGATGACAAGCGAGGAGGGTGGGGAACATCGTGCTTACTGGCTGGAGCAATTGTCAGGGACACTTCCGCAGCTGGAGCTCCCTGCCGATCGCCCGCGTTCTTCTGCACCAAGCTTTGAGGGGCAGGTTTTTACGCATGTATTTTCACGAGAATGGAGTCAGCAGGTGAAGCAGCTCTCCAAGCATTACCGCATGAACCCATCTGTTCTCTTGTTAGGGATTTTTAAAGCCTTATTGTATCGCTATACAGGTCAAACAGATGTGATTGTCGGCATGCCGACGATGGGACGTCCAGAAGAGAGATTCGATTCTTTGATCGGTTATTTTGTCAATATGATCCCCATTCGCAGTCAGGTAACGGGGGATAAGTCTTTCTCCCAGTTCATTCGGGAATTGCAGCTTACGCTGATTGACGGGATGGATCACGCTGTCTATCCTTTTCCAGCGATGGTTCGCGAGGCAAATATTCCTCGACTTCATGGAAGTTCACCCGTTTTCGATATCATCTTTACGTACCAAAATTTTCTGCAATCGCAAAACCTGCAGCGATTTTATGATAAATGTCAAAACAAGCTTGCCATCGAATTGATTGAGGGTGTTCATCAAGAGGGGGAGTATGAATTTGAGTTAGAAGTGTTTGAGCAGGAAGCTGAGTTTGTGTTGAATCTGAAATACAATCCGCATGTATTTGATCAAGCAACGATTCAACGGATGGCAGACCATTATCAGAATATCGCAAACGAAGTCATCAAAAATCCTGACATCGCTTTGGATGAGATATTACTTATCTCTGCTGAAGAACGACACATGCTGCTCGTTGAGTGGAATGAGACTGACGCGGCATTCCCACAGGCTTTATGCATCCATGATTTGTTCGAGAAGCGAGTTCAACAAACGCCAAATGCCGTGGCTGTTGTTTATGAGAACCAGTCTTTGACCTACCGTGAACTGGATGAGCGGGTGACCAAGCTGGCGATCTATTTGCAGGCCGAGGGCGCAGGTCCTGAAGCAACAGTAGGAATTTGTGTCGAACGTTCTTTGGAAATGGTCATCGGCATTTTAGGCATTCTGAAAGCTGGCGCAGCTTATGTTCCATTGGACCCAACCTATTCCACAGAGCGGTTGGCATACATGCTGGAAGACAGCAAGAGCATTTTGTTGCTTACCCAGGCTCGCCTTTTGAAACAGTTATCTTCAGCCGCAGGAGAAAATACGAAATGCATCGTGTTAGACAGAGATTGGGAAGAAGTTGAGCAGACAGCCCAGCGACAAAAAACGCTTAACCGGGTAGTAAACCCAACCAATCTTGCTTATGTGATTTATACATCTGGAAGCACAGGGAAACCCAAAGGGGTCATGGTGAGTCATGAAAGTATCATCAACACCCTCTTTTTCCTTGAATCCCGTTATCCGGTTATGGAGAACGATGTTTATCTGCTGAAAACCAACTATGTGTTTGATGTTTCGTTGTCCGAGCTGTTTGGTTGGTTCATCGGTAGAGGGCATCTGGTCATTCTCCCGCCACATGGGGAGAAGTCTCCAGAGATGTTAGCGGAATCGATCGTGAAGCATCGGGTGACTCATGTCAATTTTGTTCCAGCGATGCTGAATGTCTTCGTCAACGGTGTTGCAGCGAATCAGCCATTCCTGCAGCATTGTCCGCTAAAATATGTGATGGTTGCAGGCGAAGCCTTTCCAAAAGAGCTGGTGAAAAGGACGGTTGCCACTTTTCAAAAGGCGAAGATCGAAAATATTTACGGACCAACGGAAGCCTCTATTTATGCGGCATGGTTCTCCTGCTCTGAAAATGAACTGGTCAGCAGCAATACACCGATTGGTAGACCTGTCGCAAATACGCAACTCTACATCGTAGATCGCCATATGAATCCCGTGCCGGTCGGTGTATCAGGAGAGCTTTGTATTGCAGGAAAAGGTTTGGCTCGCGGGTATTTGAATCGCCCAGAGCTGACCGCAGAGAAGTTTGTAGATAACCCGTTTACACCGGGAACCAAGTTGTACAAAACAGGTGATTTAACACGTTGGCTCCCTGATGGAACGATTGAGTATTTAGGCCGAATCGATCATCAAGTAAAAATTAGAGGCTTTCGAATTGAATTGGGTGAGATCGAGAGCCAATTAATGGCTCATCCACAGATCCAAAGCGTTGTCGTGTTGGTGAAAGAAGAGGGCGATCACAAACGGTTGGTTGCTTATTATGTTCCGAAAGCAGGTGCCAACCATGAACAGCTTGAGCCCTCAAAATTACGGGAGTATTTGAGAAGGAATTTGCCAGAGTATATGCTTCCGGCATTTTTTGTTTCCATGGATAAAATCCCGTTAACTGCTAATGGAAAAGTGGATCGCACAGAGCTGCTGAGTCAAAAGCTGGTAGTTACACAGGCGAAGAAGCAGGGTCTCCCGCAATCTGATATTGAACAAAGGACTTTGAAAATTTGGCAGGATGTCCTGAATGTTGAGGGGATCAGTACAGAAGATGGCTTTTTCGATGTGGGCGGAGACTCGATTCTCGCTACCATGGTTGTTGCCAAAATGACAGAAGAGTTTCAGTGCGATCTAAATGTGACCACTCTGTTTAAGTACGTCAATATTCGAGAGATTAGCGAATATATCGCAGCAAAGAAAGAGAAGGAATTAGATGAGCAAACGGATTTTGTCAATCCGAACCAGGAAACGGCGCATAGCGTTGCACAGGTGGAGGAGACTTATCCTGAATACTATGAGGATAGCATCGCGATTATTGGAATCTCCTGCCACTTCCCGGGAGCGAAAAATCATAGGGAGTTCTGGGAGAATTTACGAAACGGCGTAGAAAGTGTACGTTTCTTTTCTGATGAGGAGATCGATCAATTACATCTGCCTGATGAATACTTACAGAACCCGAACTTTATCCCGGTACAGTCCACCATAGAAGGAAAGGATCATTTCGATCCAGGATTTTTTCACCTATCAGCCAGAGACGCAGAATTTATGGACCCGCAATTTCGACTGTTATTGACCCATTCATGGAAAGCGTTGGAGGATGCAGGGTATACAACGAAGCAGGTACCGCAGACGGGTGTATTTATGTCGGCGAGCAATAGTTATTATCAAGCGCTCTTGCCGCATTTCACCAAGGAATCACCGAATGTCATGAAAGATCCCAATGAATATGTCTCGTGGGTTTTGGCGCAAGGTGGAACGATTCCCACGATGATTTCTCATAAAATGGGGCTAAAGGGGCCGAGCTTTGCCGTCCATTCCAATTGTTCCTCCTCATTGGTTGGCTTGCATCTGGCTTATCGCAGCCTGCAATCGGGAGAATCAAAAGTGGCTTTGGTAGGCGGCGCAACTATTTTCCCTACGACTTATACAGGGTATGTCTATCAAGCTGGATTGAACTTTTCCAGTGATGGTCACTGCAAGACGTTCGACGCGTCGGCAGACGGCATGATCGGTGGAGAAGGAGTCGGCGTGGTTGTTCTCAAAAAAGCTTCCGATGCGATCAAGGACGGCGATCACATATATGCCCTCATGAGAGGAATTCGCATTAACAATGACGGGGCAGATAAAGTCGGCTTTTATGCGCCAAGTATAAAAGGTCAGGCTGAGGTGATTCAGCAAGTATTAGATGACACCAAGGTTCATCCTGAAACGATTAGCTATATCGAAGCGCATGGGACGGGCACTTATTTAGGCGATCCGATAGAATTCGCGGCGCTCAATGAAGTGTATACCCAATACACATCCAATAAACAGTACTGCGGACTTGGCTCGGTGAAAACCAATATTGGCCATCTCGATACAGCCGCAGGGTTAGCAGGCTGCATTAAAGTAGCGCTGAGCTTATACCATAATGAAATTCCTCCGTCGTTAAACTATGAAAAGCCGAATCCGAATATCAATTTGGATCAATCGCCGTTTTATGTCGTTGACACGCTCAAAAAGTGGGAGGATGCGCCTGTTCCCCACAGAGCGGCGTTAAGTTCATTTGGTCTTGGCGGGACGAATGCTCATGCGATTTTTGAACAATGGAAGGTTGAGACAGAAGCTAAGCGCGTCAGCGTGAGTGATGATAACAACCATCGCGTTTATTTCGTGCCATTATCAGCCAAAAACGATGATCGTGTTCAAGCGTATGCCCAGCAGCTCGTTGATTTTCTTAGAGGGAATCAGGAGCGAGTCCATCTAGCAGATTTGGCCTATACTCTCCAAGTAGGAAGAGAAGCAATGGAGAGCAGGGCTATTTTTATTGTCAAAAATACAGCGGAACTCATTCAAAAGCTGAGTGACTTTTTGCATGGAGAGGAACAAATAGCGGGTAGCTTTAGAGGAAACGTAAAACAAGCAAGCCATGAAGTCTCCCGATTGAAAAAGAATGGGACGAATCGTGAGCTGATTACCAAGCTGTTTGCAGAAGGCAAAGGAGAAAAAGCAGCCGAGCTGTGGAGCAAGGGTCTGGATATCGAGTGGGAGGTCCTGTACAACGATGCAAAGCCGCGTCGTATCAGCCTTCCAACCTATCCATTCGCTGAGGAGTCCTATGGGGTTCCTGAGAATGTGTTCAAAGAGTCGGGAGTGGCTAGTGTCCAGATTTCGCCAATCCCTTCAACAACTCCAAAGACAGAAACGCTTCTTCTCCAACCGTGCTGGAACGAACAGGAGATCAGTCAAAAAGCTGGTTCACCTGCTTTTGCAGAGCATCTTGTGATCCTTTGTGAATGGGCAGAGGAATTCCAACAGCGTATCGAATCCGAAATGAACGGAGTGCGTTGCCTGGTCTTACAACCACAATCACAGCAGGAAAGTATCGCAGAACGGTTCCAAACCTACACCGTCCACGTATTCACGGAAATCCAGCGAATCCTTGCCAGTAAACCAAAGGGAAAAGTCCTGATTCAGCTTGTTGTGCCTGCCAAAGAGGATCAGCAATGCTTCTCCGCCCTCTCTGGTTTGCTGAAAACGGCGCACTTGGAGAATCCCAAGCTGATTGGACAGCTCATTGAAGTGCAAGCAGAGGACAAACCAGCAGAACTGGTCCATAAGCTCCAACAAAACAGCAACGATGAGAAAAGTAAGCACATTCGTTATCAGGATGGCAAGCGATGGGTGAGCGGCTGGACAGAAATGAAAGCTTCTGGGCAAGCGGAGCATGTCTGGAAAGATGATGGGGTTTATCTGATTACGGGCGGTGCGGGCGGATTAGGCTTGATTTTTGCCAAGGAAATCACCCAGCAAACGAAGGGAGCGACCGTAATTATCACGGGTCGTTCTTCTTTGGATGAAGAAAAGACAGCCTTATGCAATGAATGGAAGACACTGGGAGCCAATATTCAATATCGTCGGGCTGATATCACACAAAAGCAGGCGGTAGAAGACTTATTCCAAGCCATCAAGCAAGAGTTTGGCAGTCTCACAGGCATTATTCATAGTGCGGGAGTCATTCGCGACAGTTTTATCATGAGAAAAACAGCGGATGAACTGGAACAAGTGCTGGCGCCAAAAGTTACTGGACTGATGCATCTCGATGAGGCAAGCAAGGATATGGCACTTGACTTCTTTATTCTCTTCTCCTCTGGCGTGGGATGCTTTGGTAATGCGGGGCAAGCTGATTACGCTGCTGCCAATGCCTTTATGGATCAATACGCCAAGTATCGTCATGGTTTGGTGAAAGCAGGCGAACGACAAGGTCAAACACTCTGCATCAACTGGCCGCTGTGGAAAGAGGGCGGTATGCGTGTTGATGAAGCGACAGAGAAGATCATGGAGGGTAGGGGCATGATCGCGATGCCGACTGCAAGCGGCATACAGGCGCTGTATCAAGGGGTGGCTTCCGGCACTGTGCAGATGCTGGTTATCGAAGGCAATCTGCCAACACTCAAGGATCAGTTGCTTGGTACTTCTGTCGTGTCACAGCTCGATTCCACACCGGTGCACGATGCGAAGCTGTCAGTCGATGCAGGCGTGTTAAAAGAGAAAACGCTCTATCAGCTAAAGGTGATGTTCGGACAAGAGACCAGACTGGGAGCAGGTAAAATCGCTGTCGATGAACCGTTCGAGACATACGGAATCGATTCGATTATGGTGATCCAGCTGAATAAAAAGCTGGGGGATGTTTTTAGCGAATTGTCCAAGACCATTTTGTATGAATATCAGACTCTTGACACCCTTGCAAATTATCTCGTCGCTGATCATAGGCAGGAATGCATGAAGTGGACGGGGCTTGATCGTCAGGGTGCGGCCAATCGCGGAACTTCAACACCACTGGTGCGTAACGAACGTGATACAGCCAGCCATGAACCGATTCGCAGTACAGCCGTGCAATCAGGAAAGCAGATAGCGCGGGAGCCGATTGCCATTATCGGCATGAGCGGACGTTATCCAAAAGCGCGATCACTGAACGAGTATTGGGAGAATCTGAAGTCTGGAAAGGATTGCATTACAGAAATTCCGGAAGAGCGCTGGTCACTGGATGACTTTTTCGAGCCTGATCCAGACAAAGCTGTGGCAGAAGGAAAAAGCTACGGCAAATGGGGCGGCTTTGTAGACGGATTCGCTGAATTCGACCCGCTCTTTTTCAATATGTCTCCGTGGGAAGCGATGCATTTCGATCCGCAAGAACGGTTATTTATGGAGTCTTGCTGGGAAGTGCTGGAGGATGCTGGCTATACGAGACAACAGCTTGCGGAAAAGTACAATCGACGGGTTGGAGTGTTTGGAGGGATTACCAAAACAGGGTTCAGCTTGTATGGACCTGATTTATGGAAGCAGGGTGAATTGATTTACCCGCACACCTCGTTTAGCTCACTGACGAATCGTGTTTCCTATTTCCTCAACCTCCAAGGTCCGAGTATGCCGATTGATACGATGTGCTCCGCTTCGCTTACGGCGATTCATGAAGCATGCGAGCATCTGTATAACGGGGATTGTGAACTGGCGATTGCCGGCGGAGTCAACCTGTATCTGCATCCTTCCAGCTATGTCTTTTTGTCAGCGCTGCATATGCTTTCCGTAGATGGACAATGCAAAAGCTTTGGGCAAGGCGGAAACGGTTTTGTACCGGGAGAAGGAGTAGGTACAGTACTGCTCAAACCACTGTCAAAAGCAATTGCGGATGGCGACCATATCTACGGATTGATTCGTGGTACCAGCGTGAATCACGGCGGAAAAACCAATGGCTATACCGTACCGAATCCAACTGCTCAAGGAGAGCTGATTCGCCAGGCGCTGGATAAGGCAGGTGTTCATGCCAAAACCGTTAGCTATATCGAAGCGCACGGAACAGGCACGGAGCTGGGTGATCCGATTGAAATTACGGGTCTCATCCAGGCCTTCCGCAAGGATACGCAGGATACAGGATTTTGTGCGATTGGCTCCGTTAAATCCAATATTGGTCACTTGGAAGCGGCGGCTGGAATCGCAGGAGTGGCAAAAATTTTGCTGCAAATGAAGCATCAACAGCTGGTTCCAAGCCTGCATGCGCAAGAGTTGAATCCGAATATTCCGTTTTCGAAAACACCTTTTGTCGTTCAGCAGGACTTGGCTGAATGGAAGCGGCCGCTTATTGAAGTGAACGGCGAAAAGAGAGAATTCCCGCGAATTGCCGGGATTTCTTCTTTTGGTGCAGGTGGGTCCAATGCACATGTTGTGATTGAGGAATATATTCCTGCGGTCAAGGAACGCCCGACGATCACGGTCAGTCCGCAAAATCCGGCGATCATCGTCCTGTCGGCGAAGAATAAGGAGCGTCTCGTTGAACAAGTGCAGAGACTGTTAGCGTCGATTGAGGAGCAAGCATTTACAGATGTGGACCTTGCTGATATTGCGTATACGCTCCAAGTGGGACGCGAGGCGATGGAAGAACGCCTGGCCCTGATGGCGAGTTCGCTTTCAGAGATGGTAGAGAAGTTGCAAAGCTTTCTTGCAGGTGATGACAGCATTGCCGACCTCTATCGTGGTCAGGTAAAGCGCAGCAGAGAAACAACAGACATCTTCGCAGGCGATGAGGAATTGCAAGAAGCGATTGAGAAATGGATGCAACGCAAAAAATTCTCCAAGCTTCTCGATTTCTGGGTGAAGGGCTTGAATATGGACTGGAATAAGCTCTATGACGAAATCAAGCCTCGTCGGATCAGCTTGCCTGCCTATCCTTTTGCCAGAGAGCATTACTGGCTGCCCAAACCGAAGACACAGCCGTCCACTCGCATAAAAGGTGCGCATGGTCTGACTGCTTCCCTGCATCCTTTGCTGCATCAAAATACTTCAGATCTCCGTGAGCAAAGATTCAGCTCTACTTTTGATGGTCAGGAATTCTTTTTATCGGATCATGTTGTAAAAGGAAAGAGAATCCTGCCTGGGGTTGCTTATCTTGAGATGGCTCGAGCTGCTGCGGATCTAGCAGCAGGAGCGTTGGAAGACGAGCAATACGTGATGGAGCTGAAAAATGTAGTATGGGCGCAACCGATTGTGGTGGAAGATACGCCTGTTGAGGTACACATCGGCATCTATCCTGAGGATAACGGCGACCTTCGCTATGAAATATACAGCGAACCGCAGGACGAACAGGCCGAATCGGTGGTACACAGTCAAGGGGGTGTGGTGTTTGCAGGGATCACTGCTGCACCCACGCATAATCTCGATGCGATCAAAGCCCAATGCAGTTATCGCACGCTTCATGCAAGTGAGTGTTATGACGCCTTTCAAACAATGGGACTTGTCTATGGGCCAGCTCAGCAAGGAATTGAGCATGTGTACGTGGGAGAGGGGCAAGTATTGGCCAAGCTAGCCATGCCTTCCAAAGTTGCCGAGACGCAAGGAGAATTCGTCTTGCATCCGAGCATGCTGGATTCGGCCTTACAATCCTCTATCGGATTATTGCTTGGCACAGGCGATACAGCGAATCTGAAGCCAATCCTGCCTTTTGCACTGGAGAAGCTGAGCGTTTTTAGCCAGACTTCCTCACGGATGTGGGTATGGATTCGACAGGCTAGCGCCAATAGCTCGGGAGACAAGGTACAGAAAGTGGATATTGATTTGTGTGACGATCAAGGAACGGTTTGCGTACGTATGCAAGGCTTCTCGGCACGAGTGCTGGAAGGCGAAGTAGCGACGATGGATTCCAAAGGCAAGCTCGGAGCACTGCTGGTTCATCCAGAGTGGAAGGAACTAGCGGTTGCGAGCAAGGCCGAAGCCCCTGACTATACACAGCGAGTCGTGATGATGGTAGAACCGGAGCACGATTCTTGGAACAATCTCCAGGCCAGCTTGAATGGCGTTCATTGCATTCCTTTGCGATCCACGCAAAAAGGCGTTGCCGAGCGTTTCATTGATTATACGACGCAGGTAGTTGAGGAAATTCAAGGGATTTTCAAGCAAAAAGTACGCGGCAAGGTATTGGTTCAGATTGTCGTTCCCTTGCAAGCGGAGCTACCGTCTTTCACCGCTTTCTCTGGTTTGCTGAAAACGGCAAACTTGGAGAATCCCAGCCTGATTGGACAGGTAATCGAGATAGAATCGGGCGACGACGAATTCGGGATCGCTGAAAAAATAAAGGAGAATGTACGCTGCCCATTGGATGTTCAGATTCGATATCAATCTGGAAAGCGATATGTAGCTGAGTGGGTAGAACTCGATGCTCCACAAGAGACGAGCATTCCGTGGAAACACGGTGGGGTTTATCTCATCACTGGCGGGGCAGGCGGACTGGGTTATCTTTTTGCCAACGAAATTGTACAGAAGGTTCAACAGGCGAATTTGATTCTGACAGGACGTTCCCCATTGGATCAAGAGAAGCAAGGCAAACTTCAGGAATTGAAAGAATCGGGAGCAAGTGTTGAATACCGCCAAGTTGATGTGACGCAGAAACAGGAAATGGCAGAGTTGATCCGCACGATTCAACAGGACTATGGTCGACTACATGGCATTATTCATAGTGCTGGCGTGCTTCGTGACAGCTATATCCTCAGAAAAAACAGGGAGGAGGTCCAAACGGTTCTCCATCCGAAGGTTACGGGTCTCATCAATCTGGATGAAGCCAGCAAAGATGTAGAACTGGATTTCCTGGTGCTGTTTTCCTCGGTGGCTGGCAGCTTGGGGAATATCGGTCAAGCTGACTATGCGTGTGCCAACGCCTTTATGGACGGATTTGCCCACTATCGTAATGGTTTGGTTGCGTTACAGCAACGTCACGGACAGACGTTGTCCATGAACTGGCCATTGTGGAAAGAGGGCGGAATGCAGGCTGGCGCAGAGGCCGGTGACATGCTGGAGCATAGCAGGGGAGTAGTCGCTATGCAGACTTCGACGGGTATTGGAGCTATGTACCAAGGCTTAGCCTCTGGAAAAGCTCAGGTCATGGTGATGGAAGGCGATCTGGCGAAGCTCAAGCAAACACTGGTTTTGCAAACACCAGTCAACCGTTCTCAATCGAAGCATGCTCCTGTTCGATTGGAAGCTTCGGAAACAGCGGATACGAGCAATCTGTTGCAAAAAGTGGAATTTGCTTTGATGCAAACCGTGTCGGATCTGCTACAGGTTCCTACCACGGATATTGATGTCAGAGTGGAGCTGTCTGAACTCGGATTTAATCAGGTTCTACTGACTGAATTCGCCAACAAGCTTAATCAGCAATATCACATTGGGCTGATTCCTAATGTATTCGTGGAGTGTCCGACGCTACAGCAGCTTGCGTCCTATTTACTTGAAGAATTTGAAGAGATGCTGGTAAAACAGATGCAGCCAGTGGCATCGATCACACCAACCAGGGAAGAGAAAAAAGAAAAACAAGCGACCGCCACTGTAGAACAAAATGTGCTCCGCGAGAAAGCGACTCATTTTGTGAAAAAGGAATTTGCCGAGGTGCTGCAACTGCCTGTGAATCGAATCGAAGAAGATGCCTCGATGGAGACATACGGAATTGATTCGATTCTATCCATGAAATTAACCAACCAATTAGAGAAAAGCTTTGGCTCGCTGCCGAAAACGTTATTTTTTGAGTATCAAACGATTCACGAAATAATTGGTTATTTCTTGGACTCCTATCGAGACAAATTCATTGAAATCTTGGGCCTTACAGAACAGCAGGAAACAGTTGTTACCAGAGAAACAGCATCCGTGACAAAAGAAGAGAACACGTCGAAAAGGCAAAGGAACAGCCAGCGCGGAAGCAGTCGCAAAGGCTCGCGGTTCATTTCGACACAGAAGGAAACCCAACCAGCCAAAGGAGCTTTGGATGTTGCGATCATTGGGGTTTCTGGACGTTATCCGAAAGCGCGGAATACGCAAGAGTTTTGGAACAATTTGCGCGATGGCAAGGATTGCATTACGGAGATCCCCAAAGACCGCTGGAACCACAGTTTGTATTTTGATGAGGATAAGAACAAACGGGGGAAAACCTATAGCAAATGGGGCGGATTCATCGATGGTGTTGATCAATTCGATCCGCTGTTCTTCAACATTTCGCCTCTGGAAGCAGAAATCATGGACCCGCAGGAACGTTTATTCCTGGAGTGTGTGTATGAAACCTTAGAGGATGCAGGCTATACCCGCGAATCTCTCGGATCGTCTAAAGGGTTCGGACTTGGCGGTAATGTCGGTGTTTATGTGGGCATCATGTATGAAGAGTATCAACTGTATGGTGCACAAGAAACCTTGATGGGCAGACCAATGGCCCTTGGTGGAAGCTTCTCATCTGTAGCGAACCGTGTTTCTTATTTCTTTAATTTCCATGGTCCTAGCGTAGCTGTTGATACCATGTGTTCCTCCTCGCTAACGGGCATCCATTTTGCCTGCCAAAGCTTGCTGCGCGGTGAATGCGAGGCTGCAATTGCGGGTGGTGTCAATGTTTCCATTCACCCGAATAAATATTTGATGCTCGGACAGGGAAAATTTGCTTCCAGCAAGGGACGATGCGAAAGCTTTGGACTTGGCGGCGACGGCTATGTGCCTGGAGAAGGTGTCGGAGCGGTACTGCTTAAGCCTTTGGCGAAAGCAATTGCCGACGGAGATCAAATTTACGGTGTGATAAAAGGAAGCGCCATTAACCATGGCGGCAAAACAAATGGCTATACCGTACCTAATCCGAATGCACAAGCGAGTGTAATTGGGCGTGCCTTGAAGGAGGCAGGAATTGATCCACGGACGATTAGTTATTTGGAAGCGCACGGTACAGGTACTTCTTTAGGAGATCCAATAGAGATCGCAGGTTTGACCAAAGCCTTCCAGGCGTACACAACTGACAAGCAGTTTTGCTCCATCGGATCAGCGAAATCCAATATCGGGCATTGTGAGAGTGCAGCGGGAATTGCCGGGATCACGAAGATCCTGCTGCAGCTCAAATACGGACAACTAGCACCATCCTTGCATGCGGAGGTGCTAAACCCGAATATTGATTTCAGCGCAACTCCGTTTGTCGTCCAGCAAGAGCTGGCGGAATGGAAACGTCCTGTCATTGACGGTCAGGAGTTTCCAAGACGCTCCGGTGTGAGCAGCTTTGGGGCGGGTGGCTCGAATGCTCATATCGTTTTGGAAGAATACATTCCAGACCATGAGAAACGTCCAGCGATCCATGTAAGTCACGCAAATCCAGCGATCATTCTCCTGTCAGCAAAGAACGAAAGCCAGCTCCACGAACAGGCACAGCGATTGTTAGCTGCGATCAAGGATCAGTCCATTTCTGACCTGGACTTAGCAGATATTGCTTACACGCTTCAAATTGGGCGAGAAGCCATGGAAGAACGCCTGGCTGTGATGGCCGGCTCCATTCAAGAGCTTCAGGAAAAGCTGACGCAATTTGTAGATGGACAGGAAAGCATCACAGATGTATTCCGAGGACAGGTAAAAGGTAACAAAAAGACAATCGCCGTGTTTGAAGCGGATGAAGATTTGCAAAAGGCAATCGATGCCTGGATAAGCAAAAGAAAATACGCCAAGCTGCTTGATCTGTGGGTCAGTGGAGGCGTGGTTGATTGGCATAAGCTCTACGGTGAGAAGAAACCTCGTCGCATTAGCTTGCCTACGTATCCGTTTGCAAGAGAACGTTATTGGATTCCACAGATGGATACGCAATTTGCGCGCGAAGTGGCAGCCACATCAGAAGGGACGCTCTTCCTTCACCCATTGATCCAGAAAAACACGTCTGAATTGTTGGAACAGCGGTATAGTTCTACCTTCCGTGGACAGGAATTTTTCTTGGCAGATCATGTAGTGAATGGACAGCAGCTCTTACCGGGTGTTGCTTATCTCGAAATGGCACGCGCGGCAATCGATCAGTCAGCGGGAGCCCTAAAAGCGGGACAGAATGGCTTGACGCTCAAAAATATGGTGTGGGCCAAGCCAATTGCTGTCGATGATCAGCCTGTCGATGTTCACATTGGTCTTCAACTGGAAGACAGTGGAGAGATTGGCTATCGCATCTATAGTGAGCATACAGGAAATGAAGCAAAAGAGATTGTGCACAGTCAGGGAAGTGCCGTATTCCATACGGTTGCCGAGACGCCCGCGCTTGATCTCGCTATGCTACAAGACGCGTGTAGCCATAGCATTTTGAGTGGCAGCCAATGCTATGAATTTTATAAAGCAATGGGAATGCAGTATGGTCCAGCGCTGCAAGGAATTGTGGAAGTGCACAAAGGCACGGATCGGGTGTTGGCAAAGCTGTCTTTACCTTTCGCTGTTTTGGGGACAGAAGAACAGTTTGTGCTGCACCCCAGTATGATGGATTCGGCTTTGCAGGCGGCGATTGGCTTATTTATAGGGGCTGATGACAAGAGTCTCGCTAACAATTTCGATACGCTCAAGCCAATCTTGCCTTTTGCGCTGGATGAGCTGGAAATCTTCAGTCCATGCACGCGACAGATGTGGGCGTATATTCGCTACAGCGATGGCAGCAACGCTTCTGATCATGTACAGAAGCTGGATATTGACTTATGTGACGAGCAGGGAAATGTTCTTGTCAGAATGAAGCGCTTTTCGTCTCGCAAGTTGGATGGTAAAGCGGCAGACTTCGAAGCTACAGAGGGCCAAGGAATGTTGATGGTGCATCCTTGCTGGAAGGAACAAGCAGTTCTTCAGGAAACGGAGACTCCTGCCTATGCACAGCATATCGTGATGATGGTGGAAGGTTTTGCAGCGTCGCTTGCAAGTATTTCAGCACAGATGAACGAAGTGCGCTTGATTCCTTTGCAATCCCAACAGGAGGACATTGCCGACAGGTTCGAGGCCTATGCTTCCCAAGTATTTTTGGAAATCCAAAGCCTCTTCCAACAAAAGATACTTGGCAAAGTGTTAGTGCAGGTCGTCGTTCCCGACAAAGCGGAACAATCATACCTAAGCGGACTTTCTGGCTTGCTGAAAACAGCGCAGCAGGAGAATCCTAATCTAATCGGCCAATTCATTGAAATAAACCCAGGTGAACGTGCGGCAGAAATCGCAAGCAAGCTGCAAGAGAATGCGTGCCATCCTATGGATGACCGAATTCGCTATCAAGAGGGGAAACGTTATGTACTGGGCTGGTGTGAAACCAAGCCATTGCATGATGAGGTCACTATTCCGTGGAAAGATCAAGGAACCTATTTGATTACGGGTGGAGCAGGCGGTTTAGGGGTGATTTTTGCAAGGGAAATCGCGAATCAAGCGAAACGGGCAACCTTAATTCTCACAGGACGTTCTCCTCTGCGTGAAGATAAACAAGCGATGCTTCATGAATGGGAAAAATCAGGTGCAAGGGTTGTCTACCGTCAAGTTGATGTGACGGACAAGCAGGAAGTAATCCAGCTCATCCAAAGTATTCAACAGGAATTCGGAGGTCTTCACGGCATCATCCATAGCGCGGGTGTCGTTCGAGACAACTTCATCCTCAAGAAAACGACAGAAGAATGGGACCAAGTGATAGCGCCAAAAGTGGCCGGTCTTACAAATTTGGATGAGGCAAGTAAAGATCAGCCTCTCGATTTCTTCGTCCTCTTTTCTTCGATAGCAGGAAGTGCAGGAAATAGTGGTCAGGCAGACTATGCTTGCGCGAATGCCTTTATGGACGGCTATGCGAAAGATCGGAATGAACGGGTGCAGGCAAAGCAACGTCAGGGTCAAACAGTCTCTATCAACTGGCCGCTCTGGAAAGAGGGCGGGATGCAAGTAGATGAAGCAGTTGAGGAGATGGTGAAACAAAGGCTCGGAATGATCGCCTTGCACACCGCGACGGGCATTCGCGCTTTTTATGAAGCCGTAGCTTCTCGAAAAGATCAGGTGATGGTCATGGAAGGAGATTTACAACGCCTCCACGCAGCGGTGGTGGGAAGACAGAAGACAACAGAACAAGAAGTCAAAGCTTCAACCGTCATACAACCAGCGAGTCATCATTTGCCAAAGGAAAAAGCGATCTATTACTTCAAAAAGCTGGTCTCTTCCGTGATCAAGCTGCCAATAGACCGCATCGAAGCAGATGCCTTGTTGGAAAAGTACGGAATTGACTCGATTATGGTCATGCAATTAACAAACGAATTAGAAAAAACGTTTGGTTCGTTGTCGAAAACACTCTTTTTCGAATATCAAACCATCGAAGAAATTGCAAAATACTTCCTGGCAGCGCACGGGGATCAAATGATGAGTATCCTTGGGATGGATGAGAAAGAAGCACCGACGGCATCCCCTGTGAAAAGGTCGAGCGTTGCTCAGACGATGGTTGCTGCAACGGCAAAACCGATCATCCACAATCGCAGGAGCAGGGGAAACGTGTTGAAGGAAACGACGAGTGAAACCAAACCAGCAAATGACGCCTTAGACATTGCGATTATTGGGGTCTCCGGTCGTTATCCGAAAGCTAGAAATATGAGCGAGTTCTGGCGTAACCTGCGCGATGGCAAGGATTGTGTCACAGAAATTCCCGAAGAGCGCTGGGATCACAGCCTGTTCTTTGATGCAGATAAGAAAAAGCAAGGAAAAACCTACAGCAAGTGGGGAGGTTTCCTGGACGGTGTTGATCAATTTGACCCGTTATTTTTCAATATCACACCAAGAGAGGCTGAAATCATGGACCCCCAAGAGCGTTTGTTCCTGGAGTGCGTCTATGAAACGTTAGAGGATGCAGGGTATACGCGTGAATCGCTCGGCGCGACACCTGGCATGGGTCTAGGCGGTAATGTCGGGGTTTACGTCGGAGTCATGTACGAAGAATACCAGCTCTATGGAGCCCAGGAAACGATGCTCGGTAGACCGATGGCGCTGGCAGGAAGTCCAGCCTCCATTGCGAATCGGGTTTCTTATTTCTGCAACTTCCATGGACCTAGCATGGCGGTCGATACGATGTGTTCCTCTTCCCTGACAACCATTCATTTGGCTTGCCAAAGCCTACAGCAAGGGGAATGTGAGGCTGCTATCGCAGGTGGTGTCAACATTTCCATTCACCCCAACAAATACTTGATGCTTGGACAAGGCAAATTCGCATCCAGCAAGGGACGATGCGAAAGCTTTGGAATCGGCGGCGACGGGTATGTACCTGGCGAGGGGGTGGGAGCAGTCCTGCTTAAACCTCTGGCGAAAGCGATTGCCGATGGAGATCAAATTTATGGTGTGATAAAAGGAACCGCCGTTAACCACGGAGGAAAAACGAATGGATACAATGTGCCTAGCCCGAATGCCCAAGCTCGGGTTATTGGACGTGCTTTTCAAAAAGCCGGAATCGATCCACGGACGATCAGCTATCTGGAAGCACATGGTACGGGTACCTCTCTGGGTGATCCAATTGAAATTACGGGCCTAACGAAGGCTTTCCAAGTGTACACAAATGACAAACAGTTTTGTGCCATTGGATCGGCGAAGTCCAACATCGGGCATTGTGAGAGTGCGGCGGGAATCGCTGGGGTGACGAAGGTCTTATTGCAACTTAAGCATGGACAATTAGCACCATCCCTGCATGCTGAAGTACTCAACCCGAATATAGATTTCAGCGTGACGCCGTTTGTTGTTCAGCAAGAGCTGGCGGAGTGGAAACGCCCTGTCATTGACGGACGGGAAGTTCCACGCCGCGCTGGTGTGAGCAGTTTTGGTGCGGGCGGATCGAATGCCCATGTCGTGATTGAAGAATACATTCCAAAAATGCAAGAGCAGGCTACCATAATGGCAAGTCCGCAAAATCCTGCCTTGATTCTCCTGTCGGCCAAGAATGAAGATCAGCTTCAACAACGGGTACAACGACTGCTCGAATACATTGCAGAACAGGGATTGTCTGATGCGGATTTAGCTGAAATGGCCTATACCCTTCAAGTGGGACGAGAACCGATGGAGGAACGTTTGGCTGTGATTGCGGGCTCGATGATGGAGCTTGAAGAGAAATTGAAGCAATTCATAGGAAGACAGAAGGACATTGAAGACCTTTACCACGGACAGGTAAAACGTCATAAAGACACCTTGGCAATCTTTGCAGCCGATGATGATATGCCGCAAATGATTGATTCCTGGATGAACAAAGGAAAATACAGCAAATTGCTGGACGTTTGGGTGAAAGGGCTAAACATTGACTGGAGCAGCTTGTATGGGGAGAGAAAGCCTCGGCGGATTAGTCTTCCAACCTATCCGTTTAGCCGAGAAGCTTATTGGGTGCCTGGTGGACATACGTCATTTACAGGTGCAGCATCCCGATCCACATATGAGCAGATTGCGGTTCAGCCAGACATGCGCATTTTGAAAAAGCAATGGAAGGCTTGCCCAGCGATGCCAACCAAAACAGCTCATCGAACGATTGGTATTTTCACAACGGATGAGACGAAGCATTTGGCGATTCAACTGTCCAACCATTTCGCCAAGTGTGAAATTCTGGAACTGAATGAGCTCGAATCACGATTTCACCAGGATGAGACGGAGTGGAAAAACTATGATGGCATTATCGATTTGATCGGTTGTGGGCGTCAGCATCCCGATTCGCTGGCTTGGATTCCATGGCTGCAACAACTCATTGAGAATGGTCATAAGGAAGGCTTGACGCTATTGGGTGTGACAAAAGGCTTGGAATCCTTCCAGAATGACTCAGTCAATTTGACGGGGGCCTCACGTGTTGGGGTATACCGCATGCTGCAAAGTGAATACAAGCATCTGCAATCACGTCATGTGGATTTGGAGCCATTGGCTGATGGAGAAGAACTTGCGCAACAGATTGCAGCAGAGTTTCTTATCGATGCTCAGGAAACAGAGGTTTGCTATCGAGCGGGTGAGCGTTATAGGGCTTATCTTCAGGAAGAGAGGGTAGCAGACAGTCAGGAGCCAGCGTTTGTTTTCCCTGAGAACCATGTTCTGTTGATCACAGGCGGCACCCGAGGGCTTGGATATCTATGCGCCAAACATTTTGTAGAGCGTCATGGTGTCAAAAAACTGGTGCTCACAGGGAGAGAAAGTCTGCCGCCACGCGAGCAATGGGGAGCCTATGAGACGCAAAGCACTTCCGCAGCAAAGAAAATTCGGGCGGTACAAGCTTTGGAAAAGCAAGGCGTACAGGTTGAAGTCCTCTCTGTATCCTTAACCGATGAAGAGGCTTGGCAACAGCATTTGCGCGAGTTGAAACAGACGATGGGGCCGATTGGCGGGGTGATTCATTGCGCTGGTTTTAGCGATGATCAAAATCCGGCGTTTATTCGGAAAACGACGGATGGAATTCAGCAGGTATTACAACCGAAAGTGGCAGGGCTGCATGCGCTATACGAACTCTGCAAGGACGAGCCTTTACAGTTCTTCGTTCTCTTTTCATCTGTTTCGGCAATCATTCCGTCCTTAGCAGCGGGGCAGAGTGATTACGCGTTAGCCAATGCCTATATGGATTTTTTTGCAGCGGCACATGCAGATTTTTGCCCGATCGTCAGCATTCAGTGGCCGAGCTGGAAGGAAACCGGGATCGGTGCAGTTACGACCAAAGCCTATCAACAAACAGGACTCGTACACATCACTGACGAGCAAGGACTGCGATTACTGGATCATATTCTTTTGAAAAAAATTGGTCCTGTAGTGTTCCCGGCAGCCATTAACGAGGAACTATGGGAACCCCAGCAATTGATGCAACACAAAAAGCAAGAAGCTCCTGTTGTGAACCTGTCGCCTCATCGTCCACCAGCAGGCAAGCCGACGCAAAGCTCAGTGGGTCTTGAGAAGACAGCACAAAAAAGACTGATTGAGCTGTTTGCGAAGGAACTGAAAATAGATCCTGCCAGATTGGAAATAGACAAAGAGTTTCCAGACTACGGGATCGATTCGGTGTTACTGGCTCAAGTGATGAATGAGATCAGTAAATGGTTGGGCAAGGACTTGGACCCGACGATTTTATATGAATATCCCACCATCGAAACACTTGCAGAATGGCTAACCAGCAATCACGGCGATTCCATCTCTGACGAACTGACGCTGACTTCTCCTGAAATGAGCGACCATCCGAAGAGTCAGCCTATCCGCAGGGAAACTAAGAAAAGCCAGATGGTGAGTAGTCAGGCTCCCCCATATAATCAGGCAAATCCGTCTGACATCGCGGTAGTGGGGCTCTCTTGCCGTTTTCCGGGTGCTCGTAACGTGGATGAATATTGGAAGTTGTTAGCGGAGGGCCGTTCAGCCATTGGGGCTGTGCCAAAGGAACGCTGGGGGTATGAAAATTCCTATCATGCAGGACTTCTGGACAACATAACTGCTTTTGACCCTTCTTACTTCCTGATTGCAAAAGAAGATGCCAAGGCCATGGACCCGCAAGCCTTATTGGTATTGGAGGAAAGTCTTCACCTATGGCATCAGGCAGGATACACATCGAACGACATCAAGGGAAGGGCGGTAGGCGTCTACATCGGGGCAAGAAGTAATCACCGCCCAAGTGAAGAGCGTCTTCATCAAACGCAAAATCCGATTATGACTGTGGGACAAAACTATTTGGCCACAAATATTTCCCAGTACTTCGATCTTAGAGGACCGAGTATGGTCATCGATACCGCATGCTCTTCGGCGCTGGTCGGGATGAATATGGCGATTCATTCCCTTCGCAGTGGAGAGATTGAGGCTGCTATCGTCGGCGGGGTAAACGTATTAAACGGTGATGAAGCGCATCGGATGTTCCACCAAAGAGGGATTTTAAGCGAAGAGCCAGTCTTCCATATTTTTGATAGGCGTGCGGGCGGCCTCGTATTGGGAGAAGGCGTAGGAATGGTTCTATTGAAGACCGTGGAGCAAGCACTGGCTGATGGTGATGAAATACATGCCGTCATCAAGGGAGTAGCGGTCAACAATGATGGACGAACGGCAGGTCCTGCCACCCCGAATTTGCAAGCCCAAAAAGAAGTTATGCAGTCGGCACTGGCGAAAGCTGGCGTGAATCCAGAACAAATCAGCTATATAGAAGCGAATGGTTCTGGTTCAGAGGTTACAGATTTACTTGAACTCAAAGCCATTCAGTCTGTCTATCGCTCATCTCGTATGGCCGCTTGCGGATTAGGATCGATCAAGCCAAACATCGGTCATCCATTATGTGCAGAAGGGATTGCCAGCTTGATAAAAGTCGTGCTGATGCTCAAACACCAACAATTGGTTCCGTTCTTGTCAGGGCAAGAGCCGATGACCCATTTCCATATGGAGTCAACGCCGTTTTATTTTCAACGACAGCTTTCTGAATGGAACGATTCACCCAGAATAGCAGCGATTAATTGTTTTGCGGATGGGGGAACGAACGCCAACGTCGTTTTACAATCCTGGGAGGAGGCAGTCTCACGTCCGAACAAACGACATTCGATTGCACCTCCAACGTTAAACCGATTTGACGTTTACCGTGAAGAGGCAGGGCGTCCAACAAAAACACTGACATATGTGAGTCAGAAACCCAACCATACGACCAGTATTTGGAAGCGACAAATAGTGGAGGGATAAACGTGCATGATCAGTTTCTCTTAACGATCAACCATCCAATCCTCAAAAATCATAAAGCGCACGGTCAGGAACTGTTGCCCGGATTAGCCCATATTGATCTGTTGTATCAAATGTTTCGGGAAAATGGTCATGATTACCGCGAGCTTGAGCTTCGCAATCTAACGATCTATCATCCGATCATGGTGGGACAAGATTATGATGTCATGCTGAGCATTCAGTGCACGCAAGGCAAAACAGGGCAGTGGCAGATTCGGATGGAGGGTCAGACACAGCGCAACGGCATTTTAGACTTGGAGAAAAAGCTGTATGTCACTGCTGAAATGCATCAAAGTGCCTCTGCGCAGTTCGATGAGACGCTGGATCTTCCCATGCTAGAGCAAGCGGCAAACAAAAAGATCAATCTTCATGACGTATATGAGCAATGCCGTCGTCAGGAATTGGTGCATACAGGTTTTATGAAGGCAGAAGGAACGATTTACGAAACAGATTCTACGGCGGTAATGGATATTTCACTCGGTAAACATGCCCTTCCCAGTGCGGAAGGGTTCATGTTTCACCCGACCTTGATCGATGGGTCTGCGATCGGCTCGATGGTATTGTTCACTTCGGTAGTCCAAGGAGAGCAACGGCTATTTTTGCCGCTTTTTTATGAATCTTTTCGTGCCTCCGCTCTATTGCAGCACCATTGCTTTGCCAGAGTACAAACTTCATCCATCCAAAGAAAAAATGAACTGATGTATATGACGATGGAGTTCTTTGATCGTTCAGGCAAAAAAATTGCGCATTTGCAAAATTTTGCAGGCAAGCTCGTTCGTGATCCTGGCCTGATCCATTCCAATAGAAAAGAAGTACCTCCGCTTCGAGCCGATTTCCAACCATCGAAGCAAACGGTGTCTCTTTCGAAAGGACCCGTTCATGAGGCGAATGAATCGCAATCTGCCGTCGTAAGTAAAGCACAAACTTTTTTACAACAACTGCTGGCAGAGCGATTACAAGTTCCGGCTGCGTTGATTGATACGCAGATTGGTTACTATGAAATGGGGTTGAACTCACCAGGCTTGTTGGAAGTGGTGAAGGCTGTCGAAGCGAAAGTAGGAGTGTCTTTGGCTCCTACTTTATTGTTTGAGTATACGAATATCGCTGAGTTGGCCGCCTATCTGGCCGAGAATCATGCTTCCGTATTCAGTGGGCTTGATTTGACGAAACAGGAAGGCAGGCAAGAGTTGCCGCAACCTGCAAAAGTTGGAGCTTCATCAGCAACCTCTGAGAATCACGCAGCGATTCCCAATGAAGAAATTGCAATCATCGGGATGGCAGGTCGCTATCCAGAGGCAAGAAATCTCCATGAATTCTGGATGAATTTAAAAGAAGGCAAAGACTGCATCAAAGAAGTCCCGAAATCTCGCTGGGATTGGCAGCAGTTTGGAGAACTCAAATCCCCTTCTGGGAAGCAAATGTCCAAATGGGGAGGGTTTATTGAAGACCCCGATTGCTTTGATTCTCCCTTTTTCAGAATATCGCCGCGGGAAGCAGAAACGATGGACCCCCAGGAGCGTTTGTTTTTGGAAACATGCTGGGAAGCGATGGAAGATGCAGGCTATACGCCGAAGACGATTGTTCCGCCTCGGGGGAGCAGTAACAGGCGGCAGGTTGGTGTCTTTGTTGGCGTGATGCACAAGGATTATTCCCTCATCGGAGCGGAAGCGATGTCGCGGGGCGAAATGTTCCCGTTGTCCTTGAACTATGCGCCGATTGCCAATCGCGTTTCTTATTTCTGCAATTTTCATGGTCCGAGTATGGCGATTGACACCGTATGCTCCTCCTCGCTGACGGCTGTTCATTTGGCGTTGGAGAGCATCAAGCGAGGAGAATGTGAGGTAGCATTGGCGGGTGGGGTCAATTTATCCTTGCATCCCGGCAAATACTTGTCATACGGCATGATGGATATGCATTCGAGTGATGGTTATTGTCATACCTTTGGCAAGGATGGCGACGGGTATGTTTCTGGAGAAGGCGTCGGTACGGTCGTATTAAAGCCATTGCGCAAAGCGATTGAGGATGGCGATCATATTTATGCCGTGGTAAAAGGAAGCAGTATAAACCACGTCGGATCGGTGAGCGGGCCTTCTGTGCCAAGCCCTGTTGCTCAGGCAGAGGTCATTACAGCATGCCTGGAAAAGAGCGGTGTAGACGCGAGAACGATCAGTTATGTGGAAGCGCACGGGACCGGAACTTCTTTAGGCGATCCGATTGAAATTCAAGGATTGGTGAAAGCGTTTCGTCAATATACAGAGGATCAGCAGTTTTGTTCCATAGGCTCAGTAAAGTCAAATATCGGACACGCTGAATCTGCCGCAGGTATCAGCGGTTTGCAAAAAGCTGTTCTTCAGCTCTACCATAAAACGCTCGTTGCTTCCTTACATGCCAAGGAAGTGAATCCGTTTATTGATTTTGCGCAGTCTCCTTTTTATGTACAGCAGCGGACAGAAGAATGGAAATCAGTGATCATGGTAAATGGTCGAGAAGTGTCCGTTCCGAGACGTGCAGGGGTAAGCTCGTTTGGCGCTTCGGGGTCCAATGCCCATATAATTTTGGAAGAGTACATCCCAGTTGAAACAAAGCCGAAAGCGCAAGCCATTGCCCGTAAAAATCACCCAGTGATGATTCCGCTATCTGCCAAGAATAAGGAACGATTGCTAGTCTATGCGCAAAAAGTAGCGGACTTTCTAAAAAGGGCATCATCTGGCAATCACCCTCAACCAAGTGAGGAAGAGAAGCGAAAACAGCTTCAAGAAATGCTGGAGAAGAAGCTTCGCAGAATGTTATCCACTATTATTCATGTGGCAGAAAGCAGCATTGAGCTCGAACAAGAGTGGCATGAATACGGAGTGGACCTCGTTCAAATCACACAGCTCAAGCAAGAACTGCAAGAGGAGCTGCATATTCAGCTTGATCTCAAGGAATTCGATCAAGGCAGCTCCATTGCTTCTGTCATCGCTTCTCTCATGGATAGCCATCGAGACGAGATAGAAGTGGAAATTCAGTCTTTTGCTGATCGAGAGACGCGAATCGATCTGGAAAATGTGGCGTATACCTTGCAAGTTGGACGAGAAGCGATGAAAGAACGAGTAGCCTTTGTCGTCGAGGATATACCCGAGCTGATCGGAAAATTGGAAGCTTTTTCGCGAGGCGAGAATATGATCGATCATTGTTGGATAGGGAGCTTGAAGCCGAACAACGACCAAGACTCTCAACAGCTTATCCAAAGCTGGATTGCAGAAGGCGACATCAGAAAAATAGCGGAATGTTGGGTGACAGGCTATGAAATGGACTGGGAACAGCTATACCAGAATAACAAACCTAGACGTGTGCCCTTGCCGACGTACCCATTTGCGAAGAATCGTTATTGGATTCCAGAGAGCAAAAGTAAATCGGTGAGCCGCAAGACAGCAGCTCCATTTATGAGCGAAACTGCCATTCATCCACTTTTGCAGCGGAATACTTCTGATTTTTCTGAACAAAAGTTCAGTTCCACCTTTACAGGTCAGGAGTTTTTCTTATCAGATCATGTCGTGAAGAATCAGAGAATTTTGCCGGGAGTCGCCTATCTGGAAATGGCGAGAGCAGCAGCAGAGCAAGCAACGGCTGCCTTGACTGAAGAACCAGCCCAGATTCAACTCAAAAACGTGGTTTGGACACGGCCAATTGTTGTGGGTGACCAACCTGCACAGATACATATCGGTCTTGTTCCCGAAGAGAATGGTGAGATTACTTTTGAAATCTATAGCGAGTTGGAGGCGATGGATGCAGAACCCGTCGTACACAGTCAGGGCAGCGTCATGCTTCATGCTGTTGCTGAGAAACATGCCTTGAATTTGCCATCCTTACAAGCAGAGTGCAATCAACGAGCGTTTTCATCCGAACAATGCTACAGCATTTTTCAAGCAATAGGGATGGATTATGGTTCGGCTCATCAAGGAATTGACACCTTGTATGTAGGGGAGGGTCAAGTTTTAGCCAAGTTATCCTTGCCAGCCACCGTCTCCGAGATGGAAAACCCTTTTGTCCTGCATCCAAGCTTAATGGATTCGGCTTTGCAGGCATCGATCGGGCTCATGATGGTTGGGGAAGAGACACCATCAGCGGATGGTCATTCGAGCCGAAAGCCGTCCTTGCCTTTTGCCATGGAGGAAGTGGAAATCTACGGCAAGTGCACATCCTCGATGTGGGCGTACGTTCGTTACAGTGCCACCAGCAGCGCAGACGACAAAGTGCAGAAGCTGGATATTGATTTATGCGATGAAAAAGGAACGGTTTGTGTACGAATAAAGGGATATTCCATGCGAGTGCTGGAGGACGGGAAGCAAGCGAGCCATGTTTCTTCGAAAAGCGCTTCTTCCGCAACTTCTCTGGAGCCTCCTGTGGGGAATCTCATGCTGTCTGCTGTGTGGGATGTGACTCCTGTTGAGAAGGGACAGCTTTTCCCCACTGCTGATGAGCAGGTTGTCATTGTGGGCGGAAATGAAGAGAATAGGATCGCCATTCAACAATACTATCCACGAGCAAAAGTATTGTCCATTCAGGCTGAGAATACGATGGAGGAAATCGTATACCGACTGGAAGAGCTTGGTTCCATCGATCATCTGGTGTGGATCGCTCCTTTTGATGCGATAGACTCCTTGGCGGATCATCGATTAATCGCGGGGCAAGATCTGGGAGTGATTCTATGCTTCCGAACGATTAAAGCCTTGCTTCACTTGGGATATGGAAGTAAGGAGTTGGGGTGGAGTGTCATCACGGTTCAAGCCCAGCCTATATGCCATACAGATGTTGTGAATCCTTGCCACGCCAGTATTCATGGATTAATTGGTTCGATGGCGAAGGAATATCCAAACTGGAAGATTCGACTCATGGATGTAGAGGCCGAATCTGAATGGCCGCTGGATGATATGTTGAGGCTGCCAAGAGATCGTCAGGGTCGTCCGTGGGTTTATCGTCAGGGTGAATGGTATCGTCAGCAGTTGCTCACCGTCGATCATCCTCCGATTGATCAGACACGTATGAAGCAGAGTGGTATTTATGTGGTGATTGGCGGTGCTGGTGGCATCGGCGAAGCATGGACCGAATATATGATACGTACCTATCAAGCTCAGATTATATGGATTGGTCGCCGTCAAAAAAATGAAGAGATTCAAGCCAAGATAGATAGACTTGCCGCTTTTGGACCAGCACCAGACTATATAGCAGCGGATGCAACGCAGCAGAACGCTTTGCAACAAGCTTATGAACAGATCAAGCAAACGTATCAACGGATTGACGGAGTTGTTCATTCTGCCATGGTCTTGGTGGAGGAAAGCTTGGAAAACATGCAAGAGGAAGGTTTCCGAGCAGTGCTTTCGTCTAAGGTGGATGTGAGTGTGAACATCGCTTTGGTGTTTGAGAAGGAGCCGTTGGAGTTTGTCTTGTTCTTTTCATCACTCATGGCAGTTACGAAAGCTCCGAAGCAAAGCAATTACGCGGCTGGTTGTACCTTTAAAGATGCCTATGCTCATCAATTGATGACTCAAGCATGGCCATGTGCGGTGAAACTGATCAATTGGGGATATTGGAGCAGTGGGCAAGTAGAAGATGCTCATCAGGAGATGGTAGAAACCTATCGTCGTTTGGAGCAAATCGGCATTGGGCTGATTCAGCCGCAAGAAGCAATGCAAGCCATAGAGACACTTCTCGCAGGAGCCATGGATCAAATTGCTTTCATGAAGATCACGAAGCCTGTTGTCATTGAAGGGATGAAGGTAGAGGAATGGGTGGATATTCACTCTGCAATATACCCGTCCACGCTACAGCTGTCTGCCCATGAAAATGAAGGGCTTGCTGATGTAGTGGCTGCCTTTATCAAGGAGAGATTGAAGCATGACCAATCAGAGGGAATACGGATTCTCGAACTTGGAGCAGGTACAGAATCCACCAGTTCCTTGCTTTCACAAAAATTACATGCCTATCAATCTTTTGTGAGCTTCCAAGCTTTTGATCCAGAAGCGGCGTTAAGTGAACAAGGATTGGATGCTGGTGAGTACGACCTGATTATCACAGCGAATAACCTGCACACCGCTCAACAAATTCGCCAAACCCTGCGTAACTGCAAGAATCTCTTAAAAAGGAATGGTCTGCTTCTAGTAAAAGAGATGTCCGATCAAAACATACGTAAAGACCTCACAGAAGGTCTTACACTACCTCTGGAAGGTTGGCAGAAAGGATTGAGAGATGAGGGCTACCGAGTTGTCTCCTATCCACAGTTGATAATTGCGGAAAGTGACGGCGTTGTCCGCAAGTCCAAACAACAGCAGAAATCAATGGGGACCTCAGCCTCTTCTTTACCAACTCCTTCAAATGCAGACAGAGGAACAAGCACGGAGGCAATGCTTCGGGAGAAAAGCGTAGCCTATTTCAAGCAATTGGTCGGAGAAACACTGAAAATTCCATTTGACCAGATCGATTCTTCTGCCGCCCTGGAGGAGTATGGCATTGATTCGATTATGATTGTGCAAATGACAAATGTCCTACGGAAAAAAATGCATCAGATCAGCACGACCCTCTTTTTTGAATATCAAACGATTGATGCGCTGGTCGAGCATTTCATGACAACACAAGCGGATGATTTACTAGCATTAGTAGGAATGGAAGAACAAGAACCTGTTCAAATGCAACTAACCAACTCAGCAGCTTCTGGAAAGACAACCCAAGAGCAAGCTGGCTCGACATTTCGAAAGGCAAAGTCTCGCCGATTCCTGCATGTTCCTGATCCAGAAGCGGAAAAAACAACAGCGCCGTCCAGACAGGATGTGGCGATCATTGGTCTTGCAGGACGTTATCCGCAAGCGGGGGATGTCTGGGAGTTTTGGACTCGGCTGAAAGAAGGGAAGAATTGCATCACGGAAGTGCCGAAGGATCGTTGGAATTGGCAAGAATTTTTCAGCGAAGAAAAAGGGAAAAGAGGATACATGTACACCAAATGGGGCGGTTTCATCGAGGATATCGATAAATTCGACCCGCTCTTTTTCCAAATTTCGCCTAACGAAGCAGAGCAGATGGACCCTCAGGAGCGCCTATTTTTACAAACGGCATACGCCAGTATGGAAGATGCGGGCTACACTCCTGCCACTTTGGGAGAAAGCAGAAAAATTGGTGTGTTTGTTGGTGTCATGAATGGAAATTACCCAGCAGGAACGAGCTACTGGTCGATTGCGAATCGAGTTTCCTACCTGTTCAATTTCCAAGGACCGAGTCTAGCAGTCGATACGGCGTGCTCCTCTTCTTTGACGGCGATTCATTTGGCATTGGAAAGCTTGTACAGTGGTACAAGTGAATGTGCCATCGCTGGCGGGGTCAATTTAATTGTCGATCCGTTTCACTATATTCGACTGTCTGGAGCGACGATGCTTTCTGCTGGTGACCGCTGCAAGTCGTTTGGCGATCAAGCGGACGGTTTTGTAGATGGAGAAGGTGTGGGAGCTATCGTTTTGAAGCCTCTGCAAAAGGCGATTGCCGACGGAGACCACATATACGGCGTCATCAAGGGAAGCATGCTCAATGCAGGCGGCAAAACGAATGGTTACACCGTTCCCAACCCCATCGCACAGTCGCAGGTAATCCACGAGGCATTACAGCGAGCGGGAGTGGATGCTCGTGCCGTCAGCTACATCGAAGCGCACGGTACAGGTACCGCTTTGGGCGACCCAATCGAGATTGCGGGACTGACTCGCGCATTCGGACAACACACGAAAGACAAGCAATTCTGCGCGATTGGCTCGGCCAAGTCGAACATCGGACATACGGAGAGTGCGGCAGGAATTGCGGGATTGACCAAAATATTGCTTCAAATGAAGTACGGTCAAATCGCACCATCCTTGCACGCTGAGGTCATGAATCCAAACATTGATTTCAGTGATACACCATTTGCGGTTCAGCAAAAGCTGGCAGAGTGGCAAAGACCAATCATTGAAATCAACGGAGTAACCAAGGAATATCCGAGAATCGCTGGGCTATCGTCGTTTGGGGCGGGAGGAGCCAATGTCCATATTGTCATCGAAGAGTATCGCGAAAAAGATAGACAGCCAGAGAATAGCTCGCAGCCACAGCATCCAAAAGTGATCGTGCTCTCTGCAAAAAACGAAGAGAGACTGTTGGCTCAAGTGAATCGATTATTGAAGGCCATCAAGGAAGAATCATTCACTGATGCCCATTTGGCTGATATCGCTTTTACGCTTCAGGTAGGACGGGAAGCGCTGGAGGAACGCTTGGCTGTCCTCGTCAGATCAGTTGATGAGCTTGCGGAAAAACTAACGCATTTTGCAGAAGGTGAAGAGAACATTGCCAAGCTGTATCGTGGGCGAGTGAAACGCAACCACGACACGGTAGCTCTTTTTGCTGATGAAGATATGAAACAAACAGTGGAGACATGGATTGCCAAAGGGAAATTCGCAAAACTGATGAACCTTTGGGTCAAGGGCGTCTCTTTTGATTGGAATAAGCTATATAGCGAAGATAAACCGCGGCGCGTCAGCTTGCCTACTTATCCTTTTGCCAGGGAGCGTTATTGGATAGACGTTGAGAAGCCAAAGGCAGCAGGTATGAACGAATCATCTTCGGTTAGAGGGGATATCCTCCATCCATTGCTTCACAAGAACACTTCTGACCTCTATGAGCTGAGATATAGTTCCATCTTCACAGGGCAGGAGCCGTTCTTGGCTGACCATCTTGGAAACGGGCAGCGCTTCTTTCCACTCACTGCTTATTTGGAAATGGCACGGGCGGCAGTGAAGCAGGCAGCGGGAGATAGAGAGGGGACTTTATCTGGAATCCGAATGTCTCATATTGTCACAGACCAACCGCTATTGGTGGGCGACGATTTGGTTCAGGTACACCTGGGGATCCATCCAGAGGATACTGGAGAGCTTTCCTATGAAATCTACAGCAAATCGAATGAAGATGATACCGAGTCTGTGGTACACAGCCAAGGTATGGTCGAATTCACTTCGTTCGTTGAAGCACCAATTTTGGATCTACCTGCCTTGCAAGCCGAGAGCAGTGAGATGCTTACTGCCAGACAATGCTGCGAGCTGTTAAAAGAACGTGGAATGGCTGATCATCTGAGTTTTGAAGGGATTGAAGAGGTATACAGGGCGCGGGAACAAGTTCTGGTAAAACTCTCCTTGCCCTCGATTGCCATGGAAACAGCAGGACAATTCGTTCTCCATCCTAGCCTGCTAGAGTCTCTGTTGCAGTCATCTCGTTATCTCATTACGGAGGCTGCATCATCTGACAGCATCAGCTTCATCCGACCTGATGGTTCTTTTGTCCTTGAAGAGCTGGAGATTTACGAGAATCATCCTGCTGTGCTGTATGCTCTGATTCGATACAGTGAAGATACCCAAGCGGAGAATAAGAAAATCGATATCGATCTATGTGATGAGGCAGGCAGAATAGGCGTGAGGATGAGAGGCTTTTCAATGGGGAGTGAAAAACGAGGTGCGACGGTGAAAGAGACTCAGGAAACCGTGACTCAGGAAACAGTGACTTCCGCTCCCGCACTGATGGGAACCACGATGCTCACTCCAGTATGGAACGCCGTGTCTGTAGAAAATGGGGAAGTCATTCCATCAATGAGTGATCAAGTAGTCATCGTTTGCGCCGAAGAAAAGGACAGAAGTCTCCTTCAACATCATTACCCTCAAGCTACTGTTTTACCGCTTCAGTCAGATGATTCTATTGAGGTCATCGCAAGTAAGCTGGAAGAGCAGGGTGTGGTCGATCACATCATGTGGGTTGCTCCCGATAGCTGTGTGAAATCCGTAAAAGAGGAGTCCGTGATGAACGAGCAGGAGCGGGGCGTTATTCAAGTTTTCCGCTTGATCAAGGCTTTGCTTGCGCTGGGGTATCAGACGAGAGACTTGGGCTGGACGATCATTACTGTCCAGGCACAGGCTATCTACCAAAAAGAGAAAGTCCATCCAACGCATGCCAGCATCCACGGATTGATCGGGTCGATGGCGAAGGAATATCCGAACTGGAAGGTAAGACTCGTCGATTTGGAGGCGCATGCCGAGTGGCCGCTCCATGATATTTTTACTTTGCCTGCCGATGCTCAAGGAAACGCTTGGGCATACCGTGGACACACGTGGTATCGCCAACAGTTGATGCCGGTGCAGAGACCTTTCACGAAGCAAACCGTCTACCGGCAACATGGCGTCTATGTTGTGATTGGAGGCGCGGGCGGTATTGGACAGGCGTGGAGCGAATACATGATCCGAACCTATCAAGCCCAGGTGATTTGGATCGGTCGTCGCATGAAAGATGAGTCGATTCAGAACAAAATAAATCAACTTGCTGCCCTGGGACCTGCACCACTCTACATCGAAGCTGATGCTACGGATCGCGAGTCGCTGCAATCTGCTTATGAGGAGATCAAAAAGCAACATGGCAAGATTAACGGGGTGATTCATTCCGCCATTGTCCTCCTGGATAGAAGTCTGGCGAATATGGACGAGACGACCTTCCGAGCCGGACTGGTACCAAAAGTAGAGATAAGTGTGCGGATGAGCCAAGTGTTTGGCGAGGAGCCATTGGATTTCGTCCTGTTTTTCTCCTCGATTAACTCGTTTACGAAATCGCCTGGACAAAGCAATTATGCTGCCGGCTGCGCCTTCAAAGATGCTTTCGCTCATCAGCTTGCCAAGGAATGGACATGCGCGGTGAAAGTAATGAACTGGGGATACTGGGGCAGTGTTGGAATCGTTGCGTCCAAGGGCTATCAGGAAAGAATGGAACAGATCGGCATTGGCTCGATTGAACCTTCAGAAGGGATGGAGGCATTGGAAGCCTTGCTAACAGGTCCCATGAATCAATTGGCGCTGATGAAAACGACCAAGCCACTCGAGATGGAAGGAATCAATACACAGGAATCGGTTACAGTCGTTTCAACCAAAATTTCCTCCAGCATGGCAAGCATTAAAAACAAATTAAAAGTAAAAGAGATGCCCAAAGCAGCCTATTTTGCATCAGAAGCAGGTACGGGCACGGACAGCTTGTTTGAGAACGTACAAGCAACGATCATTCAGCTCGCCTCTCAAATCCTGAAGGTAGAGAGCGAAGAAATCGATATGGATAGTGAACTAAAAGAATACGGATTCGACCCAGTCAAGCTCACGGAGTTTTCTACCAAAATCAGTCAGACGTACAAGCTTGATCTGACACCTGCTGCGATGATGGACTATCCAACGCTTAAACACATTACTGAATTTCTAGTCAATACCACTCAGAAATCTCAACCAGCAAGAGAACAGGACAAACCGGTTCTATACGTGTAAGCCGAAGGAGTGCCTAGTATGAACAAAATGGACGAGCTTCTCTTAAAGTTACTGTGGGGTCAAATGCAGTCGCTTGGCTGCTTTGCAGAAAAGAATCAGACGCTCAGCGATCTCAAAAGAAAAAGCGGCCTGCTTGACTTATATGACATGTGGCTCGAAGAAACGGCTTCTGTTTTAGCCCGGAATGATTATCTCGTTTACGATAGCGAAACATCTACCGTGATCGATACTGCGCCCATTTCCAGTACGGCTGTCTGGCAGGAATGGGAACAAGAAAAAGGAGTCTGGCTAAAAAATTCGGATACGCATGCGCAAGTCAAGCTAGTCGAAGCAACCCTGCGTGTATTACCGCAAATTCTCACTGGAAAAGTGAGGGCTACAGAGGTCATCTTTCCCAATTCATCGATGGAATTAGTTGAAAAGGTATACAAAAATAACAGAGTTTCCGACTACTTCAATGAAGTGCTCGCGGATACAGTGGTTGCTTTTGTCGAGGAACGGCTCAACCAGGATTCTGCGGCCCGAATTCGCATTCTTGAGATTGGTGCAGGTACGGGAGGAACCAGTGCCGTCGTTTTCCAAAAGGTAAAGGCGTATGAAAAGCATATCCAGGAATATTGCTATACAGACCTCTCCAAAGCTTTTTTCATGCATGCAGAAAAAGAGTATGGCCCAAGCAATCCGTATTTGACCTATCGGATTTTTAACGTAGAAGACGCTGTGACGGGACAAGGAATTGATTTGGGCGGATATGATATCGTCATTGCAGCAAATGTCCTGCACGCCACCAAAAACATTCGCCAAACCGTGCGTAACGCGAAAGCCGTTCTAAAGAAGAACGGCTTGCTTTTGCTAAATGAAATGAGTAAAAACACACTCTTCCTCCATCTTACCTTTGGTTTGCTGGAGGGCTGGTGGCTGTACGAAGACCCAGAGCTGCGCCTTTCAGGCTGCCCTGGGTTATCTTCGGCAACGTGGCAGAGAGTATTGGAGGAAGAAGGATTTCAGTCGGTCTTTTTCCCAACAGAAGAGGCGCACGCGATGGGACAGCAGATTATTGTGACCGAAAGTGACGGCGTGATCCGCCAACAGCAAATAAAACAACCGCCTAAACCTAAGACGAGCGTAAATGCTGAACAGCCAAAAGCCAAGAGAGTGGAAATACCTTTCGCTCCTGAAGGAAGGGCAAGCCAAGATGTCCTGCGCGAAAAAAGTACGGAATACATCAAACAGCTGATCGCTGAAACACTGAAGATGCCGAGTAACCGAATGGATGCTTCTGAGCCTTTAGAGGCATACGGTATGGATTCCATTTTATCTGTTCAACTGATCAATCAATTTCGGAAAATTTTCGGCGAAACCATCAGCGGTACTTTGTTTTTTGAATATCAGACAGTAGATGACTTAGTCGAGCATTTACTCGAGACACAAAGAGAAGCGCTGATTTCGCTCACAGAATTAAATGATTACAAGCAGGAGCCAAATCAAACGGAAGATCAGGTTGAGCTTGCCCCATTGCCGAAAACCGGAGAGAAACGAAACCCTAGAAAAACAAGATCCTTTGCGCCAGCTGTTCGTTCGCAAAGGACGGCGTCCAAGCCTGCGTCCTCCGGTAAAATAGCGATTATCGGCATGAGTGGGCGTTTTGCTCAAGCTAACAACCTGGAAGAGTTTTGGGAAAACTTAATTCAGGGTAAAAAGTCTATCTCAGAAATTCCAGCTAAGCGTTGGGATTGGACAACGTATTATCATCCAAATCGGGAGGATGCCATTTCCCAAGGAAAAAGCTATAGCAAATGGGGTGCCTTCTTAGAGGAATTTGATCAGTTCGATCCGTTATTTTTTCATATGACTCCGCGAGAAGCAGAAAATATAGACCCCCAGGAGCGCCTTTATTTAGAAGAGTGTTGGAAGGCATTAGAAGATGCAGGCTATGCCTCGTCGAAGATGTCTGCGGAGCTGCGGAAGCGAACAGGGGTTTTTGGTGGCATTACGAAACAAGGATTTCATTTGTATAGCACGGAAACCACCCAGCACTTTCCGACAACCTCGTATTCGTCGATGGTAAATCGGGTTTCGTACTACCTAAACTTACAGGGGCCGAGTATGCCGATCGATACGATGTGTTCCTCAGCTCTCGTAGCGATTCATGAAGCATGTGAATACATCCGAAACGGGAAGGGAAGCATGGCGATTGCTGGTGGAGTGAATCTGTACACCCATCCGCTTACCTACTTCGGTCTGACTGTGGGACAGCTCATTTCGCATACTTCTGACAGTGCTGCCTTTGGGAAAGGTGGAATAGGTTTTGTGCCAGGCGAGGGAGTAGGTGCTGTTGTTCTCAAGGATTACGATCAGGCTGTGCGGGACCTGGACCATATTTATGCGGTGATACGCGGAACCGCTGTCAACCATAAGGGCAAAGCCAACAGCTATATGACACCAAGCCCCAATCCTATTGCAGATGTGATGGAAGAGGCGTTGGAAGAAAGCGGACTGGACCCTCGATCCATTAGTTATCTGGAAGCTTCCGCCTATGGATCAGACATAGTCGATGCCGTCGAAATGACAGCAGTGACGAAAGCTTATCACAACCGTCAAGGAGCAGAAGGGGACTATCGACTCGGTTCGGTCAAGCCGAATATCGGGCATTGTGAATCGGCTTCCGGCATGTCGCAGCTAATGAAAGTGATTTTGTCCTTGCAGCATCAGACGCTGGTTCCAACCCTGATTCCTGACGAATTGAATCCGAATATTCATTTTGATCAACTCCCCTTTCAATTGCAGCGAGAGGTATCAGAATGGAAGCAGATCACAGTAGATGGGCAAACAGTCCCCCGACGAGCAGGCATTACCAGCTTTGGCGGCGGTGGAGTGAATGCCCATCTTATCGTGGAGGAATACAACCGCACTCCATCATCAAGGAGAGTAAACGATTCAGAACCTGCGCTGTTTGTCTTTTCGGCCAAGAATAAAGAGAGATTGCAAGCTTACATTCATCGCTGGATTGCTTATTTACATAAGAACAGGCATATGGATGTTGCGAATACAGCCTATACTCTTCAAATCGGAAGAGAAGAAATGCCTTGCCGTTTGGCAGTTATCACCCATAATCAAACAGAGCTTTTAAAGCAACTGGAACGCTGGTTGGAACACCAAGAAGAGACGGAACATTGCTTTTTTGGCGATCTCAAGGAAAACAAAGAATTGATGGCAGACCGGGTTACGCTGGCAATCGAATCAAAAGATGTAGGGGAACTGGCAACATTATGGGTTCTAGGCAATCCCATCCCTTGGCAGAAGCTGCATGAAGGGAAGGCGTTATCCCGAGTAGCTAAGCTCCCAACCTATCCATTTAAGAGGAGAACGTGCTGGATAGAACGCAATCAAACGAATCGTACTAGGAGGGAGACGAGCATGACATCCGCTCATCCAGAATTCGAAAACAAAGCCGTTGAAATTTACACATATAGCGCCAACAGCAGCGAAGCGGAGTTTTCGGAGGATTACCTGACCGTATGTCCATTTGAAAGGAAGATTCCAGGCTTTTCAATGAGCCGTGTCATTTTGAACCCGGAAAAATACCCGTTGGAAAGAGAAATGGTGAGAGAGAAGCAAGTAGAGATGCGCCAGGTACTTTTTTGCAAAGAAAATTTCTCTCGTGTGAAAAAAGTATTGGACTTCGGATGCGGTCACGGGACAGATGTGATTCAAATAGCAGAGCTTTATCCACATATCGAAACCCACGGATTTACGATTACCAAGGCGCAAGCAGAGCTTGGCAATCAACGAATCGCGCAGAAGAATCTGGGGGCTCGTGCGAAAATTTTCAACAAAGACAGCTCCAAGGATGCCTTTCCCGACCTTTACGATATTATCGTCGGGATTGAAGTGAGCTTCCATATTCGAAATAAACAGGGACTATTTCACAATATCTCTTCTGCACTCAACGAAGAGGGAACCGTTCTGTTGATCGATTACATAGCCAATACGCGAGGACCAATCGTAGACCAGAACGTAGAAGTCAGCATTCCCACCGTGCAGGAATGGATTGAGCTTTTGGCGGAGCATCAGTTAGTGATCGATGAAATCATCGACGTATCGCCGCAGATTGCTAACGCCTTGCATGATCCTGACGTGGAACAGTACATCAAGCATCTGCCTAAAGCCGTTCAAGATTTGTATATCAACACGGTAAATCAATCCATCTCTCTCGAACGAGGGTGGATCAGCTATTGTTTGTTTAAGCTGAAAAAGGCTCCGCATCTTGCGTACCCGAAGCGTTGTGAATGGAATGCCAGCAAAATATCAAAGAAAAGACCGTATCCAGAAGCATTAGCGGAAATGGTAAACAGCGGTTATATTCCTTATCCGAAACAGCAAATGAGAACTCTCCCGAATCCGAATCAGTATGATCACAGCTTTCCTTGGAATAGAGAAACCATCAAAGAATCCTTGGTGGAGGCTTTTGCCACCGTTTTAGGACTTCAATCTGAAGAATTGGATGAAGTAGTAACCTTGAAGGATATGGGAATTGGCTCTCTTAACGCCGTTGCCTTATCCGAAATGATTAATAGCAAATTTAATCTGAAATTACCGACCAGCGTTGTGTTTGAACACGATACATTAGATTCATTGGCAGGCTATATTGCTTTACAGCAAGGCGAGCCTAGCCAGCTCCGTTCAAGTAAACCATTCGCGTCGGATGCTCAAAATCAATCAGTTTCATCTGAATATTCTGAACCAAAACATAATTTGTCGGCAGATCAGTCTATTCCAGATCGGACAAAAATCAAGACGGGCCTGATTGAGGCTTTTTCTGCCGTTTTAGGCTTGAGACAAGAAGAGCTGGAAGAAGTGGAAACTCTAAAGGATTTGGGGATCGGCTCTCTCAATGCCGTTCAATTATCCGAAGCTATCAATAGCCAGTTTCATCTGAAACTACCGACCAGTGTTGTGTTTGAACATAATACCCTGGAAGCATTGGCGAGCTACATCGCGACGCATTTACCAGAGCACCAATCAGCGCAGACAATCAGACATTTTGAAGAGAAGCCTGTATATACAAAGAGAGTCCCAACCCGAAATATTGCCTTCGAGCCGGCTAAAGCAGCTTCCAATGATATTGCGATCATTGGGATTTCCTGCCGCACAGCAGGTGCTCAGGGGCAGGATGAATTCTGGGAGCTCGTCAGTCACGGCAAAGATTGCATCAAAGAAGTGACCAACCCAGACTGGCGCGCCTTTTTCAAAGAAAATGGGCTCGTTGATATTCCGATTAAATACGGGGCGATGGAGGATATTGAATATTTTGATCCGGCGTTTTTCAAAATTTCTCCTACTGAAGCCCAATCGATGGATGTCACGCAGCGCATCCTTTTGCAAGAAAGCTATCAAGCGTTAGAGGACGCAGGTTACACCCCGTCCATGCTGAGAGGACAACCCGTTGGAACTATCATTGGCGCGATGGCGGGAATGACAGTAGAACAAGATTTCTCTCATTTTGGCATGCTCGGATCGGATACGAGTATACTTGCTTCGCGCATCGCCTATTTCCTTGACCTGAAAGGACCAGCATTGGCTGTGAATACTGCTTGCTCATCCTCATTGGTTGCGATCGATATTGCTTGCCAAAAGCTAAAGACGGAAGAAGTCAATCTGGCTATCGCAGGGGGAATTACGATTTACTCCCACCCTGCTCCGTTTATCTCGATGAGTAACGCAAGAATGCTTTCTCCTACAGGGGAGTGCCGCCCGTTTGACAATGGTGCGAATGGGATTGTCGTTGGGGATGGCGTTGGCGTCGTGATCTTAAAAAGATTGCAAGATGCATTACGGGATAACGACAGCATCTATGGTGTCATCCGTGGCAGTGGAACCAATCAGGATGGACGGACATTGGGCATTACCGTACCTAGCTTCCAAGCACAAAGCGACCTGCAAAAATCCATTTACGCGAAAAAACAGATTGATGTGGAAGACATTCAATATATCGAGGCACACGGAACGGCGACAAAATTAGGGGACCCTGTAGAGATTCATGCACTGAGTGAATCATTCCGCCACTTCACGCCAAAGAAACGATTCTGCGCAATTGGTTCTTTGAAAGCCAATATCGGTCATACCACAGCGGCGGCTGGGGTGTTGAGTGTCATCAAGGTTTTACTCAGCATGAAAAACAGGAAGATGGCCCCTTCCATCCATTTTGTCAAAGAGAATGAACACATTGATTTTGAAAACAGCCCTGTTTATGTGAATACCAAGCTGCAAGACTGGCAGACCAATTCCAAAGGCTCTCGATTGGCTGCGGTCAGCTCTTTTGGCTTCAGCGGCACCAATGCTCATCTGGTAATTGAAGAGTTTGATCGATCAAAGGTAAGATCCGTTGCTCCTGTTGAAGGTCAAGAGATAGCGACGGGAGTCTTCGTGCTGTCAGCTGAATCACGTGAGCAATTAGTGGCCTATGCCAAGAAAACAAAGGTATTTGTAGAGAAGCATCCTGAGGTGAAACTGGCGGATTTCCTTTATACCTATCAGACTGCAAGGGAATCCATGGCACATCGAGTAGCAATCGTAGTTCACAGCAAAGATCAGCTCATTGCGCTGCTGGAGCAATTCATACAAGGGAATGGGACAAAAACGGCTGATCTGTTTATCGGAGAAATAAACAAAACGGGTGGAATCAAGATCGGCGATACAGAAGAGGGAAGGGATTTTATCCGCAATCTTGCTCTGAACAAGAAAATCAAAAAGCTGGCGGAGCTATGGGTTCATGGTAATGAAATAGAGTGGGAAGCGCTCTATCCAAAAGGAATGGTGAGCCGTCTATCAGGTCTTCCGAGCTATCCTTTTGCCAAGGAACGCTATCGTTTACCCAAAGTTGTCGTAGGAAATCGAACCCATCAAGAAGCTGCTGCCACCTCCGAACTGACAGCAGAAAAACACGAACACAGAGCAGCAGACATAGCCAACCCAACTGAGGTAACTCGTGTTCAAGCGGAAGAAGCTGATGGGAGGGAGGCAGAAATCCAAAACTCGGGTATCCATCATGATGTCATACATGCTGAAGATGACGATACACCACGTAACGAACTTGTGAGAAAAATTGCTGCAGCTTGGGAAGAGGTACTTGGCGTGAAAAAGGTTGACATCCACAAAAACTTCCAAGACCTCGGCGGCGATTCAATCATGGCCACTCAGATTATTTCCAGATTGAAAAATAGCTTCCCGGTAGATTTGAATCTGGACAATCTCTTTTCGGCGCCAACTGTTGCAGGAATGGCGGAGCTAATTGAAGAGGAACTGATTGCTGTTATTGATGAACTTCCAGAAGAGGCAATTTTGGAGCTATTAAGCTGATGAATTCATCTCGTAAGTACGGCAGCAGAATCAACAGGTAGGAAGGAGCAATCCGATGATTAATGATAAGGAATCAGCTAAATCAAGAGATGAGATACTTGCCGAGAGCAGGTCAAAGCTTTCCGAGAAGAAACTGGCCTTGCTGGAAAAGCTGAAAGGCTCAAAACTGGAGACGAAAAAGACGGGAATTCCGCGCCGTTCAAGAGAGGGCTTCGTGCCCCTCTCTTTTGCCCAGCAGAGACTATGGTTTTTAGACCAGTTGGTACCAAACAGTCCTGCCTATAATGTGGTTGCGGCCTTCCATCTGTCGGGTGAGCTTCACACAGACATCATGGAGCGGTGCGTTAATGAGATTGTGAAGCGCCATGAAGCACTGCGAACCACCTTTCAAGTCGCAAACGGAGAGCCGTATCAGCTCATTGCTCCTTCCTTGCAAATTCCTTTTCCCCTTGTCGATCTTACTGGATATCCCGAGGCGGAGAGAGAAGATGAGTTTCGCCGACTCGCGAAAGAGGAAAGCATGTATGTTTTCGATCTAACCAAAGGACCCTTGCTGCGTGTTACTTTATTCAAACTCGGCGAGGATTTGAATATCTTACTTTTGAACGTTCACCATATCATCATAGACGGATGGTCAGTCGGGGTTTTCTTCAGAGAGATGGTTTTGCTTTATCAGGCATATCTCGCGGGCAAGCCTTCCCCATTGCCTGAGCTTCCGATCCAGTATGCGGATTTTTCCATCTGGCAACGGGAGTGGCTTCAAGGAGAAGTGCTGGAGAAACAGCTTTCTTACTGGAGAGAAACCCTTGGAAAAGAAAGCAGCGCGTTAGAGCTGCCAGTAGACCGTACACGACCTCCCATCCAAACGTTTCAAGGAGGAAGCCTAAAACTACAGATTCCCTCTTCCCTTTCCCATGCCATAAAAGCGCTGAGCGAGCAAGAAAATGCCACGCTGTATATGGTCATGATCACCGCGTTAAAGATATTGTTGCACCGTTACAGCGGGCAAAATGATATCCGGGTGGGAGTGCCCGTAGCGAACCGTAACCGAGTGGAAATAGAGAATTTGGTCGGCTTTTTTGTAAATACGTTGGTTCTCAAAACGGATGTTTCCGGCAATCAAAGCTTTAGAGAACTGCTGTCACGTGTGAGAGATACGGCGAACAGCGCATACAGACATCAAGATGTACCGTTTGAACGATTGGTGGATGAATTACAGCCTGAGCGTAATATGAGTCAAAATCCACTATTTGAAGTCTGCTTTGTGTTGCAGAACTTTCCTATGCCGAAAAAATCGGACATGTCTGCATTAGGCTTTTCCTTGGTCAAATTTGAAGAGTTCCGTAACAACACTTCCAAGTTTGATCTCTGGATTCAAGTTGTAGAAAAAGGAGATATCCTTGACCTCGACGTTGAGTTCAATTCCGATATTTTTAATGAATCGACAATTAGTCGTCTACTGGAGAGCTTTACAATCGTACTGGCAGGTATTGTCGCGAATCCGAACCAGCCGATTGCTGATCTGCCGATTTTGACCGCGGCTGAAGAGCAAAAGTTGTTGGTTGAATGGAACGATACGAAGACGTACTACCCAGAGCAACATATGTGTCTTCATGAAATAATCGAAGCGCAGGCTGTCAAAACTCCAGATGCGCCAGCCGTTATTTTTGAAGAGGAGCAACTCACTTACCGTGAATTGGATCAACGGGCGAATCAACTGGCGAACTATCTCCAGAAACAGGGTGTACGAGCGGAAACGCTTGTGGGCATTTATATGGAGCGCTCCTTTGAAATGGTTATTGGGCTGTTAGGTATCCTCAAAGCAGGCGGTGCCTACGTTCCCCTAGATCCGAGCTATCCGCAAGATCGGGTGGCTTTTATGATCACGGATGCGAATCCTTCCTTCCTCTTGACCGCGGAAGGGCTGAAGAACACGCTGCCTGAATACGGTGGACAACTCATTTGCCTCGATTCAGATTGGGAGACAATCAACCTGGAGAACCATGTGGCGCCCGCAATCGAAGTCAACAGCGACAATTTGGCGTACATGATTTACACCTCAGGCTCTACAGGCAAGCCAAAAGGTGCGATGAACACTCATCGCGGTATCGTCAACCGACTTTTGTGGATGCAGGAACAATATCAGCTAAATGAAACCGACCGGGTCATGCAAAAGACGCCTTTCAGCTTTGATGTGTCGGTATGGGAATTTTTCTGGCCATTAATGACGGGCGCCTGCATGGTAGTAGCTCGTCCAGAAGGTCACAAAGATACGACCTACCTGGCACGACTGATCAAAAAAGAGAAAATTACCACCATGCACTTTGTCCCTTCGATGCTGCAAGTGTTCCTTGAGGAGTCGGAAATTAGCGGCTGCGATACGCTACGACGAGTCATTTGCAGTGGGGAAGCCTTATCTTATTCAACGCAGGAGCGCTTTTTCGAATGTCTCGATGCGGAGTTGCACAACCTGTATGGTCCTACAGAAGCGGCGATTGATGTCACGTACTGGGCGTGTCAAAAAGGAAGCAAGCTTAGATCAGTGCCGATTGGACGCCCTGTGGCAAACACCCAAATCTATCTGTTAGACGAGCACCTGAATCCTGTTCCCGTCGGTGTTGCCGGTGAGCTGCACATTGGTGGCGTGCAACTGGCTCGCGGATACTATAACCGCCCTGAGCTGACAGAAGAGAAATTCATCCCTGATCCGTTCAGCAACGTAGAGGGAGCGCGCCTTTATAAAACAGGTGACTTGGCCCGTTACATGCCGGATGGAACGATCGAGTATCTGGGGCGCATTGATTTTATGGTCAAACTAAGAGGGTTCCGTATCGAGCTGGGTGAGATTGAAGCTGTACTAGATGAACATCCACATGTACAAAAAGCGGCAGTGATCGTTCATGAATCCGAGCAGCGACCAGGGCATAAGCAGTTGGTATCTTATATCGTGCCAGATTCTCAGTCCAAGGAAAAATTGAAAGTGGCAACAGAAGAAGCACTTCCTGCGGAACAGGTATCTGAATGGCAGGATGTCTTTGATAAAGCCTATGATGATGAAAATAAATATGAAGCCGATTTCAACATTACCAGCTGGAACAGCAGTTATACGGGTCAACCCCTTTTAGCGGAAGAAATGCGTGAATGGGTCCATTCGACGGTGGATCGTATCCTTGCCTTGCAACCGAAAAAGGTACTCGAGATCGGGTGCGGTACAGGGCTGTTGCTATCTCGAATTGCGCCTCATTGTGAACAGTATTGGGGTACGGATTTTTCTTCGATGGCTTTGGATTATATTACTGCGAATCTGATCAACCAAAGAGAGGATTTATCCAATGTCACACTGCGTAAGAGCTATGCGGATGATTTTAGTGGACTAAAGGGACAGAAGTTCGATGTGATCGTGCTCAACTCTGTCGTGCAGTATTTCCCGGATGCGAACTACCTGTTGGATGTGCTGAAAAAGGCCATACATGCCATGAATGACAAAGGAGCAATCTTTGTCGGTGATGTTCGTAATCTTTCTTTACTGCAAACCTTCCTCACTGAGGTTGAGATGGAAAAGTCACCGGCGACATTGACCACCGATCAATTGAAACGCCGTGTACAAAAGCGAATGAGACAAGAGCAGGAGCTGGTTATCGATCCTGCCTTTTTCTATGCGCTTCAAGATCAGTTGCATCAAATCAGCCATGTAGAAATCAAGCTGAAGCGCGGAAGTCATCATAATGAATTAACTCGCTATCGCTATGATGTGATTCTTCATCTCGGCAAAAAAGTGCAGACAATCGAAGACTTTGCATGGCTGGATTGGCATGAGGAGGGATTCCGAAATATTGATGGACTTCGTCAAATCATGACCAAATATAAACCGCAAATCTTAGGACTTACGAAAATCCCGAATTTGCGGTTGGACAGGGCGAATCGATACCAGTCATTACTTGCTGACCCAGATGCTCTCAAAACGGTGGAAGAGCTGAGAACAGATCAGAACCATCCTAGCACTGGAATAGACCCGGAGGAGCTTTGGAGGTTGGGCGCTGAGCTTCGATACCGTGTAGATATCGCTTGGATGGGCGATTGCGGGGATGGCAGCTATGAAGCTGTGCTCCGACCTGAGCATTTACTAGAAAAAAGACAGCGTAACACAGTGGTCACCGCGTGGCATCGTCCAGCGAGAAACTATCAACCGATCGAAACGTATGCGAACGATCCTTTGACAGACAGAGTTGCTCGCCAGTTCATTCCAGAGCTGCGCAGTTATTTACGGGATAAGCTGCCAGATTACATGGTTCCGTCTATCTTTGAGTTTATCAAGGAAATGCCCGTGAACATGAATGGTAAATTGGACCGCAAAGCGCTTCCTGCGCCGCTTATGGAAGTGCCAGAAATGGAAGGGGATTTTGAACCGCCAACGACGGAGACGGAAAAAATTCTTGCCGATGTCTGGGCTGAAATATTGGGCTTGGATAAGGTTGGCATACATAATAACTTCTTCGGATTGGGCGGGGACTCCATTCATACCATTCGAGTGGTTGCGAGAGCAAAACAACTCGGTTTGGAAATGACTCCACAGCAGATTTTCCAATTCCAAACCATAGCTGAACTGGCAGAGGTTGTAGGTGGGGGTTCCACTCAAAGTGCGAAGCGAACGGCAACAGCAGTAAAGTTACCCACTCTTGATAAGCATCAGTTGGATCGGATAAAAGCAGACAACCCATACATGGAGGATGTTTATCCGCTGACGATCATGCAAGAAAATATGCTCTATCGATACAAACATCATCCAGAACCCGGTTTGAATGTGGTTCATCATGCTTTTCGCATAGAGGGCGGCCCTTTCCATGTAGCTGCTTTCGAGCATGCATGGCAGCATCTCATCCAACAATTCCCTGCCTTGCGAACCTCCTTCATCTGGGAAGAGCTGGATGAACCGATGCAGATCGTTCATGAGAAAGTGGATATCCACATCAAGCAGGAAGATTGGCGGGACATTCCGGAAGAAAATCAACACGAAAAATTGCAATCCTATATTCAAAAGCTAAGACAACAAGGATTTGAGATGGGCAAAGCACCACATGCGCATCTTGCTCTTATTCAAGTAGGAGAGGATGTCTACTACTTTATTTATGTCTTCAATCTGATGTTGCAGGATGGTTGGAGCTATACGTTGATCGTTAAAAGACTATTCGAATATTATCAAGCGTTTTCCCAAGGGAAGGCGATTGATATTGTGCCTGTATATCCGTATCGGGATTATGTTGCGCTACAAAAACAGCAGGACTTAACGGATGCGGAGCTGTTTTGGAAGAAGAATCTGAAAGGAATGACCAGCTCCACGCTTGAATGGGCACAAGCGAGCAAGAAGAATATGTCTGCCGAGGAGCCTCCCTATTCTCAAGAAAGGTTCATTGTATCGCCAGAAGTCTCCTCGGCGCTGTTATCCTTGTCCAAGAAGTATCATCTGACGCCATATACATTGGTACAGGGGGCTTGGGCATTGCTGCTCCATCATTACAGCGGCAAGGAAGATGTTGTATTTGGTACGATCTTCTCCGGTCGCAGCATAGCGATGATGGAGGTCGAACATTCTGTCGGACTTTTCTTCAATATTTTGCCCATTCGCGTGAGCGTTGAGCAAAACATGAGGTTCTTGTCTTGGCTACAAAACATGCAGTCGAAAGTGGTAGAGACGAGTCAATACGAGTACACGCCGCTGAAAAAAATATACGAGTGGTGCGATATTCCACGAGATCGGCTTTTATTTGACAGCTATCTGGTAAGCGAACAGCTCCCTGATTTCTCTTCCGTGTTTAGAGGATTTAATGATGTCCTCGGCGCTACCATCTATGATTCGATTGCGCAGACGGAGCATCCATTACGAGTGGAAATCCTTTTCTATGAACAAGTTTTGGTCCTGCATATCAACTACTATCGACGTTTCTTCAACGATAAGGAAATTAGCAGGATGCTGCAGCACTTGAATGCTCTTTTAGAAGGATTGGTAGCGAACCCAGAGCAAAAGGTAAATGAGTTAGTCAATGCGATAACGCATCATCCCCAACACTAAATTTGCGAACAAGAGGAGAGGTTACTATGTGTGGAATTGTGGGATGGCTTGATTGGGATGACGATTTGACATCCCAGCATGCTATTTTGCACAAAATGGCTCAAGCGATCCAACATCGTGGGCCAGATGAAGAGGGGTATTGGTTGTCTCCTCGGGCAGCGATTGCGCATCGGCGCCTGATCGTGATCGACCCGGAAGGCGGCAAGCAACCCATGATCTACCGAGAAGGAGATCAGACGTGTGTCTTATCGTTTAATGGCGAAATCTATAATTACTTGGACCTGCGCCGCCAGTTAGAGCTGCTTGGGCACTCCTTTCAAACCAATTCTGACACGGAAGTATTACTGCACGCTTTTTTGGAATGGAGAGAGGAATGTGTCCGTCATCTCAATGGAATTTTTGCATTCGCCATTTGGGACGAAAAAAATCATCGCTTGTTTTTAGCACGTGATCACTTGGGTGTAAAACCATTATTTTATTGTCAACGAGGGAGCTCGTTCTTGTTCGGTTCTGAACTGAAAGCCTTGCTCGCCCATCCAAAAGTAAAGCCTGAGGTAGAAGCGGATGGGTTAGCGGATATTATCGGACTCGGTCCGGCGAGAACGCCTGGATTTGGCATTTTCCGCAATGTAAGGGAGGTGCGAGCTGGACATTGTGTAACAGTCACGAAGGATCAAATCAGAACAAGGCCATACTGGAAACTGGCGAGCAAGGTGCATACCGATGATATGGAGACAACGACAGAAACGATACGCGGTCTGTTACAAGACACGGTAAAACGTCAGTTAATCTCTGACCTGCCATTGGTTAGTATGCTGTCTGGGGGCTTGGACTCTAGTGGCTTGGTTGCTTTAGCCGCTGAGGAGCTCCGTAAAAAAGGGAAAACGTTGCAAACCTATTCGGTAGATTTTGTTGACAATGATCAGCATTTTGAAGAAGGTTTGCTTCACATTAGTTTGGACGCGCCATGGGCAAAATCAGTCTCAGAGCATGTACAAACCAAGCATCAAGAGATTACCTTCAACGCCCAAGATCTGATTACTCATTTTCATATGCCGTTGAGAGCGCGTGATCTCCCAGGATTAGGGGAGACGGATACCTCGCTCTATTTGTTCTGCCGGGAAATGAAGAAAAAAGCGACCGTCTCGCTATCAGGTGAATCGGCAGACGAAGTATTTAACGGGTACCCTTGGTTTCAGAAGGAGAAATTCTTGAACTCAGGGAAATTCCCTTGGATGGAGCATGACGGGTGGAGCTCATTTTTAAATGAAGAAGCCATCGAAAAGATTCGCCCACAAGAATATCTTCGCAGGCGGTACGAAGAAGGGATTGCAGAGGTACACCCTTTGGAAGGGGAGACAGCTTTGGAAGCTCAACAGCGCAAAATGTCGTACCTCTTTATCACGCGTTTTCTTCCGTTGCTATTGGATCGCAAGGATCGAATGAGCATGTATACGGGGTTTGAAGTACGTGTTCCCTATTGTGATTACCGTCTGGTTGAATATTTGTGGAATGTCCCATGGAAAGTAAAAAATATTGATCAAATCGAAAAAGGCTTGCTTCGCAGAGCGTACAAAGGATATTTGCCGCAGGAAGTATTGTATCGCAACAAAAGCGCATATCCGATGACCTATCATCCGGAGTATTACCATGCGATTCTGGACCATATGAAACAAATTCTAGCCAATCCTAATTCGCCTCTATTACCTTTAATTAATAAGTCTGTAATCCAATTTGTACTGGATGGAAAAGCACCTATGAATCTCGCTCAATCAACGAAGCTGATCGAATATCTCGTCCAGATAAACATGTGGTTAGAGGAATACAAGGTATCAATTCGATAGAATCTCTGGGATTTGCTGATAAAAAGGACAGTCAGGATATTTTTTCCTGACTGTTTTTCTTTCAAAAATTGTAGGTAAAGGGGTGTTTCGTAAATGAATGTCAGTGAGGTAAATCAGAACATGGCAATCCCAAACCGACTGCCTGCAAACGGAAGTGACAGGTTTAATTACATGGTCAGCTATCTTTCCGATTGCCAGCTTCAAATGGTGTTGGAAATGGACGGACAGGTGAATCAACAGCGATTGCTTCAAGCGATGGAGGCAAGCACCATTGCGGAACCTATCATTGGTTGCCGCTTTATAAAAGATTCAGTCCGCCCTTATTGGGAGCGACGCAGCGATTTGGCGTCAAGCGGTTGGTGTTCCTTGCAACTTCTCGGTGAGTCCGATTCCGCAGAGAAAGCCATACAGGAGTGGCTGTCGAGCCCAATAGACATCGATGCTGATGCGATGGTCAAAATTCGCATTCTGCGGACCTCGACCAAAGATATCGTTTGCATCAAACTGAATCATCTATGCAGTGATGGTGCAGGGTTGATCGAATATGTTCACTTGTTAGCTTCGCTTTATAGTGAGCTAGCCAAAGACCCGCGCTACGTTCCCAAGCCAAACCTTGAGGGGAGGGATCAGAGCCGTTTGTTCAAGGAAATGGGTATCCCAAATGGCGGGACGCCGCAAGCTCCCGAACCGCAGGGGCCAACACTTCCTTTTACGCCTGGAGAACCAGCGAAAAGGAGACAAGCCATTCGCAGAATACCGGGCGAAGAGTGGCTGGAGCTGGCGCAAGGATTTAAACAAAAAGGGTTCACGGTAAATGATGTGGTACTGGCTGCCTACATGCGAGCTTTATATCAACAGATGGAAAATGTTCCGGATGAGCAGGTCAAAGTCATGGTGACTGTAAATGTAAGAAAATTCTTACCCAAGGGCAAGGCAGACGCTATTTACAACTTGTCTGGAGTTGTTCATGCCACAATGAATCAAGCAACAGGGACATTTGCAGATAAGGTAGAAGAAGTGGCGGAATTCATGAAGAGTCAACGTGATAATAAAGACATTCTGCACGATGCGGTAAACACGTTTGCCTTTGTGGAAAATTTAGAGTTCCATCACACCTTGAAGATCATACAGGATGTAAGAAAACAACTTGTAGCAGATGGTAATAGTACACCAATACTATCAAATTTTGGTATGATTAGTATGAGTCAGCTATCATTCGATGATGTGAAAGTCGCAGGTGCATATATCGTATCACCAGCCTATTACGCACCAGGACTGATGCTTGGAGTCAGTACCTATCAAGAGTGCATAACCCTCAATATTTCCTTCTTTGAATCGAACACAGACGTTGGGCTAATAGAAAAACTCCTCGATACCATGATAGAGGATATCAAATCATACAGACAGTAGCCAGCTTGCAGCACATACCCATCCATATAAATAAGGAGTGAATGAAATGAATAAAGTAGTATTCCCCAATGAAATATCAGGTGCGGAGAATCTGCAACAACAGTTTGAACCCTATGGCTGGTATGCAGAAATGAGAAAAAATAGCCCGGTACATTATGATGAAAAGCAACAGGTTTGGAACGTATTTCTGTATGCGGATGTCGAGCGCGTGCTGACCGATTATCACCTCTTTTCAAGCGATACAGGCAAACGAATTGCTGGTTCCCTCGCATTGAAAGAAAAGGGCATCACAGAGATGGACCCGCCTGATCATGGAAAAAGGAGAGCTCTCTATACAAAAGCCTTTTCAACCCGAACACTTCAGGAGTGGGAGCCGCGCATTCAAGAAATTTCACGTCATCTATTAGAGGAAGTAAAAGAAAAGCAAAGCATCAGAATTTTAGGTGATCTCGCAACCCCGATGCCAGTGATTGTCATTGCCGATTTGCTCGGTGTACCGTCTAGCGATTGGATGCTGTTCAAACAATGGTCAGATGTTCTCATCGCTTCCGGGACACGCGAAACGCATGAGGATATTAACCTCAAAAAGGAAGAAATCATGAAGGAAATGGCTGTTTATCTCTCTCCGATCATTCAAGAAAAAAGAGAGAACCCGACAAAAGATTTCCTTTCCGACTTAACGCAAACAGAATATAAAGGCCAAAAGCTATCTGACCCTGAGATTATTGATATTGCAATCAGTTTGCTGCTTGCCGGAAATGTAACGACAAGTACGCTCTTGTTCAGTGTTTTCTACTGCTTTTTACTGGATCGACCAGGCGTTTATCGTGAATTAAGGGAGAATCCGCAACTGGTAGATCAAGCGATCGAGGAAGTATTGCGCTTCCGTCCGCCAGCACAGGTTTTGATGCGCAAGGTGCAAGAAGACACGGATATGTTTGGAAGTCTGATGAAAAAAGGCGAGATCGTCATGGCATGGCTCGGTTCTGCCAATCGTGATGAACATACCTTTGCACAGGGAGATCAATTCGATATCCATCGACCTAATAGCAACAAGCACTTAACCTTCGGAAAAGGCTGCCATTTCTGCTTGGGAGCACCACTATCCAGACTGGAAGCAAAGGTGATGCTAACAGAAATGCTCAAGTGCTATTCTGACATCTCAATCGGTGGATTTGAGAACGATCTGATCCTCAATGTGACGAGAGCCTAATCATATTTTCTGATCAAGCAGTTGAGCAGGAAGGTTATTCCTGTTTGACTGCTTTTTTTATTTCGGGAAATGAGAGAGAGGTTATACGAAGAAAAAATAAAAAAGGAAGGAAAAGAGAATTCCTTACTTTTCAAAACTTATCTTTCCGAATCACCAAATAAACGATCAACCCGATAATGGGAAAAAACAATAATGCAATCAGCACGATGATGGAGAACTCCTTGCTATTCCCACGTCTCCTCGCATCACGGTATGCCCAAATACTGATGACGATATTAATCACGTTTAAAAATAAGATGAGAAGGATCGGGAGGAACACAAAAAAGGTTGATGAAGCATCGCCTACTTGAATCAAAGGATCACCTGCTTTTGAATATTTACAAGACTTTCCCAATTATATATAAAGAAGTGGGAATTGTGTAATGGTTTGACTCACCATGTAAAAGTATTTGGAAAAGATGGCATGAAGTATTTCTATCATCTTTTTGATCCCTCTACATATCCAAGGACAAGATGGAGCAGAAGCTGTATGCAAGCGAGGAGAGAGTATTCGCTATGTTTTGGAAGGAAACTTTCCCCGAACCTCCTCCAGAAAAGCCTGCACAGCCGGGGCCAAATAACGATTTTTCAAGTACGCCAAATAAACCGTCCGCTCCAACGCAGGCGAATCAATCGTTTTCCGAACGAGTGAAGCATCTGTTGATCCAGACAAATAGTTCTCAGGAATAATCGTTACCCCCAAATTCTCCCTCACTAACGTCAATGCAGTTTCAAAGCGCTCAATCTCAAATTTGATTTGCGGGTCGACTTGTTCAAACGAAAAGGCCGTTAAAATATCCTCCCTTGTCTGAAATCCCTCTGTACTAATGATGAATGGCTCATTAGCCAAGTCTTTTAATCGAACGGATTCCTTTTCTGCCAGCGCATGATCCTTGTGCAGCACCAGCATTAAGCGCTCATCATACAGAGCAATGGATTCAATATCTTCTTCATTGATGAATTGGTTGGTTATGAGCAAATGCGTATGATACTTCCGCAGTGATTCCTTTACAGCTTTCCCGCTCAGAACCTCGATTAGCTTGATGTTAATCGAGGGAAAACGCCCCTGATATCCGCGAATGACTTTTGGAATCCAATGCTTTACGGACTCTATGATGCCGATGATAAGATCGCCGCTCCCGGTTAGCTTTACTTCTTCCATCTCTTTTTTTAGCATGTTCATTTGGGAAAGAAGCAGCAATGCTTTCTGGTACAAGATTTTACCAGCATCCGTCAATTCCATTTTTCTCGTGTTTCTCTCGAGCAGTGGAGAGCCGACTTCTTGCTCCAGATTTTTGATCGCGTTACTTAAGGAAGGCTGCGAAATATGCAGTTTTTGTGCGGCTTTGGAGTAGCTCAACTGATCACAAACTGTCACAAAATAGTGCAAATGTTTGATATCCAACTGGGGCACCTACCCTTATTTATAGCATAAAGCTATCAATTTATTTGAATTATATATTAGAAATAATAAGTTTGTCATTATATAATCAATAAACAAAAGGTTCAGAAAGGATGAATAGCTTGCCAAAGAATGTATCAGCAGATTTGTGGACCGGCCGGACTGACCATACGGAGAGAAGAAGCAGTTTTCGCTACCATCAGATTGTAGAAATAACGGACTTGGATACATTGCAAGCTGCCGAGGATCGCACAGTCGCTATCATTGGGTTTGAATGTGAAGAGGGAGTGAGGCGCAATCAAGGAAGATTAGGTGCAGCCAAGGCTCCAAACGCAATTCGGCAAGCGCTTGCAAGCCTTCCTTGGAAGGTGGAGGAAGGGAAACGTATTGTAGATGTGGGGAATGTTGTTTGTCCAAACGAAGAGCTGGAAGCAGCTCAGGAAGAATTGGGGAACGCCGTCTCTGCAATCTTTTCCAAAGCCATGACGCCCATTATTTTAGGCGGAGGCCATGAGACATTGTATGGACATTACGCCGGTGTCCGCAAGCATATTGGAAAAGAGGCTTCCCTGGGCATTATCAATATTGACGCTCATTTCGATTTGCGTTCCTATGAAGTTCAGCCTTCATCTGGGACGATGTTTCGGCAAATACTAGAGCATGACAAAAATAGCAGCTATTTTGTGTTGGGGATTCAGCGCTATGGCAATACGCAAGAGCTATTTGATAAAGCAGATGAGCTCGGTGTGAGCTATGTGTATGAAGAAGAGATGACAGACGCGCGAATGGATGAAATTAGTTTATCTGTAAGCGAATTCATTGAAAAACACGATCATGTCATGCTGACGCTATGTACAGATGTTTTAAACGCAGCCTTTGCACCGGGAGTAAGTGCGCCATCTCCTTTCGGCTTAACACCAATGGTTGTTCGCACTTTGATCCGTGCCGTTGCCACTCATAAGAAAACGCTTTCTTTTGATATTTGTGAAGTGAATCCGGTTTTAGATGAAAACGGAAGAACCGTAAAGCTAGGTGCTTACTTGACGAATGAAGCCATCATGGGATTACTAGAGAACAACTAAGGGGAGACAACTATGACGTTAGCACTTAATCAAGTAACGACGATTTTTCTCGCAGTAGCACTTCTCGTATTAGGTACTTTCCTCGTAAAAAAGGCTAGTTTCTTGCAAAAGTTTTGCATCCCGGCACCAGTGGTTGGGGGCTTGTTGTTCGCTATTATTGCAACAGCTTTGAAAGCGACCGGAATTTTACAAATTACATTGGATACTTCCTTGCAAAGCTTGTTCATGCTTACGTTTTTTACTACTGTTGGATTGGGAGCGAGCTTTAAGCTGATCAAGCTTGGCGGGAAGCTGCTCGTTATTTACTGGATCGCCTGTGGATTTCTGGCTCTGGCACAAAACGTAATCGGTGTGTCACTAGCTTCCGTGTTCGGTATTCATCCATTGATCGGGATGATGGCAGGAGCTGTCTCCATGGAAGGTGGACATGGAGCAGCTGGTGCTTTTGGACAAACGCTTGAGGACATGGGCATTCAATCTGCGTTGGCGATTGGGATCGCAGCAGCTACCTTTGGTCTCGTAGCAGGGGGCTTGGTTGGCGGACCGACTGTGAAATATTTAATTGCCAAATACGATCTGAAGCCGACGGAAACGGAAGAAGTAGTAGAGACAGTAGAAGAAAAAGGACAACCGATTCACTCGAATACCTTCTTCATCCAAGTCCTGCTGATTACATTCTGTATGGCATTGGGAACGTATTTGGGAGAGCTGTTCTCGACTGCAACCGGATTTGTTCTGCCGGGTTATGTGGGAGCGATGTTTGTAGCGGTGATTGTCCGTAACATCGTAGATAAGCTCAATCCAAAAGCAATCGACATGAAGAGCATCAACCTGATCAGTGATGTGACGCTCGGAATCTTCCTGTCCATGGCACTGATGAGCATCAAGCTGTGGGAAGTTGCCGACCTAGCGCTTCCAATGCTCGTGATCGTATTTGTTCAAGTAGTATTCATCGTTTTGTTCGGGATTTTCGTCCTGTTCCGTTTGCTTGGCAAAAACTACGATGCCGCAGTTATGGTCGCAGGCTTTACAGGCCATGGTCTGGGCGCTACTCCAAACGCAATGGCGAATATGGCGGCCGTAACGGGAAGATTTGGTCCTTCGCGAAAAGCATACTTGGTCGTTCCGATCGTTGGTGCCTTCCTGATTGATGTGTTCGCGATGCCGATCATTATTACCACGATTAATTTGTTTAAATAAAGACGATTTAAAATCCCTTCATGCTGAGATAGTCACGCTGAAGGGATTTTTTGTGCTTATCTTCACTTTGCGGTGCTTTCTGTCGCTTGTATTTTTACAAAAAATAGAAAGAAAAGGGAGTAATTTCTTGACTGTTCGCATCCTGTTCGTATATATTTGTATAAGAACACACGTTCTTGTTTTTGCTTAGACGATTCCACTTCAATACACAAGTTTGGCGTGGAGATGGGGAATTCAGGCTTGGTAAGAGACAGCTGGAAGGGGATGAAAAGGGTCATCACTCTGAGGGGAAATTAGGGGCATAGATCCAGAGACAAAGTTTGCACAAGTAGAAGCTGATAAAAAATATTTAGTGTTTTTTGCGAAAATTGTAACGTATTGTCATTTTTTGCGTATTAACTGACAGAAACAACCAAAAATCAGAAAATGTGGAGGGAAGTAGAATGAGAGAACTTCATGCTGATGTGGTGATTATTGGGGGAGGCACTGGTGGCTGCGCAGCAGCACTGGCAGCAGCGAAATCAGGAAAATCAGTCATTATGACGGAGGAAACCGATTGGATTGGCGGTCAATTTACGAGTCAGGCGGTACCTCCAGATGAGCATCCATGGATCGAACAGTTTGGTTGCACGCGCAGCTATCGCACATTCCGTGACAGCGTGCGTGACTATTATCGCAACCATTACCCAATGACGGCAGAAGCACGCGTCATTCCGAATCTTGACCCTGGTAACGGTTCCGTAAGTCGCCTTTGCCACGAACCAAAAGTAGCACTGGCTGTTTTTTATCAGATGCTTGCTCCGTACATTAACAGTGGTAGACTTACTATTCTGACTAATCATAAGCTGCATGCCGTTCGCATGGATGGCGATAATGTCTTGTCGATCACGGTCGAAGATAAGAAGCATCATGATTTTCATGAATTGGTAGCACCTTATTTCTTGGACGCGACAGAATGTGGAGATGTTCTCCCGCAAGCCGGCGTCGAATATGTGCTTGGCGCTGAATCAGTTGATCAAACGGGAGAGCCAAATGCTGTTGTCGGACCGCCGCAGCCAAATGATATTCAGGCGTTTACGTATGTCTTTGCCATGGACTATTTGGAGGGAGAAGATCATACAATTGCCAAACCGGAAACGTATGACTTCTGGAGAAACTACAAAGCAGATTTTTGGCCGGACAAGCTGCTCAGCTGGACAGGTTCCAACCCGCGAAATACTGCTGAATCTGTAAGATATGAGCTGTTCCCGGGTACTAAATATTTTCCGCTCTTTACGTATCGTCAGGTTGCTGATCCGAAAAACTTCCAAACCGGTTTGTACAAGAGTGGTGTATCGCTCGTTAACTGGCCGCAAAATGATTACTGGTTGGGCTCGATCATCGATGTGCCAGAGGAAGAGCGTCAGCGTCACCTTTACGGTGGTAAACAGCTGAGTCTCTCCCTTCTGTATTGGATGCAAACAGAGGCTCCTCGCCCAGATGGTGGACAAGGGTATCCAGGCCTGCGACTGCGCAAGGATGTAGTAGGAACAGAGGATGGGCTGGCGATGTATCCGTATATTCGTGAATCCCGCCGGATCAAAGCCGAATTCACCGTATTGGAGCAGCATGTGAGTGCATTTGTCCGCAAAACAGGCAAAGCAGAGGCTTTCGAAGATTCCGTTGGAGTCGGTAGTTACCGAATCGATCTACATCCGAGTACAGCGAACCGCAATTACGTCGATGTGTCTACCTATCCGTTCCAAATTCCGTTGGGCAGCTTAATCCCTGTGCGTGTAAATAACCTGCTGCCAGCGGGCAAAAATCTTGGGGTTACGCATATTACAAATGGATGCTTCCGTCTCCACCCAGTAGAGTGGAACGTTGGTGAAGTAGCTGGTTATTTGACAGCTTATTGCTTGCAATATGGCTTGACTCCTCGCGCTGTTCGAAACACTCCTGATGAGCTGAAAAAGTTCCAAGCGTTCTTGTACGCGGAAGGCGTAGAGTACTTCTGGCCAACGATGTACGCAGTGTAAGAAGTTAGACGATTTGGTTGCCTGAGTTCGGCATGTCACTGAACTCAGGCTTTTTCATGGAGAGTAAGATTTCCTCCACCGTTTCCTGAGGTGCCTGCTCGGAAGAATCGATCCACATGCCGAGCTTTGGTGTCTCGGTTTGCAAGATTTTATTGAGGTGGGAAATCGTCCAAGCACCATACCCTGTTTTGGAACGGGAAGCTTCTCTCTCTTCAATTGCTTTTTCGCTTGGCGAGAGTACTACAACATACAACGGACGGTTCCGAATCATTTCAACAAATTCGCCCAAAAAGGGGCCGATCACAACATCCTGTACAACGACATTAAATCCTGCTTCAAAAAAAGTGTCTGCTGTAGAGGCTGCTATTTTGTAGCGCAACCGCAACTGTCGAATGGCTTCTTCTGACGGTTCAGGCATGTACTCCTCTCTGCCATTTACAATCATTCGTCGGAACGAATCACCACGCAGATGGACGCCTCGATTCAGCTTTTCAGCAAGTAACTGAGCTACCGTTGATTTTCCAGAAGCCATAACCCCGGTAACGAGAAAGATACATCTGTCTGGAACATGAAGATTGGCATTCTCTTGCAACATCTTTATCCCACCTTACTTTATCAGGATAGATCCTATTTTTTTGCACGGAAAGTAATGATAAGCAGCGTTGACAACGAAATGATGATATCTGCATGGTGTTCTTTTTTTACCAAAACATAACATATTTGTCTTAGAAGAACAATGACACATGGAGGTGCCAAGGTATGGTGAACCTGATCAAAATCAGGGCGAGTGTATTTATCCCCCTGTCATGGACGGAACCAAGAACTGATTCGCAAACAGGAAAAATCATTCAATTCGAAGGCGATTCGCGTGAATTTACCCCGCATGCAGTTAACGCCATGCGTTCCAGAGTGGAGCAAGAGGTTGTCGTAGACTTTATGAAAAAAGAAATTTTCACCTATCAGAACACGGGAATCACAACAGAGAAGATCACGAATCCTGATGGCTCGATTCAGCTGAGAAAGGGAAAAGCGAGTACGGACGGCATTTTGTGCAGGAATATGATATGGAAATCGGATGATGAAGTGAGCTTTGAAATGAGCGCAAGTGCGAGCAATCCCCTGAATGAGCATGCGCCTCCGGTTGACTACTTATTATCAGTTACGGCGAAAAAGGATGGTCTTGTACAGATCGAAGGAGCGCATGATGGCTTCCCTTGTTTTGAGTTTTATAAGCAAGCGGATTTTGGACCGTTTGAAACGATTCATACCCATGATTTCCGCGAAACAGGTGATACTCCGGCAGCCATGGCTGGAGAGATGGAATATCACTTTCGTAAGATGCTGTAGTACGAACGCATTAACACTCTGCTATCCTCCACCAGTAGAACAGAGTTGTCACGACAACTATATGGATCAAGGCATCGTCAAAAAGAGCAACGCACAAGCAGATTCAGCAATTCGAGACATTGCTTCTTTCTATCATAAACTATATCATGAACTAGATTATGGAAGGGAATGAGGCAACCAAAATGTCCCGTCCTACGTTTGTGAGGAGGTTCTTATCGTGAGTAGCCCGACGATGTTCGATCAATTCCCTGTCATCGAAACAGACAGATTGATCCTGCGACAACCTGATCAACAAGACATAGAAGATATTTTTGAAGTGTTGTCACATGAAGATGTGGCGAGATATGTAGGAATAGCGAGATTTCAATCGATTGCAGATGCTGAAAATGAACTTCGATGGTACCGAGACTTATTTGAACAAAAACAGGGACTCAGGTGGGCGGTCACGGATCGTTTCACTGGAAAATTTCTTGGTAGCTGCGGCTATAAACATTATCATGCTGGACATAACAAAGCGGAGATTGGGTATGATCTGAATTTTTCGTGGTGGAATAAGGGGATCATGTCGGAAGCACTGCGGCCCATTATCGCGTACGGGTTTACGCATATGCATCTAAACAGAATAGAAGCAGATGCAGATACACGAAATACGGCATCTATCCATTTGCTCCAAAAATTTGGCTTTCAGGTGGAAGGAATCCATCGAGAAACGGAATTTGAAAATGGGATGTACATTGATCTTGTGAAGCTGGCGCTGCTTCGAAAAGAATATGAGTGGAATTCGTAAAAGAATCATAATCGACAAACGGCGGGGAATGTACGGAATATTTTATCGTACAGAACCCCGCTTATTTTCTGCCCACCTCTACAGCCACGCGCACAGCAGACTCAATCGCCCCCTGAATCCAGCCGTGATATTCATTCGAGATATGCTCCCCCGCAAAATAAATTTTTCCTTCAGGCGCACCAATGTGGGAAGCAAATTCCGTCTCCTGCAACGGTTTGAACAAGGCAAAGGCACCAGCAGCATGGGGCTGCAATGCCCAATTATGTGCGACCCCCGTAACGAATGTATTGTACACCTGCTCTCCATGAATATCAGCCAGATGCTTTACTGCTTGCATCACTTGAACTTCTTTCGGCATGCTGAGCCAAGGAAGGTCGTCATCTTCCCATGTGTAACTGACCAATACGACACCCCCGGGCCGATCAAATCCGTGATTGGGGAAGTAGGAGAGGCGAATAGGTGAATCCGTTACTGTTTGTCCGCTCCTTATTCCTTGTGCTTCCCAGAAGCGCTGAGAAAACTGAACGCCTATTTTGGATGAAGAAACATAGTGGAGTTGACGAATGGCTTTCCATTTTTGATAGGAAAACAGGTCGTACGGTTCGACCTGAACAAACTGCAAGACAGTAAAAGGGATGGTAATAATCGCGATATCGCCGGTCATCTGAAACATTTCGTCTGTGTCGGTACGAACGCCAGAAATGGTCATTTGATTCCCCGTCTTGACGATTCGCGTCATTTTATGCCGGAGATATATATTGTCTTGTAATTGTGGGAGAAATGCCTGTGGTAGCTGATCAAATCCCCCTGCTATTTCGTAAAAGCGTGTAGAAGGATCGAACAGGATGAAGTCTCGTAAAATTTCGGGAAAGGCGAGCTCAGGGAAACCCTCGAAGCCAGTCATGACCTTGATCATATCGATAGCGGGGGAGGATAAGGAAGGACCAACAGGATTGAAGCGCAAGAACTGGTCCATGGAAAATCGATCGTATTTTTTGACGATGATGGGCCAGTTCGTTGCTGGATTGAGATTGATGAAGTCGATGACAGGCTTAATGGCTTGCCCGGCTAATTCATTGAAAGTACGGCCTTTTTCATGTGGGGCTACAGGGAACCGGAGGATGTCAGGATTGCGTTCATAGATCCAGCGTCTTGTTTTGATGCCATTTACGGAGAGGATATCGTTGGGAGAGTTGTTGATAAACGGATGAAGGGGCAGAGCGAATTTCGTCACGTATGCCAGGGTAAGTTCGTGCGTGTGAGGAATACGCATGGCCCCGGCATCCAGATAATGGCCATGGGTAAATGGAGAGCGCAATGTGTACACTCTGCCCCCTATCCGGTTTGCTGCTTCCAAAATCGTTACGTTGTGTCCCGCTGCTTTTAGCAACGAGGCAGAAACAAGACCAGCCATCCCAGCCCCGACGATGATGATATGGAGGGGGGAGTGGGTTTTGGGGAGACCATTGCGAATAATGGACAGCATGTCAGGTTGTGTTAAGGAGAGGGAGGGATTATCCATCGATTGTCTCCTTTCCATTATTTTCCGGTACTATGATCCTATTCCATAGATGACTCAGGTATGCGTTGTGCAAGCCGGTTATACAGGACTCTACCATTTTCATCCAAGAAATGATAGGATGAGAAAAGGGGAACAAATGATCGGAGGGGTTCGCATGTTACCAACGAATGTTATCTAGAAACCAACCACAGGTGTAGGATATGAGCATTTGAGCATACGGGAGGGCTCGAACAGAATCCACGTAAATAGCATGGTGATCGGAAGGCTGGATGACGCTAGTATAACCAGAATCCAATATGAAATGGTCCTGGATTCAAATTGGGTCACACGTGAGGTTTCACTGGCAATCATGGGCGAAGAAGGAGCTTTGCATCTCTCATCGGATGGCAAGGGAAACTGGACGAATGAGGTGGGTGAGCCCATTCCTGAGCTCTTTGGCTGTATCGATATCGATATTTCTTGTACACCTTTCACAAATACACTGCCAATCCGCCGTTTATCGTATTCTCCATGGGAACCACAGTCTATTCAAGTAGTCTATTTCTTGGCCCATGAGCTGACGTATAGACAAGTGCAGCAGCAATATACGCTGTTAGAAAGCAATGGGGACTCTTCTGTCTATCGATACCAGGCTGGAACATTCGTGGAGAACATCACTGTTGATACAAATGGGTTGGTCCTGAACTATCCAGACCTGTTTATTCGTGAGCAGGAAGAAGGAGTGATTGTTCTGCATGGCTGAAAGGTTTATGGCGGGTATAGTGGCGAGTTTTTTATTTACATTTGCAACTGCCCTTCTGTATTTTCAGGATCGATTCTCGGTTCTTCCCGTCGCGATGCTTACGTTCCCGACGGTGTTTATGTTAGGGATTCCGCAATCTATCATCATTGATTGGGTCATGAAGCGAATGCCATTGAACAAGAGAAGGCACCTTCTCATACTGGAAGCAATGCTGTACGTCGTAGCTGGAATCATCGCAACGATGATGCTTTTTTTCATCGTTATGCATACCTTAACGCTGCTTCTCAAGTTTTATGTCCTGGGCGTAGCGGCATCTGTGCTTTATTTTGTTTGTCTGCGCTTCTTTAGGCGTAAAAAGAAAGTCCTGCATGAAGCGTAAGGAAAAGGAGTGAGTGCCATGAATGAATGGGTACAAGTCGTGTCAGGAAATATTTTGGAAGCTACAGAAAATATCATCGTGCAGCAGGTCAACTGCATGGGTGTGATGGGAGCAGGTCTTGCCAAGCAAATTAGGGCCAACTATCCAAGTGTTTATACGGCGTACAAGCGTCATTGCGAGCAGTATGCAGATGCACGAGGCGACCTCCTTGGACAAGTGCTGCTTTGCCAGGTCGGGGAAGGGAAGTACATTGCGAACCTTTTTGCACAGCTCGGTTATGGAAAAAAAGGAGTCTATACGAAATATGACATGCTGCAAAAAGGGTTGGAAGAAGTTCTCACCCTCGCGAAAAAAGAAAATCTGACCATCGCCATTCCATACGGGATCGGCTGCGGATTAGCAGGCGGGGATTGGGATGTGGTGAGGAAGCAGCTTGACGATATTTTTACTGGTTATGGTGTGAAGCTGTACAAATTCGAAGCGGATTGACGGCAGAGGATCACATGCGCTATAGTGAAAGGAACCATATCTAGGGAGAGATGTTGATGTCGGCGGTCGTTCTTAACTAAAGCAATTCCATACAAAAGGTCTTGATTCACCATTCGAAATTTTGCCCTGTAGCAAAGTTTCTTTGTGCTGGGTGATAATCGGCCTTGGAATTAGTTAAGAACAACGGATATCATACAATGCCTTAGGTGAAAACCCTATCATTGCGCCCAAAATCCGTGCTGTGTTCAGCGCGGTTTTTTATTTGGTTGCGTTTTGTTTAGGTATACCAAAAAAAGGGCGGAGAATGACATTTGTTCATTCTTCGCCCTTTTTTATTTTTCATAAAAAGGAGAAATCAGTCATGAATGAAAAAGCATTACAGCGTCTCGAATACGACAAGATCAAAGAAAAGGTAATGGAATACGCCTTATCGTACGCAGGGAAAAAGCATGTAGAACAAATGATGCCAATGGACTCTGTCAAGGTAGTGCGTAGTAAGCTGGACGAAACAGCTGAAGCCAAGAACATCCTGCAAAATGGAGCTAGTGTACCAATTCCCGCGCTGGAAGGGATGGAGAAGATCCTTTCTCTTCTGGGGACGGGATATGTATTTGGCGTAAACGATTTTACGAATCTGTACTTGTTCCTAACGAGTTGCTCACAACTCATGAAGTACATGGCAACAAAAGCACAATTGGCGCCACGCGTAAGCACCTATGCAGCATCGATGTACGACGCTACAAAATTGAGGAACGAAATCGAACAGTGCATCCGTCATGGGCAAGTTGTCGATTCCGCCAGCAAAGACTTGTTGAAGGTGCGCAAACGAATTGTCGTATTTGAAGATCGCCTGAAAAGGCAATTGGATTCGATCATGAACAAATATCGTTCGATCATGCAAGAAAATGTGATTAGTACACGCAATGGACGCTATGTCATCCCTATCAAAAAAGAACATCGCAAGCAAGTGGCAGGCAGTGTCTTAGATGAGTCGGCGAGCGGTCAAACCGTCTATATGGAACCGACGGAGATCAGCGCCGTACAGTTTGAGCTGACAGCACTCAAGGCAGAGGAAGAACGCGAGGTAACAAAAGTACTGATGCAATTATCCGCGTTCGCAGAAGAATATACCCATGAACTCACCGCGAATGTCGAGATCGTTGGAATGTATGACTTCCTTTTCGCAAAAGCGAAGTACGCATTGGCAATCGGAGGCGCGAACGTCGAGCTAAACGAAAAAGGAATCCTCGATGTCAAGGAAGCACGGCATCCGCTACTCGGTCCGAAAATGGTGCCACTGCATTTGAAAATTGGCCGAGAGTACAAATCGCTTATTATTACAGGTCCCAATACAGGCGGGAAAACATTGACCCTAAAAACCATTGGGCTGTTAACCATGATGGTTCAGTCAGGTTTGCTAGTACCAGTACAGGAAGGCAGTCGTTTCTCCATTTTCCGCAACATCGCTGTAGATATTGGGGATGGGCAGAGTATCGAGCAAGCGTTAAGCACGTTTTCGGCGCATATTCATAATGTCTTGGAAATCTTGAAGATTACCGACGCCTCGACCCTTGTTCTAATTGATGAGATGGCTACGGGTACAGATCCAGGAGAAGGGGTCGCTTTATCGATTGCGATTTTGGAGGAGCTGCACCGAAGAGGAGCGACGGTAATCGTGAATACACATTTTAACGAAATCAAAAATTTTGCCTCCGCAACTGCCGGGTTCCAAAATGCACGAATGGAATTTGACGAGGAGACCTTGCAGCCACTGTATCGCTTGCGAATCGGAGAAGCTGGCCAGAGCTACGCATTCCTGATCGCACTGAAGCTGGGTATCCCGTCTGAGATGATTCAGCGTTCTCGGGAAATTACTCGGAATGGATTCATGACTACGACTGCCGCTAATGAGAGGCTGGAACAATACCAAGACGTCGAGCAGGAAGAGTATGAGGCTCCAGGCTATGTGGAGTCACGGATAATAGAAAAGCCGGAAGAAGTGGTAGTGGCAGTAGAAGAGGAAACGCGTGAGCAACTTTCCCAGGAGATTTCCGAAAAAGCAGCAGATACCCCAGCCACGCCAAAGCGTGACAAACCATTTGCTGTTGGCGATAGTGTATTCATCTCCTATTTGGGGAGAACCGGCATCGTGTTTGCTGCGGAGGACTCCAAAGGTATCGTTGGCGTCATGATTCAAAATCAGAAATATAAAATCAACAAAAAGCGCCTCGTCTTGCATATTGAGGGCAAAGAGCTGTATCCGGCCGATTATGACATGGACATCGTTTTTGAGACAAAAGAGAACCGAAAGAAACGTAAAATGATGAGTCGCAAGCATGTCGAAGGATTATCGATCGAGACGAAGCGGGAGGAGTGACGAGTACAGGCAAAAAGCCGATTTCTCTATGAGAGAATCGGCTTTTTGGTGTTGAAGTTGCTGAAAAGAGCGAATCGGCTATTTGGTTGTATGGCTGGCCGTCATTTGTTTACTAACAAGCACCATCATGATTGCCAATAGCAAGAAGTAGATTGGCATGGTGACCAGCGAGCCGTTATGAAAATAGCTCATGCCACTCGTGATGAGACTGACGATGAGGTAGTAAATCAAACCAAAAATAGCGCCAGCAGTTCCGAGCACATCGCTGTAGTGGACAAGAGCTAAACTCAGGCAGTTTGGAATCATGATCCCAATCCCTAGCAAAAGGGTAAAGATAGAGATTACCATGATCGCCATCGAAACAACGGACGGGCTCACTCCATACAAAGTGAAACTTGTGAGGCATACTGCTCCTAACGTTGTCACCAGTGAGCCGATCAGGATAATGTTCTCAGCGGGGTATTTGGTTAGTTGTTTTTTCGAGAGCATGGCCCCGATCACAGAAGCCAAAGCTACGAAAATCCCCAAGAACCCAAACACACCAGGCGTCATGCCGAAAAACGCAATGAAAATAAATGGCGCTTCGGCATAGTAACTGAACAACATGCCATTTGTCGCCCCAATTAAGAAGCCAAAAGCCCAAATCCTTTTGTCCGTAAAAAGGCGTTTGGCTACAGCCAGCGTGTTTATCTTTGAAGCGGTAAATGTTTTGGTCTCAGGCAACGATACAAACGCGTAAGCAAAAATCGCTACGCTCATCGCAATTAGCGTGAAGAAAACAGCCTGGTATCCAAACGATTGATCCACCCAACCACCGATTAAGGGGCCAATTGCAGGCGTAAAAGCGAGAGCAGCTGAAATCTGAGCAAAAACAGCATGACGCTTGGTGGTATCGGTACTCTCTCGTAAAATGGTTTGGGTTACCACCGATCCTGCACTCGCACCGAAAGCTTGAATGAACCGGCTCCATAACAACCAGTCAGCTGAAACGGAGAGGTAGCAACCCAAGCTGCCCAGACCGTAAACGAAAATTCCCCAGAGCATGGCAGGGCGTCGGCCGGTAGCGTCAGAGAGTCTTCCCCAACAAAATACGCCAAAGGCAAAACCGAGGAAGTAAATACTGAGTGTCAGCTGGATCGTATTGTTACTGGCATGAAGACTATTGGCGATATCAGGTAACGAAGGTGTGTAGATCGTTTCACTAATTTGCGGAAAACCCACCAGAATGATCAACAGTAGCAAAGATGGTGTTGAGATTTTTGTATTCACTTGTACATTCCCCCTACATTCCGAAAATCTCAAACAGCGCAGGAGGGAGATTACGGGATTGGGGGTTTACATTTGATTAGTCTGGAAAATGAAAGCATATTGTCACCTTACATAAGTAATAGGGGGAAATTTTTCACTAGAATAGCATTCGTTTGCAATCGGTGACAAGTCATTTTCGTCTGGTGATTTACTCACACTTTTCTCTTTTTCCTCGATGTAGGGCTGTACGGAAGCTGCTTCCACAGCCGCAGGTTGCAATCGCATTCGGGTTTTGGATCGTAAACCCACCCATCATTCCTGTCTCTTTATAATCGATTTCGACGCCATCGACATACGGATAACTTTCCGGATTGACGACCAACTTCACGCCATCCATTTCGATTGTGGAGTCGCCCTCTTGATAAGTATCATCAAAACCGAGCGCGTAGGTCATTCCGGAACACCCGCCGTCCTTCACGCCAAAACGAATGAAGAGAGGAGAGCTTTCTTGTTCAAGCATATTTTGAATGCGAGTGACAGCAGCTTGGCTGATTTGAATCATCGTGAGACCTCCCTTTTTTATGTTTACAGTTCACCTACGATCACAACTTCAGGAACAAGCTGAATGCCAGATTGGCTGTGAACTTTTTCCTGAATCTGTCTCATGAGTGTCCATACATCAAGTGCAGTGGCATTGCCGGTATTCATAATAAAATTGGCGTGTTTGCTCGATACTTCCGCGCCTCCGTACCGCATACCTTTTAGGCCAGCATCTTCGATGAGCTTTGCCGCAAAATGGCCCGGTGGATTTCTGAATACACTGCCCGCACAGTCGAACGGCAGAGGCTGTGTTTTTAAACGTTTTTCTTTATATTGGTTCCATTGGAGCTTGATGCTTTCGCTATCGCGCAAAGTCAGTTCAAAAATCGCTTCCGTGATGATGACATCAGCATCTTGCAAGGAAGAGTGGCGATAAGAAAAATCCAAATCTACAACACGCAAGGAGCGAATGGCTCCGGTTTGTGTGATCACTTCAGCTGAATGGAAAATGTCTGATATATCCGATCCGTTGGCGCCTGCATTCATATACACAGCTCCGCCGACAGACCCGGGTATTCCACCTGCGAACTCCAAGCCACTGAGTCTGTGCTTGTTTGCCAATGCTGCAAGCTTGATTAAGGAGTAGCCGGCCCCTGCGTAAATCTGATTGCCCACGATTCGGGCATAGTCCAAAGCCTTGTTTAATTTAATGACCGCGCCACGATACCCCTTGTCTGTGATCAAAAGGTTGGAACCCTTTCCCATCACCATCCATGGGACATGATGTTCATTCAGTATTTGTAGGACCATGATCAGTTGAGATTTACTGCTCGGTATAATCAGTAAATCCGCAGGTCCGCCAATTCTCCAGGTAGTATGTGCCGCCAAAGGCTCCTGATAAGTCACTTCGACCTGTCGTTCACGGAGAAGGGAGAATACAGCTTTCATCCTTTTCACCTATCCTTCTTGGAAAAAAACACCGTGCACTACAATCATAGTATAGGCACTAATTTATATATATTCAACTAAAATGTTTAATAAATTGCAGTTGCGTAACCTTTGTGATGAACAAAGAGGGTCACTTTATAAACATGTTTGTTGAATTAGTTATACAAAGGACATATACTGTGAGCGTATCGTTCTTTTCCAATAAAGGGGCGAAGAGAAAATGGAGAGATATAAACACCTGTCAACACGTGAATACATTCTATTGTTGCTGAAAAGAGAAGGGGAACTCAGCACAAAGGATTTACAAAACAGGCTGGAACTCACAAAGGTAGCTGTCAGCAGGCAAATGATCTACTTGGAAAAAGACGGTTTTGTTGTGTGCAGAGTAGGTCGTCAAAAAGCAGGCAGACCGATGCATTACTACTCGTTGACACAGCAAGGCAACGAACAATTTCCGAATGATTACGGGCAATTGGCCGTGGATTTGATGGAGCATATCGTGCTGGCAGACGGGGAAGACCGAGTGGATCAATTTTTCGCAAGACAACAAGAAAAGATGATCCAGAAATACGAGGGACAGATGGAAGGAAAAGCGCTATCTGAAAAGGTGGCAGAGATGGCGCGCATCCAAGATGACAATGGATTTATGGCGAGATGGGAGCAGGTCAGTGATGAGGAATATGTGATCACGCAGCACAATTGTCCTTATTTTAAAGTAGCAGATCGGTATCAGATGATTTGTGCAAGAGAGCTTAATTGTTACCGAGCGTTACTGCAGACGAGCGTAGAACGGACGGAATGCGTGGCAATCGGCGGAAAGAGATGTGTCTATCAGATCCGATCTACGTAATCGTAGCTGTAAGCACCCATCACGGCAGATGAAAGGACAAATGGGAGGGGACGAAAACCATGACCAACTCGAATCCATGGGATGCTGACTGGGACGTATCCGAACCATTGGCACGTGCACTCATTTTCCGTCAGTTTCCGCGGCTATCTTCCATGCCCATTAAGCTGATTGGCTGTGGGTGGGATAACGTGGTCTTTCGAGTGGGGGACGAATATGTCTTCCGTTTTCCCAGGCGGAATGTCGCTGTTGCGTTGATCAAGAAGGAAGGGGTGCTGCTGCCAATGCTTGCGGCATTCCTGACGATCCCGTATCCGAAGCCGGTTTTTTATGGGGAACCAACCAACGACTATCCATTCCCTTTCTTGGGGTACACGTATGTGCCTGGAACGTTTCCAAAAGGCTTGACCGACGAGCAGCGTGCTTCATCAGCAGTGGCACTTGCAACGTTTTTAAAAAGCCTGCATGCATTTCCGTCCCAGCGTGCCCGGGAGAACGGCATCGAGCATGATCACAGGAACCTCCTGGACATTGCACAGAGAAAAGAAAAGATGCAGACGTTTTTGTCTACCTTAGTTGTACATATTCCTGCAGAGGATCGGGATGCGATCGCAAATTATTTAGGACAAGTCGTGATCGACCGATTAAGTCCACGTGAAGTGCTGCTGCACGGAGACTTGCATGTTAAAAATATGCTGGTAGATGAAGCCGGGCAGATATCAGGCATCATTGACTGGGGCGATCTCAATCTGGGTCACCCGGGAGCGGATGTAAATGTGGCGTACAGTTTTTTACCGCCACAAGCCCGTCAATCGTTTTTCCATACGTATGGAGAAGTGGATGAAGAGACAAAAATATTGGCGAGAATGATGGCGGTGTACATTCCGATGCTGCTCTGGATGCAAGCCATTGATCACAATGATGAGATAGTAGCAGAGGAAGCAAGAATGACGATACGGCGAGCACTCGCTGGCGAATAGGGTATCTGTAAAATGATTCGGGGGACAAGCTGCTAAGGCTCATCCCCCGAATTTCTTATCCGATTCCTAACTCTTCCATTTTTCGATAAAGGGTGCTTCGCGCAATACCTAGCTTTTTGGCAGCGGCGCTGATGGACGGAGCTTGTGTGATGGCTTGCTGGATCGTCTGTCGCTCTAATTCGCGCAATAATGGCAAAGGTTCCCCGGATGCTTCTTGCAGCCCATACTGCTGCTGCCATTCGCTCGGGAGATGGTGAGAGGTGACCCACGAATCACCAAACGCATGTAAAAATGCCCGTTCCACGATATTGCGCAGCTCACGAATATTTCCGGGCCATGAATGCTGCTTTAAGATCGCCAGGGCAGATTCACAGATATCGGTCGGACCGCCAGCATATTGGGTATGTAGCTGCTGGAGGAACTCGTGAGCCAAGGTTGCAATGTCTTCCTTGCGTTCGCGCAGAGGAGGGATGCGTATTTGCAGGACATTGAGCCTGTAGTAAAGGTCTGCGCGAAACTGCCCATTTTGTACCTGTTCTTCTATAGAACGATTGGTGGCTGCGATAATCCGAATGTCCAATGGCTTTTCTTCATGAGAGCCCAATCTCGTCACTTTGCGCTCTTCGAGGACGCGTAGCAAAAGCACTTGAAGCTCCAAACTCATTTCCCCGATTTCATCGAGAAATAGCGTTCCTCCATTTGCTGCTTCGAATTTTCCTGGTTGTCCTCCTTTTTTTGCTCCCGTAAAAGCTCCTTCTGTATATCCAAATAGCTCACTGGCGATCAGTTCGCGTGGAAGTGCTGCGATATTGACCGCAAGAAAAGGGCCGTCTTTTCTCGAACTGGAGGAGTGGATGGCACGTGCCAGGACTTCTTTGCCACAGCCTGTTTCTCCGAGCAATAACGTATTCGATAGCGATTTTGCAGCAATACGTGCTGTATGTAGTTGAGCTTGATAGAGGGGGCTATTCGTATGAATCTCTGAAAAAGAATCGCTGCTAGTAGTCTTTGAAAAGGTTGACATACTTGGGCGAATAAGAAAAAGGCGATACCACGTCTTCTCACCCAGATCGAGTTCTTCTAAATACCAATTGGTTAAGCGTTCTTGTTCCCATTCCGCCTCGAGCACAAGGCCTTCAACTAACGAAAATCGTTCTTGTGCCCGCTTGTTAGCAAAAAGTACGATGCGCTCGTCACTGAGTGCGATGAGGTATTCTTGGCTGTTTTCCGCCCATGCGAAAAGAAGACTCTTCCAATTGGGAACAGAATGAGAGGGATGCCTGAGTGCTGGAATCACATGATTCGTTTGAAGGGCAGAAGAATGTCGCGTAGTGGAATGAGATAGCGGAAAAAGCGGCAAAGAGCCATTTTGTAGCAAATGGATTAGCGCATCCCTAATCAGAGAAAATTCATAGGATGAAAGATTCGCGGAGGCCTGTAATTGCTGATAGAGAGAGTGAAAGACAGCATGAGGGATCGCGCGATGATGGGAACGCTCGGTTACGGAGGAAGAATCGAAAGACGAGAGTAGCATGCCGGCTTCAAAAATCGTTCTCGCACCCTTTCTTGTTATAGTTTGTTTGTTCGATCGTGGGACAGGTGTCCGACAAGGAAGCAGGGAAACAAACGACACACAATGACGAAAGCGATACAAGAGAGGTGGGACATTTCCGGGTCAAGGGCAGATCAACTGCATGACCTGTTTTGCGACAAGCACTTTCTATTAAGTATACAGGAGAAAGTAGCCAAAAGAATCGGTATTATCAAATTTTTATTAGGTCCAGCAAGCATTGGCATGTCATTTGCTTCTTTTTGTGAATGTAGGGCATACGCATTTTGAACAAGTGAGGGGGAAGCAGCATGCCAGAAGTTTTATTTCGAGTTGATTTGAACAAACCGATGGAGGAGCAGGATACACCTGGTCACAACAGATGGCATCCAGACATTCCAGCAACCGTTTCCGTGAATCCAGGAGCTGTTTTCCGCATGGAATGTAAGGACTGGACGGACGGGCAGATCGCGAATAACGATGACCCTTCCGACATTCGGGATGTCAATCTCAATCGCGTCCATGTGCTCAGTGGACCTGTCTGGGTGAATGGAGCAGAGCCAGGCGACCTCTTGGTTGTCGATATTCTCGATATCGGGGCACTCCCTCAATCGGAATGGGGTTTTAACGGGATTTTCGCCAAAGAAAACGGCGGGAGCTTCCTCGTCGATCATTATTCGCAAGCAGCCAAGTCGATCTGGGACTTCCACGGCATTTACACCACTTCTCGTCATTTGCCAGGAGTCAAATTTGCTGGGATTCTTCATCCAGGCTTGATTGGTACCGCACCTTCCCACCAACTGTTGGATCGCTGGAACCGAAGAGAGAGCGACCTCGTAGCGACAAATCCTGAACGAATGCCGCCACTCGCGAATTTGCCGACCCCGCACAGTGCCGTGTTGGGAAGTCTAAAGGGAGCCGAGTTTGATCGGATTGCCAGAGAAGCGGCCCGGACTGTCCCCCCTCGCGAGCACGGAGGAAACTGCGATATTAAAAACTTGTCCAAAGGCACTCGCATTTACTTTCCGGTTTATGTAAATGGAGCGAAGCTGTCCATGGGCGATTTGCATTTTTCACAAGGAGACGGAGAAGTGACCTTCTGCGGCGGTATTGAAATGGCTGGTTGGCTGGATCTTCATGTGGACGTCATCAAGGGCGGGATGGCCAAGTATAACATCGTGAACAACCCTGTATTCAAACCGGGTCCAGTAGAGCCTCGCTATACCGAATACCTCGTTTTCGAAGGAATTTCAGTCCACGAGACGACAGGGCAGCAGCTGTACATGGATGCGCATGTTGCCTACCGCAATGCATGCCTGAATGCCATCGAATATTTGAAAACAGCGATGGGTTTCACAGGGGAGCAGGCGTACATGCTGCTGGGAACGGCACCGGTGGAAGGAAGAATTGCGGGAATCGTCGATATTCCGAACGCATGCTGCACCTTGTCTATCCCGACAAGCATTTTTGATCGAGATATCTTGCCGAAGTAGCCAAGAAAAAGAACGCGAAAGAGGGAGCCAAATACGATGCCGAGATATGATTACATGTGCGAGGAATGTGGTCCATTTGTACAATGGCTGAAGATGAGCGAGCTTACAGATAGCATTGCGTGCCCCAATTGCCGGCTACCGTCAAAGCGTTTGTATGCCGCACCAGGATTGATCATGACACCGCAAGCGCTGCGACAACGTGTTGAGCGTGGCGTGGAACCAAAAGTGGTACGGAAGCATTCGCATTCCCATGAAGGAGGAGGGTGCAGCCATAACCACGGTAGCCAGACACAGCGGGGACATTCTCACAGTCGTGGGGGCAAACGCCCTTGGATGGTAGGGCACTAAACGCCCCTTTGCCATGCTATTACCGCAGATATCCACCGTTGTTGATGTCAAAAGTCGCTCCGGTGTAGTGTTTGGACTTCTCCGATAACAGGAAAACGACGGTATCTGCTACGTCCGCTGGCATTACAGGGCTGTCGATGAGGCCGTGAGCGAGATATTCTGCCCGACGCCATTCTGGAATGGTGTCCATCATCGGTGTAGCAACCATAGTGGGTGCTACCGCATTGACCCGGATGTAGGGAGCGAAGTTCATTGCGCAGCTTTTCGTCAAGCCGAGAATTGCCGCCTTCGAGGTTCCGTAGACTGCATCCGAGCTGCCCTCGATTCCGGATACAGAGGACAGGTTGACGATAGCTCCTCGTTTTTGGGCAGGAAAAAGGAGCTTTCCGAACATCTGTGAGAAATAAATGCAACCTTTTACGTTAATCGCGAGCACTTTTTCAATTGTGTCGAGGTCGTAGTCCAGAATGTTTTTCGCCAGGTAAATGCCTGCGTTATTGACGAGACTGGTACAATCCGCATGCTCTGCCTCGATATGCGCAAAAAAAGCCGCGACCTCTTCATATTTGCTAACATCCACACAATACGTATGTAGTCTTTCTGCTCGATCCATCTCTTCTTCCAGTGCCAGCAAAGCTTCCTGATTGAGGTCACACGCGATGACAGCGGCCCCTTCTTTCAAGCAGTGCATCACTACGGCTTTCCCGATCCCAGAAGCTGCTCCTGTTACGATTACTTTTTGATTGCTCAGCATACCTGTACCTCTTTCTGTTAGTTTTTTAGTAGAAACATAGGTAGAAAATATGAGATGCTTTGTTAAAATATACGATCATTTAGAAATAGTTGTCTACAAAGAGTGTCATGAGAATAACTTAAGTGGAAAGAGAAAACGTCGAGTGGTCATCTTGTTGATCGCTTGGCGTTTTTTTGCTTTTTCTCACTCGAGTGCAATTGCGGTTTTGCCAAGTCTCTCGTACAATTGGTGAGAATTGTTATCATTTGATGCATCATGATTCAAGAGGAGTTATTTATGGGAAAAACAGACATATTTAGTGATCCGAATGTCATCACTGTAAATGATGTGCACGTTTTGTCCATTTCAAAAGAATGGAAGCTTGTAGAAGCGAGAGAGAGAAGCGAACAAATCATTATTTTGGTAATAGAGGGCAGGGCGTCGTTTCGGTTGGATAAGACAGGAGGGATGCTTAACCAGGGAGATTGCATGTTCATATCTCCAGAGGATATGAAGGAAGGGCTCGCCCTCTTGCCCATTACGGAGAACCTCTATGTTTGTTACGTGGCGCTTTTTGCTGCTCATGCCAGAAAAGAAAGGGATGGGTGGCTCATAAACGAAGTGATGCTACCGATTCAGGGGAAGCACCATATCGAAACTATATCCTTAATTCACCATCACATCGAACAATTGCATCTGGCATGGCGAAAAGATCGCTTCGATCAGGCAACCATGCAGATTCTTTTTCTGAAGCTATGGCAAGCTATTATGGCTGGAATCACGCTGCAAGAGAAAAAAACAGATCGTCAACAACTTCTTCAAGGGATCGCTGAGCATATGGAGCAGCATTGTGAGGAGACTTTTCAGATCGAGGAGATGGCTCGCTACTCAGGAATGACGCCGACCCTTTTCTACCAGCAGTTTAAGGAGTACACCTCGCTCACTCCCTTGCAATTCATCAATCGGAAACGAATGGAGAAGGCTTGTCAGCTTCTGGTGACGCAGGACGTGCTGATTCCTGAGGTAGCTAGTGAAGTGGGCTATCGGGATGTGTACTATTTCAGTCGGATGTTTAAAAAGATCGTTGGCGTGCCCCCTTATCGCTTCAAGAAATCGTTACAAAAGAAAATCGCCGTACTCCATCCAGCAATCATCGGTGATCTGCTCGCATTGGGGATTTCGATCCAACATCTGATCCCTGTTTGGGAAAAGCATCGGCAAAAGAGGCCGTACTCCCAGATGGAAGCAGCCACACTGGAATTTGACTTGTACCGTCTGCATCAGATGGAGCCAGATTTGATTGTCGGAACAGATCAGGTTGCCCCTTGGCTTGAACAATTGGAAACCATTGCACCGACCTGGCTCATTCCCTTTAAAACAACGACTTGGCGAGATCATTTGCAGCAGGTAGCTGCCATGCTAGGAATTACAGAGGTGGCGACCAGTTGGCTCTATTATTATGATCTGAAAGCAGCTGCGGCTCGCGAGCGTATCCGCAAAAAAATTGGAAATGAAACCGTTATGGCAGTGAGGGCGTGGGATGGTGGAGCCCGTATATTTGGTGCGAAAAGGCGGAAAATTTCCGATATTTTATACGGTGACCTACAGGTAAGACCTCCAGTGGGAACAGATTATTTTGCCTTTCTGGATATCGCGAGCCTGGATGAGCTTCAAGATTTTCAGGCTGATCATATTCTGCTTTTCGACGAAAGGAAAATTCGAACGGATGTACGCAAGCATCGATTAAAAGGAAATGTACATCGAGCTGGGGTATATCCTTGGCTGCATTATTCCGCCCTCGGCCATGAGCAATCCATATCAGAGGCGCTCACGCATCTTGCAGAGTCACAGGAATGTACAAAAAAGGAATCAGGTTCTTCAATTTTCTTGCGCCCACAAGTTTGTGATAATGATTGAGAATGAGTATCACTATTGTTGGAGGGAACGAGATGGAGCCATCAATGTATCCGATTGCACAAGCGATCCGAGACCGCAGAACCATAAAGAAATTCAAGCCAGACCTGATTCCACTGGAATTGATTCGTGAGTTGCTGGATGTAGCTGTCTGGGCGCCTAACCACGGACTACGTGAGCCTTGGCGATTCGTCCTTTATATGGAGGAAGGGAAGCGGGTAGTTGTCGATGCCATTCTTCAAAACGCCATGAAAAAAAGAGATCCGGAATTGCTTTTACGCGTCCCGGCCTATCTTTTGGTTATCGTAAATGAAGACTCTCGGCAAAGAGAACGGGAAGAGGATTATGCGGCAGCCTGCACGTTGATTCAAAACTTTCAGCTCGCGGCGTGGGAGCGGGGCTTGGGCGTCGTTTGGAAAACGGAACCGTTCACGTATCAAGCAGGATTTTTGCAAGCGGTAGGGGTACGTGCGGAGGAAAAACTCGTAGGAATGCTTCAGCTTGGCTTTCCGGAGGTCATCCCGGAAGCACGAGCGAGAACGGCTGCAAATGACAAGCTGACCGTGATTCATTCGAACGTTGCTCTGGAGGATAAGAAGGGAAATGTCACTGTCACAGCCGATCACTAAAAATGCTTCGTTTCGAACCAGGCCGTGGATGGCCACGGTGTTGATTGTTGCAGGGATTTGCGCCATTCTTTTCGGACTAGGTTCATCCATTATCACTGGAGTGGCGAATATCTCTTTTGCTACCGTTTGGAATTCGATTTTTCATTATGATTCTAGCAACGAGCACCATGTTATTATTCAAACACTGCGAATGCCGCGTGCCTTGGCAGGAGCGCTGGTGGGAGCCGCTTTTGCCGTAGCGGGAGCCATCATGCAAGGGGTTACGAAAAATCCGATTGCGGATACGGGCTTGATGGGCATTAATGCAGGGGCTGGATTCGTACTTGTACTCGTTTTTGCTTTTGCCCCAGGACTCCCTTTTGAGTCTATTATTCTCTTTTCTTTTATCGGAGCGGGTCTGGGGGTAGGGCTTGTTTATGGTCTGGCCTATTTTTCCAAAAACGGTTTGACCCCCTTGCGGCTCGCGTTGGCAGGGGCAGTCGTCAGCTCAATCATATCAGGGATTAGTCAGGCGATTTCTCTCCTCTTTCAGATCAACTACGATCTGGCATTCTGGTCAGCAGGGGGGATCTCTACAGCGGAGTGGTTTCAAGTATCCGTCATGATGCCGTGGATTGTCGGAGGAATCGTTGTGGCCATGATCCTATCTCGCTCCATTACTATTTTAAGTTTGGGAGAAGAGATCGCAGCGGGACTCGGACAAAAGACAAGGCTGGTGAAGGGGGTGTCGGCGGCTGTCGTCATGGTGCTGGCGGGTGCTTCTGTCTCGACAGTTGGTGGTGTTGGGTTTGTCGGTCTTGTTGTCCCACATATCGTCCGTTTTCTGGTCGGGGTTGATTACCGCTGGATTATTCCATGCTCTGCAGTCTTGGGAGCTGTTTTGGTTGTTTTTGCAGACATCGGAGCCAAAATGATAGCGATGCCCTACGAGACACCGCTTGGCGCCATTATCGCTGTTATCGGGGTCCCCTTCTTCCTGTACCTGGCACGTAAGGAAAGGAGGGAGTGGTAGTGGACATCGATCAATTTTCCCAAAAAAGAAAATGCCGTAGTGTCCGACTGATCCTTCTTTTCGCAGTGCTTTTGCTTGTCGGTTTTGTCCTGAGCTTGAACACGGGACCGTACAGTATTGGGCCCTTCGAGGTGTTGCAAACGTTGCTGGGGGAGGGTTCGAAAAAGCAGAGTCTCGTGTTGTTTGAGCTGAGGCTTCCTCGGATGGTGATTGCGGTCATGATTGGAGCGGGGCTTGCTATATCGGGAGCGATCCTGCAAGGAATCTCTCGCAATGGCCTGTCTGACCCTGGCATTCTTGGAATCAGTTCTGGTGCTGGACTGGCCGTATTGTTGTTCGTCTCTTTATATCCCGCAACGAATATGGCCCCGCCTTTTTTGATGCCGTTTCTCGCACTCATCGGTGCCACCGCCACAGCAGCCATAATCTATACGCTGGCATACAAGAAAGGGCACGGCATATCTCCTACCCGTCTCTTGCTTACAGGGATTGCAGTAGGGGCGGGACTTAGCGCCATCAGCATTATTTTGACACTTCAGTTGAATCCGCGAAACCTCGAGTTTGTCGTCACTTGGCAGATGGGATCGTTGTGGGGTTCCAATTGGAAGTTCGTGCTGGCGCTTATGCCGTGGATGGTGATCCTGCTGCCGTACGTGTATCGGAAGGCAAATGTACTGAACCTGCTCAGTATGAATGAACAAATTGCAGCAAGCCTGGGCGTATCTCTTCAACGGGAGCGACTGGCCTTGATGGCGGGTGCGGTTGGATTGGCTGCGTCGAGTGTAGCGACAGGTGGAGGCATAGGCTTTATCGGTTTGCTTGGCCCGCATATCGCGCGCAGATTGGTCGGACCCCAGCATCAATACATGCTGCCCATTACAGCGCTCGTCGGTTCCTTGCTCGTGTTGACCGGAGATACGATAGGGCGAAGCATTATGCCGGTTACAGAAGTACCGGCGGGTATTGTCATTTCCCTCATTGGGGGGCCTTATTTTCTGTATTTGTTGATCCGAACAAAAGGGTAAATCATGTTTGAAATCAGGAGATGAATAAAAGGAGTTCAATTGATATGAAAAAGAAATTATCAGGCATTTTGTCTGTAATCTTAGCCACAGCCGTCGTGGCGGGGTGCGGAGCAGGACAGGCGACTACAGACACAAACACTGCCAATAAAGCGCAAACGGTTGAGGCAGGAGCATCACAACCCGATACAAAAGGGGCTGGGGCTGGGGAGCCTGTATATCCTCGAACCATCAAGCATACGATGGGGGAAGTCACATTGGAGAAAAAGCCGGAGCGTGTCGCTTCTGTCGATATCATGGGAACAGATTACTTCCTCGTGCTAGATTTTGCTCCGATTGTATCGGAAGGCTTTGAGTCGACGAAAAGCAAGTCACCCATTTTTGCGAAGTATGCGGAAGGTAAAACGGTAAAGGATCTGGGTGGAAAAACGAATTTGGAGACTTTGCTGGAGATGGACCCAGAGGTTATTGTCATGACTAGCACCGGAAAAGGCTCCAGATTTGAGGAATTCAACAAAATGGCTAATTCCATTGTCATTGATTTCTCAGTGGATGTCCCCACTCGCCTCATGAAAATCGCTGAAGTAATTGGTAAAGAAGAAAAGGCGAAGCAAGTTTTGTCCGATTTTAATAAGCTGAAAAGCGAAGCAAAAGCAGCAGCAGACAAACATAAAGGAGAAACGGCGCTATTCCTCGTTTCTAATGGTAAGGATTTTACGGTAATGCATCCCAAAAACTTCCCGATTTATTATAAGGAAGTGGGATTAACACCGATAACCGGATTGCCAGAGGATGGCAAGATTGGAGGGCGTATCGGAATCGAGGCGTTGAGTGAGCTTGCTCCCGATCATATCTTTATTGCGGAGAACCGCCGTTCAGCAAAAGCAGAGGAGCCAGAAGGGTTGATTCATATCTGGAAGGATCATCCTGTCTGGAAAAACCTCAAAGCAGTGAAAAACAACCAGGTCTACACGATGGATACACTCGCAGGCGATACGTTCTTCCTGGGAGAAATCGCTGGATTGGAAGCCATTAAGAACAATCTCGGAAAATAGAAATTTACTGCTGCTCATTCTGAGAATATTTCCATACAAGCGCTTTTTGTTCCAGAGCTTTTGCAAGTGAATCTTTCCCTTTTACATAACCGCCAGAATCATAGGGGAATCGTTTGGCCAGCTCTGCCTTCGCATCGCCGTAATGTTTGGCTTCATCAGGATGAGCACGCAAGTAGTCGCGAAAAGCCAGATGGCGGTCAATAGCTGGATGCACTGAAGCACTCTACAAGATTAGTAGAGTGCCTTTTTTCATTTCCGATTGCCTGATTCCGTATTGGCAGAGGAGATAGCTTGTGTTGCTTGTGCTGCCAATTGAATACGTGCTGGGTTTTTCACTTCCAAAGTCATAACGGACATGACAACCGTATGCATAGTGACGAAAAAATAGATTCAAAAAAAGATGTTTTTCAAAAGTGGTGATTCCACGGAAAAATCGTTTCTCCTTCTCATGTAAGAAAAAATAGAAAGTAATTAGAAACGATATGTATTACACTGCCATTCACGCTCTCTTTCGTATGTCATCGAGTCGACTGTTGTCCTCTCGATTGCTTTCATTATACGGAAAAAAGCGGAGGGCACGCAAAAGCGCGAATGGTTCATTTGCGTCGATTTAAAGGCAGTATGGTTCGTTTTTGCCAGTAGAAAACACGCGCTCTTTTTGTTAATCGCTGTGGCTCCCTGGCAATTATGAATGCTGTGAGAGGTCTCTTCTATTTTCTCATCAATTTCTAATCTCTCTCTTTATTTTCCTTCATCTGTCCTTTTTATGATAAAGGAGATCAAACAAACCCAGTCGAAAAAAGGAGCGAGATCATATGAAAAAAGTAGTCATGACCATGGTAGGAGCACTGATTGTAGGGAGCCTTGGCGTAACAGCCTTTGCACATAGCAACCAATCCTACAGTGTACCGCAAAAGAACACTTCTGCCGTGTACCTGCAAATCGACGATGATGTGAAACACAACTGGGCGAAGCTTGTGCGCATCACACCTGAAAAAGCACTGAAAAAAGTTCGGGATGTACAGCCTGGTACCATTATCGAATGGACGCTGGACGAAGAGGACGGTTTCCTCGTATACAAAGCAGAGATCAGAAATAAGCAGCAAGAGATTGATGTGTACGTCGACGCGATGACTGGCGATGTGTGGCAAACAGTTGACCACGATGACGACGATGATCATGACGACGACAACGACGATCAGTGGGAAAAACAACCGGTGAAAATCAGTGTAGAACAAGCGAAAAAAATCGCGCTGGCTAAAGTGAACGGCACCATCAAATCCATGAAGCTGGATGATGATGATAACCACTATGTGTATGAAGTAGAAGTGAAAACGGCTAAAGGACAGGAAGTCGATTTGGAGATTTCCGCTACAACAGGCGCTGTATTGGATGTAGACTGGGACGATTAATCTAGGCAGCTATCCTTCTCAACCGACCCTCAATAAACAGAGGGCCGGTTTTTTTGTGCAAGTGCCTCTAAAAATTCCATTGCTTCTTGAGCCGTAGGTATCTTTCGGACATTCTCTTCGGCAAACTTCTGAGCTTGTGGATAGTTCGTGGAAGCGATTTGTTTTGCAGCAGCCTCTACGTCATAGGGTGTAAAGCGATGCTCGTAGCTGTCACCATCAAGAAGTAACCAATATGCCCCTGGTTTGTTGGCAAACGGCATGCCCACACTTCCTGCATTGAGGATAAGCAGATCGCCAAGGCGATGTTCAAATTGGACATGCGTATGACCGCAGATGACGATTCGTTGCAGCGTCCGCTCAAAGTAAGTGGCCACAACTGTATCAGGAGTGAGTGGGGTGAAAATATCTTCATCATTGGTGGGAATGGCATGGCAGAAAAGTACGTCCTCATAATTCTCGCGTGTTAACGTGTAGGTAAGAGGGAGCTGCGACAGAAAGTCACGATGAGAGCGGCTCAATTGCTCCGCAACCCATGACGTGATTTCCCGCACAGAATCGGACATTTCCAAGGCCTGAGCCTCACCGTCAAAAGTGAGGAGTACTTCACGATCGCCATTACCACGAATGAATTGCACAGGTGTCTCCAATTGGAAGAGTATTTCAAGTGTTTGGACGGGCATTGGGCCTGAGATGGTGTCTCCCCCGATGACAATAAGATCAGGCTTCACAACTTCGAGTTCTGCCAATGTTGCATGTAGGGCAGGTACATTCCCGTGAATGTCATATAAAGCTGCCACTCTCATTTTATTTCGCCTCCCATTCATTACGGATTGTTCTTCAAAACCTTATTTCCAACGACCGAGTTTGAACCTATAATGTATCTTGGGCATATCCGCTAAGCTGTGGTATAATTTGGAAGCCAAATTACGATTAAGGAGTATGGATGATGGAAAAAAAACTAATCTTCGGTCATAAAAATCCAGACACAGATTCCATTTGTTCAGCACTTGTGTATGCTGACTTGAAAACAAAACTGGGCGCAAATGTAGAGCCTGTACGCCTGGGTGTAATCAGCAGCGAAACGGCATTTGTGTTGAATTACTTCCAAGTAAAAGAACCGCGTCTCGTAGAGACAGTGGCGAATGAAGTTAATGAAGTGATCCTTGTAGACCACAACGAGCGCCAACAAAGCGCGAATGACATTGAGCAAGTGCAAGTGGTAGAAGTGATCGACCATCACCGTATTGCGAACTTTGAGACGAGCAATCCTCTCTACTTCCGTGCCGAGCCGGTTGGATGCACGACTACCATTTTGAAGAAAATGTACAAAGAAAACGGCGTAGACATTCCTAAAGAGATGGCTGGCTTGATGCTTTCTGCTATCATTTCGGATACGTTGCTGTTGAAATCCCCAACGTGCACGGAGCAAGATGTAGCGGCTGCTCATGAGCTGGCTGAAATCGCGGGTGTCAATCTGGAAGCATACGGCCTGGAAATGCTCAAAGCGGGGGCAGACCTGAGCGACAAAACAATCGCACAATTGCTCACATTGGATGCAAAAGAGTTCCAAATGGGCAATGCGAAAGTAGAAATCGCACAAGTTAATGCAGTGGATGTCAATGATGTACTTGCACGCCAAAGCGAACTGGAAGCAGCTATGAACGCAAACATCGCTGAAAAAGGTTTGGACCTGTTTGTATTTGTTGTAACGGATATCTTGAATAACGATTCTGTTGCAATTGCACTCGGCAGTGCAACACAAGCAGTAGAAAAAGCATACCAAGTAACATTGGTGGACAACAAAGCTGTTCTGAAGGGCGTTGTCTCCCGCAAGAAGCAAATCGTACCGGTATTGACTGATACATTCCAAGCTCTGTAAAAAAGAAAGATGGCTGCCATGCACACGATGCGGGCAGCCATTTTTTATCTTTACATGCCTTGGGTAGGGTTGTTATGCATCTGGAACAAGGTTTGCTGGGCATAAGCATCATCAGTGTAATGGGTGATGGCATGTTTATCTCTCGCTTTAAGACTGAGCAGCCCTGTTAATCCCCATCCGGCACCGACTATAGCTACAATGAAGCCGATGATATAGAGCATCGAAGTCCCCCCTTGTATGGCTTTACCTATATTTTAGCAAATAATGAAAATGAAGTAACGCCAATTTTTTGTGAAAATGTATTTGACATTGACGGTCCGTAAATGTGTACGATCAATTTGTCAGGAGGAATGAACATGGAATATACGGTGCAAAAGCTAGGACTCCTGGCGGGTGTCAGCACCCGGACGCTCCGATACTATGATGAAATTGACCTTCTCAAGCCGGCGAGAATCAATTCGTCAGGGTATCGCATTTACGGACAGCAAGAGGTTGATCGATTGCAGCAAATCCTTTTTTACCGCGAGCTGGGGGTGAGCTTGGAGGAAATCAAGGAGATCCTGGATTCACCAACCTTTGATGCTGACCGGGCACTGCTGGAGCACCGCGAGAAGCTCCTGGAAAGGCGAGCGCAATTGGATGCGTTAATCGCCAATGTCGATTTGACATTAGCACAAAGAGAGGGGACCAAAACGATGAGTGACAAACAAAAATTTGAAGGCTTCAAGCAAAAGTTGATTGACGACAACGAGGCGCAATACGGAGAAGAAATTCGTGCAAAATATGGAAGTGACCGAATCGAAAAATCGAATCAGAAGGTCAAAGGCATGACAGAAGAACAATATGCCGCGCTGGAGAAATTGAACGCAGAGCTGCACGAGACGTTGTCGCAGGCTTTTTCGACAGGCGACCCTGCTCATGAATTAGCGCAAAAAGCAGCAGATCTTCACCGTCAATGGCTGAGTTTTTATTGGGACAGCTACAGTAAGGAAGCCCACGCAGGTGTGGCCCAGATGTATGTAGATGACCCGCGTTTTACTGCTTACTATGACAAGGAGCAGCCAGGTGTAGCCGAGTTTCTCCGCGATGCAGTGGCGATTTATACGAGCAAGTAAAGAGGTTTCCAAAAAAGAAGCTGCGAGAAAGGCAGCTTCTTTGTGTTTTACGCTTCGTTATCCCCACCTACTGCGGGGAAAAGCTTTTGTCCCAAGGGTGTTGGCAAGCCATCCATGCTGACTACGTTGTTTTCCTTTTGATAAGCAAGCAGTTCCTCTTCGTCTTTCGCCAAGGTCCATTTCTGAAGGGTATCCCGTTCTTTTGAAAAGGAATAGAAGGGGATGGCCCAGCCGCAAGAAGTCTTTACTTCCTGTACGTTTACGGAAATGATTTGACGAGCGCCGGGCAGAAGAGGGAAGTCCTTTACGAGCTCATCCCACCGAGGCGTATCCGGGAGAATAACCGTTCCTTTGCCGAATAGGCGCATGATGAGAGGAGGGCCTTCAAAGGCACAAAACATAAGAGTAATCCTGCCATTTTCCTGCAGATGAGCACTGGTTTCATTTCCGCTTCCAGTCAGGTCTAAATAGGCGACCTCCGTAGGCGATATGATGCGAAAAGAATCGTACCCTTTCGGTGAAAGATTCACGTGACCATCTGTGTCCATTGGAGCAGAGGCAACAAAGAACATTCGTTGCTTCTTGATAAACGTCTCATGCTCAGGTCGTAACTCAGAAAAAAGCTGACCCATTTTTGCACCCCTCCAAGTAATGGAATTTTTTTACTGCCCTTATATTACGATAAAAATATGAAGATTTTGTGTTGTTTTTCACCAGCGCCTCCCAAATAGGTGATAAAGTGTAAATATTCTCGCAACAAAATGATTTTTGAAAAGGAGGAGCATTTACATGCAATCATCACAGCCTATTTACTTAGGGGAGCGCATCCATTTAATAGACGGTTTCGATATGGGCTGGCCAGAGCGTACGGGGACTTATGTCATCGCTGAAGAAGAACTGACTTTGGTCGAAACAGGACCAAGCCCCTCCGTCCCATACATCAAGGCCGGTCTTGCCAAGCTCGGTTATACGCCGGAACAAGTAAAATACATCATTGTGACACATATTCATTTGGATCATGCAGGAGGAGTAGGACTGTTTTTGAAGGATTGTCCAAACGCAAAGGTCGTCGTCCACCCGAAAGGTGCACGTCATCTCGTAGATCCGAGCCGACTGATCGCAGGGGCGAGAGCGGTTTATCACGATGATTTTGATCGATTGTTCGATCCGATCGTGGCAGTTTCTGAGGAGAGGCTTTTGATTCGCGGCGACGGGGATACACTGAAGATCGGAGAAAATTGCGTGTTAGAGTTTGTGGATTCGCCGGGACATGCCAATCATCATTTCAGCATCTACGATCCCGTAAGCCGCGGCATGTTCACAGGGGATACGGCAGGTGTACTTTATCCACAGCTTCAAAAGGATGGCATACACCTCGTGCTGCCATCTACTTCGCCGAATCAGTTTGACCCAGATGCCATGCTAGCGTCTCTAAGCCGTTTTGAAGCACGCAAGCTAAATCGCATTTACTTTGGTCATTATGGGATGTCTGAGCAGGTGGATGATGTGTACCGTCAAATACGTGAGTGGCTCCCCGTGTTTGTGGAGGAAGGAGAGTCAGCGATTGCTGCTGGACAAACCTATGAAGAATTGTCTCGTACGCTGTTTGAACGAATCTCGGATCATCTACAGTCACAAGGCATCAGTGGTGACCACGACGTTTTCGAAGTACTCAAGCTCGATTTGCAAGTATGCTCCATGGGCATTCTGGATTATTTGCACAAACGAGAGTAGCCTGCGAAAAGCTTTACATTTGCCTGAACCTTTTGTTCAGGCGTTTTTCATTTTTAGTTAGGCAAGAAAGTATTGGCTTACGTGTTTGTCATTCTTTTTTCATCCAAGGAATGCTATGATGTAGGATGAATCATGGACTGTGACAATTTCAAACGTAACAGCAAATAGGTGCCTCGTCTTTTCTTAAAAAGATCGGGTGAAAAGGGAAGTCGGTGAAAATCCGACGCGGTCCCGCCACTGTAAATCGGCTCGTTCCTCAGCCGTAAGCCAGGAGACCTGCCTGTTTGTTTTCGTGCCTGTTGCCTTCGCGGAAAGGATCGGCCTATTTGAGGAAGCAGACCATCCTGTCTGTTTGCCCTGAGGTGCCGATCCTTTGATTTCCGAATGGAAGCAAGGGTCGCTTTTTTTATTGGAAGGTACAGTCAATCAGACATGAAGAAAGGAAGTTCTACATATGAAACGTTCATTGCGATTCATGATCCCACTACTGGTAGCGGCGAGCCTCGCGGGTTGTGCGGGTAATGATAACAGCCAGCCAGCACCAGGTGGACAAACAGGTGCACCGCAGACAACACCGCAAGAGAGCGCGGCCGAGCAGCCTGCAAAACAAACAACGTATCCATTGACAGTCACGGATGCGACTGGAAAAGAAGTAACCTTTGCAAAAGCTCCTGAGCGAATCGTCTCAACATCACCTGCCGAGACAGAGATATTGTTCGCATTAGGCTTGGAAGATCGGATCGTAGCTGTCTCAGACTATGACGATTATCCAGAAGCGGCGAAGGCAAAGCCGAAAATTGGCGGCGTCGTCAAACCGAATGAAGAAGCCATTCTCGCTCAAACGCCGGATATGGTCGTCGGTGGGATTTCGATGGAGAAGCCAGTGGCTGACAAGCTAAAATCTCTCGGAATGCCCGTCTACATTACTCATCCGACAAAGATGGATGACATCCTTAACAATGTTTTAACAATGGGAGTTATCACGAATACACAGGAACAAGCCGAAAAAGTCGTCGCGCAAATGAAGAAAGACATCGCGTACGTTGAAGATGCAGTGAAAAATGTAAAACCGGAACAGAAGAAAAAGGTATACCTGGAATTCTCCCCAGGCTGGACAGTCGGAAAAGGCGAGTTCATGGACGAACTCATCACACTGGCTGGAGCGACAAATATTGCTTCTGACACCCAAGGCTGGAATCCGATCAGTGAAGAAAAGATTTTGCAAAACGACCCAGACGTCATTTTGTATGCGAGCGGAATTACCGATGAAAAGACCGGCGTCAAGCTGGAGGATATGATCGCGAATCGCAATGGTTGGGATAAAATGAAGGCGATTCGTGAAAAACAAATCTTTGGCATGGACCAAAATATTTTGTCCCGCCCTGGTCCGCGCATTACACAAGGCTTGATCGAAGTAGCCAAGGCGATTTACCCTGACTTGGTGAAATAAAATGAAGAAACGATTGTTCATATGGGGAGGAGTCAGTTGTCTCGTCCTGCTGGCATCAATAGTCATCAGCATCTCGATGGGGGCGGCACAACTTCCGATCTCACAAGTATGGCTCATCCTGCTCCAGCAGATCCCGGGCTTCTCTGACTGGATTGCCGTAACGTGGCCGGAGTCATCTGAGCAAATTGTCATGAAGGTTCGTTTTCCACGCGTTGTATTGGCTGTCTTGATTGGGGCTTGCTTGTCGCTTGCGGGAGCGGGCTTTCAGGGAGTTTTGCGCAATCCGCTCGCCGATCCGTTTACGATGGGCGTGGCATCAGGTTCTGCTGTCGGAGCGGCCTTTTTAATCCTGTTTGGCTTGCAAATCAGCTTTTTGGGTGCATGGAGCACGCCTGTCGTCGCATTTCTTACAGGACTGCTCAGTCTATGGATCGTACTCGGACTCGCAAACACGCAAGGAAAGCTCCAAACAGAGACCCTGATTTTGTCTGGAGTTGTGGTGCAGGCTTTTCTCGGCTCACTCGTTTCCTTTATGGTTTCGCTATCCGATCAGACGGTCAATGAGATCGTGTTCTGGCTGATGGGCAGCCTGTCATTTCGGGGCTGGGCCTTTACGTACGTCTTGATTCCGTACTTGGTCATCGGTGGAATGGTGCTGGTGAGCTATGCGCGTTCCTTGAACCTTTTTGCATTGGGCGAGCGGCAGGCTGCGCATCTCGGCGTCCATGTGGATCGAACAAAGATGGTGGTTCTGGTCGTCTCGACTCTTCTGACGGCAGCAGCGGTTTCTATCGCGGGAATTATCGGGTTCGTTGGCCTGGTGGTACCGCACCTCGTCCGTATGCTGGTTGGTCCTGACCACCGTATTTTGCTGCCGATGGCTGCGATCTGCGGTGGCATCTATGTGCTGTGGGCCGACACTCTCGCCAGAATGCTGCTAAGTCCCACAGAAATCCCGCTCGGTGTCGTGACAGCATTTCTGGGAGCACCGTTTTTCGCTTATTTATTGAAGCAAAATAAACGCTTTAGGAAGAGGTAACGTAAGCTTATGATCAATGTGCGCAGCTTGCAGAAATCGTATCAGGATACGCCAGTTTTGCACGGAATCGATTTTTGCGTGGACAAGGGAGAATTTTTTGGCATCATCGGGCCCAATGGAAGCGGTAAATCCACCTTGCTGAAAATGATTTCAGGAGTCATCAAGGCGGATGCCGGAGACATTTTGCTTCAGGAGAAAAAGCTTCTTTCCTATCCACGCAAAGAGCTTGCCAAAATACTGGCTGTTTTGGAGCAAGAGGGTCTGCCGCCAGTCGGCTTTCGTGTCCGAGAGGTGTTGGAGATGGGACGCTTTCCTTACCAAAATTGGCTGGGCGAAGAAAAGCAGGATGTCGCATCGCTCATTGATGAAATCGTACAGCTGCTGGGTCTTGAACATTTGGAAGAGCGCACACTGGATCAGTTGAGCGGTGGGGAAAAGCAGCGCGTGGCTTTGGGGAAGGCATTGATCCAGCGACCACAGGTGCTATTGCTGGATGAACCCACGACTTACCTCGATATCGGGTATCAGATTCAACTGATGGACATCGTGCGAAAATGGCAAAAGACGACGCGGGTGACGGTCATTGCTGTGCTGCACGATTTGAATCTGGCCTCCTTATACTGCGATCGTATCCTAATGCTGCATAAAGGAAAGCAGATAAGCGTTGGCACACCAAAAGACATCTTGCAAAGTGACAGAATAGAGGCTGTATACGGAACCAGACCGATTGTCATGGAGCATCCTGTTCATCATTTGCCGCAAATTATTTTGCAATCGCAAGTGTAAGGAGACAGAAGCATGATTGTACTGATTACAGGTGGAGCACGCAGCGGAAAAAGCACGTTTGCCGAAAAATACGCAGCTCATTTGGGCTCCTCGGGTGTTTACATCGCGACTGCACAAATCACTGATGAGGAAATGGAAGAGCGGATCTTGTACCATCGCGACCGCCGTTTGCAATCCAACTTTCCTTGGCAAACGATTGAGGAGCCGTACGCATTGACAGAATGGCTTGCAAAGTTGGGAGCACAAAAGGACATACAAGAACAGCAGACGGTGATTTTGGTTGATTGCTTGATCCTTTGGCTGTCCAATTGGCTGTTGTATAAAGGAGAGGAACAGCCATTTGAGAAAGTGCTCCAGCAGGTTGATGTGCTGGTAAACCAGCTAAAAGACTACCCCGGTACCGTTTTGCTGGTGACAAATGAAGTAGGCGACGGGCTCGTCCCGCAACATCCGTTGGGCCGTATGTTTCGTGACTTGGCAGGGTTGATGAATCAACGTGTGGCAACTGTTGCCGATCAAGTTTTTCTTGTCACAGCAGGGATTCCGGTGGAACTAAAAGGACAAGCTTTCCAATTTTAGCTCGGTGAAAAGACGGTTTCGAGTCGTCTTTTCACCTTTTTTGTGATATAATACAAGAAAAGCCATGGAAGGGATCAGGATACCATGCGTCCCCATAGGACGATCTGGAAACGTTTTGACCTCTCCTACATCTAGCTTCGTAGTAGTCGCTCGTCACTGAAGACGACCAATCTACTACGAAAGCGGGGCCCTTTGTATGAGTAGCGACTTATACTTGCGATGTTCCTCGGTAGTCGGTTGGTCGTCTGTGCCTAAACCGACAAAAATGCGAGGAAACCATGATGAGGAGAGCGCTGCAGTTATCTAAGCGTTACAGTATGATTTTGTTTGGAGCTTGTTTACTTGCTTTTGCGTATTATCACATTAACTTTCAGAACCATTTGTCTGAAGGTGGGTTTGTTGGCTTGGGGTTACTGGCGAAATACGCCTTTGACTTGTCGCCAGCGATGGTGATGCTTTTACTGGATATTCCACTGTTTTTGGTTGCCTGGTTAGTTAGAGGCCGCCAGTTCATTTGGGACACCATTTTTGCATCACTTGCTTTTACCATGTTTTACGATTTGTTTGAACGATTTTCACCGATTGTCATGGATATGAGCAGAATGATGCCGCTGGCGTCTGTCTTGTCCGGTGTATTGACCGGGCTGGGTACCGGATTGGTTCTGCGCTATGGAGCTGCGACAGGTGGAGACGATATTTTCTCCCTGTTGATCAGTAAGTACACGGGATTGTCCATTGGTACGGTCTTTCTTTTACTGGACGTTATTGTGCTTTGCATGTCGTTCTGGTTCGTACCGATGAAAGAGATGATGTATACCATTTTGGCCGTTGTCATTTCCAGCCAAGTCATCACCTGGACCGTCAATCATGGTGCAGGAATGGAGGTCATGGAAGAGGAGCACGGGCATGGAAGCGTCTCGATGACCCACCGGTAATGAGTAGATATTCAGTTGAAAAACATGCCTATACAAAAGCAAGCAAAAGGCCAAGTCGGTTTTCATGTCGACTTGGCCTTTTGAACGTTAATGACCGTTTTTGTACATAATATCCTGCTTTCCTAGTGGATACTAACCAACACAGATACTCTCGAAGGAAAGGACCTGCCATGAGCGATCCGTTTTTTAGCAACTACAAAGCATTCGTCGTCATACCAGCGGATGAGAAGCAAATGGGACCGGAGCCTTTTAACCCGAAGGATTACGCCAGCCATTTCATCCTGACCTTTTCATTGTACGATGCGGTTATTTCCTCTTGGAGGGAAGCGACAAAGTATAAAGTGCAAGCAAAAAAGGGTCTGTTAAATGTGATCGATGGTTTCAATGCCAAACGCCGTGGTACAGCCCGTCTGCATTTGCTGGAAATGGAAGAAGACCAGGCGTATTTCGTCCTGGCCTTGTCGTTGAAAATTCAAAAAGACAATGAGAAAGCGGTCATGGAGACGATCACCAATCTGCTGGACAAGGATTTTGCAACCGACTTGTTGATCGGAGAGACCTGGTATCAGATCATTGGCCCCAAAGGGAAATTCGAGCGGAAGCTGTTCTCCTACAGCGTCCAGCCTTACGATTATCGACCGAAGTAATCCGCTAGAGCTTCCGTAATCGCCTGCGCAGCTTTGTCTTGATAGGACGACGTACGGACGATTCCTTCATCCTTTGGATTCGATAAGAACCCAAGCTCAATTAAGACGGATGGATCATCGTTTTCGCGCAGAACGTGATAGTTGCCGAATGAAATGCCATTGCTTCTTAAACCGATGCCACCTGCCAAGCGAGACTCAATCGCTCGAGCTAATGGCTCATCTTTGCCTTGCGAATAATAAAACGTGAGGGTACCGCTATTTGGCTTCACAGAAGAGTTGTAGTGAATGCTAATGAAGGCATCCGCTCCCTTTGATTCACTAAAAGCGACACGCTGCGCTAGCGAAGGCTTTTCTGTGTCACTTGTCCTCGTCATGAAGACTTGCGCTCCCCGTTGTCGCAGTTTACTGGCGAGCAGCATGGACGTTTTGTAATTCAACGTTTTTTCCATGCTATTCCACTTCGTTCCCTGTGTCCCGACATCGGAACCACCATGTCCCGGGTCGATGACGATGACTTTTCCTTTTAAGCCTGGCGATTTGGTGCTTTTGGACACCGGGGCGTTGGCTTTGGCATCGCCAATATATGTCGCAGACACCCAGCCTGTCTGTCCATTGGAAGTTCTCGCCTGGATCCAGTCTCCTTGCTTTTTCAAAATATCTACACGGGTTCCTCTGGGCAGCGAAAGGACAATCTCATGGCTCGTGCTTGGCCCTTTGCGCATTCGAAGCGAATCGGCCAAAACCGTGCCTTGCTGGCTTTTGGTACTCGCCGTATTGGCTGGTGAAGAAGCTGACCTCGCACTCGTTACCGCTCCTTTTTGCAAGTAATACCCCGCGACCCAGCCTACCTTTTGATTGTATTTAATTTTTGCCCAACCGTATGCTTCATCCGTAATGGTCACGACGGCCCCTTGCGGCACGGTAGCGACAACGGAAGCATTGAGGGCTGGTTCACTGCGAACGTTCAGAGAGGTTGCGACCACCTTTGCCTGGATGACACTTGCTGCTTGCGCCGGCTCCGTAAGAAACGGCCATGACAGACTAAGCCATAGCCCACATATGAGAGACGCTTTTTTACATGTTGTTTTCATCATTTCTACCTCTGACTTGGATTAGCTACTATCTCACCTGAATTATCATAAGGGAAATGCAGGAAATCGAATAGGGTATGATTTCCTGATTTTTTGGGACAATCAATGTGGAGTTTCGGTATATCTTGCCAAGGCGTTCGTTGCCGACTCTGCCATTCGCTTTTTGAGTTGATTGTTTTCTACTACTTTTACACGCAGGCCGAGAAAACGAATGCGCGATAAAATAAACTCCTGCTCGTCAGATAGAAAGTGCAGGGTGATTGTATACACCTGTGATTCTGGGTCAAAAGCGACCGCTTTGTCAAAGCAGGAAAAGGCGTACAATATGCGCTGGAGCTCAGTGTTGTAACGAGGGATGATCACGATTTTTGCCATCTGCTTGCGCTGCTGGATCTGTTCCGAGATAGTCGGCAAAAAACTGTCATACCATCCATCTTCTATGTAAAGCTCATCGACGGAGCGAATGAGATGCAGCGGAGTCGTGATCAGTCGATTGGAAGACATGTTCAACCAGATCAGGTACCAGGCCTTCTTGGCAAGTGAATATTCCAGCTTGTAGGGAACCCCACGTTGATTGCGAAAAACCGGGCCTTTGTTCGTGGCTGCGGTTATTTTTATGTGATTCTTGCCGAGAATGATTCGCCGCAGGGTTCGCACGAGTGGGCTCCAGAGCTGCTTGGCCTGAGTTTGCGCTTTTTCCACGAACCGTTCTTGTTCGGTCCATTTATTATCAGGCAGATGTGTCAAACGGTGAAGCTTTTCGAGTGTAGCGGGCTCGAAAATTTCTGCCGCAGATGGATTCTCCAGCATCAGGGCGAGCCACGCTTTTTCGTGTGAGGTTATCGGATAAACACCCGCTTCATCCAGCCGTGTCACCAGTTGGTAATTATGTATCTTATCAAACAGATTCATAGTAGGCGAGCAGCTCCTCCCATTCTTTTTGGAATTGCTTGCGAAGAAACAGCGGTTCAAGAACTTCGACGCTTGAACCGAAGCTGCGAATCCACGGTGTAATTTCCATCGTGCTGTTTACGTTTATCTCGTACACAAAGCTCTCCCGTGATTCTTCTGTCACAATCCCCCATTGCCCCTGTGCCTCCACTCGCTCTTGGATAAAGGAATGAGGCGTGTCGCGAGGCTGAAAAAAGCGCAGGCGTACGGTTACGAGTTTTCCTGTATCAATTAGCCAACTGTTGGCAATACGCTCATCCGCACTTGCTTGCAAGGAAGAGAAGATTTCCGGCGTAACCGATTTGCCTGTTACGAGCTTGGTCATACCTTCCACGCGGTATTTGCGCAGCGGACCATTGCCGCATCCTTGGGCCAGCAAGTACCATCTGCCGTATTGATGATCAAAAATAACCCGGAGTGGAATGACTTTTTGATGTCGCCCGGATGTGTCTCGTTGGAAAGCCGGATTCGTATTTTGGGAATCGTAAAACTTCCGGCGTTTGGGTGTGTAGTAGTGAAATTCAACGATTTTTCGCTGACGAATGGCTTCGGTGAGAAGCAAAGCTTGATATTCATCGAGAATGCGTGAGACGAAATGATATTTGTACAAAAACGTAGATGCATCGGTTAGCTTCAAGCGATGTTTGAGATAACGCTTCACTTTTTCTTGCAGAAGATAACCAGGGACGGCCGGAAGTTGTGTATTTGCCATGAAGTCGATGAAATCATACAGATCCAACAACTCGTCGTCCGTCAGCGAGTCCAGTAGCTCACCGTCGAATTGATAGATGTACGGCCTGACCTCACTCACATTTTTTATCACGCCAATTTCTTCGAGGTATTTCATGTCCTGACGAATCGTTTTTTCATCGGGCTCTGTATCCACAAACGTATCCAGCAAATCTTTAATGGAAAGAGGCTGTTGCTTGAGCTTTTCCAAGATGTGCGACAGTCGTTCTACTTCCGAATCCTTCAATGATTTCGCATGGTACAAAAACATCAAGAAATTGTCCGTCACCTCAAAATAGTTGTAACGAAGCTGTGCATAATACTCTTTTTTCTCCTCATCCCCGACATGCTGATAAAAGGTCGATTGGATGTCCTTCAGCTTTTTTAGCGTTTTATCAAGCGTATGTACGGAAATCCCGAGCCGCTCGGCTAACTGTTGCCGATTGTAGGCACCAGCGGTCAAAAACAGGAGACGGAGCAATTGCAGCTCTTTGTCAAAGCTTTCGCGTGCCATTACATTCATCCTTATTCATTCGTCATTTATTTCCAAATTAGTCCTCATATTACGAAGAGGCTGAAGAGAAGTCAATGAGAAAAAGAGATTCGTAATACTTTTACCATGTTCAAACCAGATGCGCGGATGGAAAATAAGGGTATGAAAAACAGCGCAGGCTGTGAGAGACAGGAGAATTGGATAATGAAAACAATTTTGCATGGAAACAACCATCGTGAAGTGAAGCTGGAGCATGGAGATGTGCACGTTTTTGCGAATGACGAAGTCTTTGCGAGCTTCGGTGAACGCGTATATCAAATGGCAGACAATAATTTGCGGATTCCGCGAAATGTTTATTTTTCGTATACCCCCGATGCGCATGTAGGCGTTGGGACCTGCATTGGGACGACAGCCGTTTGGAATCTTGCCGATGGATTTGTCTCGCCTTCCATCGTCGGATCAGACATTGGATGTGGAATGCGTGTACATCTGACTCCGTTGCATCGAGATGACCTCAAAGACAAGAGCCTAAAACGTGCATTGATCGAAGCGATCGAAGCGTACGTCCCGACAAACGAGCGGGGTCATACGCATTTTACGGATATTCGCTTGGAGGAAGTGGTGAAGCATGGTTTAAAAGGGCTGCCGAGCAACTATATTCCGGATACAGAAGCAGCACCCGACACTTTAAGCCGTTCTTTCTCGCATGTGGAAAAGTACACATTTGAATTCGACCATTCGTTCCTGGAGCAAATACCGCAAAAATCTTGGAGTCGTGCGTGGGGCCAGTTGGGGACATTGGGGGGCGGTAACCACTTTATTGAAATCCAGCATATCGAGATCGCGGAGGAGAACAGGGAGATTGCGAAAGCGTGGGGACTGTTCGACGGCCAGGTCGTCATCATGATTCATTCCGGTTCGCGTGCGTGGGGGGCTATGCTCGGGCGGGATTATACCAAAAGCTTCAAGGAAGCCATGTACAAATGGGGGATTCATAATCCTGAGCCGAGCCTGGTATATGCTCCGATCCAAAGCGAGGAAGGGCAACAGTATTTGAATTTGATGTACTCCGCGCTGAACTTTGCAGTAACGAATCGGCATATGATCGGGTTTTCAGTAGAGCAGGCGTTTCGGGATGTTTTTGGTAGTGAGATGCGTACACCTGTCCTGTATGATCTGATGCATAATTACGCCTTGAAAGAATTTCATCGCAACACACCGATGCTCGTCCACCGCAAAGGAGCGACGAAGGCGTTGCCAGCAGGCCATTTCCAAAATCCGAAGGCTTATCGCGAAACCGGACATCCAGCTTTGATCCCCGGTTCTATGGGAACATCGTCCTATATCATGGTTGGATCGGGGGCCGGTGCGAAAAACTTTTATTCGATCTGTCATGGTGCTGGGCGTGTTCGTTCTCGCAAAGCAACCAAGGAGCTCGTGACCATCGATCAATTTGAGCAGGCAATGCGCGTGGGACAGGAAGACGAGATCATGGTGAATCACCGTTCGCTTGCTTCCATCCTTGATGAATGCCCGCAAGCCTATAAAGATGTGGATCAAATCATCGATTCGGTTGTGGGAGCAAATCTTGCATCTGTCGTAGCAAAATGTAACCCTCTTATTGCCATAAAAGGAGTATAATGAAGAGTGGCTTCCTGAAAATTTTGAGGGAGCCACCTTTTGCAATTTAACTTACACTAAATTACAGAAGTTAAATTGTGAACAAATTGCTGAGAAGTTTCAAAAAATAGGTTCGAATGTAACATAAATTGCATCGCTTCCTCAACCGATACCAAAAGAGAGACAAAATAGGGGAGATAGGGGAACAGATATGCCTACATACTATTACTTCACCTGCCTAAAATGCCGAACCCGGGGGGGAGTTTTCGGCGAACAGGCCTGGGGCTGGGGAAACTTTGACATGATCGAGTCCTTCAAATACCTGGCTCACCACATCCGTACATGCGGAGAAGATTCGATTCGCGTGATTTCTGAGGATGTAGATGATTATGTAGATCAGCTACACGGAGAGTACAACACCTTCCTTGAGCAAACGAAGCATATATTTCCGCATTCCAAAGATTGGGAGTTCCTTGATCGATGGAAAACACTAAAGGTAGAAGAAATGAAGCTAAAATGGGTCGAGGAAAACCGAATCATGCATCCAGATGATCGGATGAAAATATGCGGAGTCCTTGATGCCGTGGATATCTTGAAAGAAGGGGCGGGAAGAGTCTCCTTCAGTGCCAGCGTGACGGATGAGGATGGGAAAGTGTGGAAAATTGTAGCTAACATGCACGAATTACCCATCTTACAGCAAGCGTATATCATTATTGGCGTCATGCAAGAGCATTCTATATTAGGAGAAGTCATCGAGGTATACAAGATGATTCCACGATTCGCTGTTCAAGAGGAAAGGGGTAACGATCATGATTCTGGAGACAATCGGGCAATTACTAATTAAAGTGCGCGAGGAAAATCCACTCGTTCATAACATAACGAACGTAGTTGTCACGAACTTTACAGCGAACGGTTTGTTAGCTCTTGGTGCGTCACCTGTCATGGCGTACGCCAAACAAGAGGTTGCAGACATGGCAAGGATCGCCGGAGCTCTTGTATTGAATATAGGGACGTTGAATGAGCATGAGATTGAAGCGATGTTGATCGCAGGAAAATCCGCTAACCAGCATGGCGTGCCTGTTTTGTTTGATCCGGTGGGAGCGGGAGCAACATCGTATCGAACCGAGACAAGTCAACGTCTTGCGCAGGAACTCAACCTAGCCTTCATTAGAGGAAATGCTGCCGAGATTGCCAATGTGGTAGGGGAGCGCTGGGAGATTAAAGGTGTAGATGCGAAGGAAGCAGGCGGAGATGTCGAGAACCTAGCGAGAGCAGCAGCGAAAAAGCTGGGGACAATCGTAGCGATTACGGGCAAGGTCGACGTGATTTCGGACGGAGAAACGACTTATTCGATCCATAATGGTCATCCCATCTTAACGAAGGTGACCGGAACAGGTTGTTTGTTAACGTCTGTTATGGGAGCGTTTGCAGCCATTGCAAATGACAAGCTGATCGGAGGAGCTGCGGCATTGGTATGCTACGGTGTTGCTGCTCAGTTGGCAGCCGAGAAAGCAGCAGTAGTAGGGCCAGGAAGTTTCCAAATCGAATTTTTGAATGCCTTGTATAACTTGACCACAGACGATGTTCGCCGTTTTGGATATATCGAAAAAAGGGAATAAAAATTCCCCTTTAAAAAAGGGGAGGAAAATGACCGTAGAACGATTAAGCTAGATATGTTAGACAGTAGCTGTAATTTCGCAGTGAATAAGACAGCAGCTTCTTCTGGTGCTCTGAAAGTGCTAGGAATATAAATTCAACGTGATCATCATCGTATGGACGGACATAAAAACGGGAAATACCATGACAAATAATTTCTCTCTTTAACGTCAGCGCCACACTGGCGTCTGTTCGTATGTGCAATTCCACGCTGTGTACCCTCCTTGGACATTCAATAGAGTACCAAAAAAATACAAGGAAAAACAAGGGAATTATGTCTGATTCATGTCCAAGTTGTTACCGTTTTTTGGATGAAAACTGACAAGGAGAACGATTCAGAAAAAACTAGCGTGGATTGCTGGGAAAGCACCCTGTTCGAGAGAAAAAATTCGAGATGAGTCCGGCCATTCTCCCTTTTTCCGTTGAGGTATTTACTTTATTTCGAAGGCACCGTACGAGCTCCTGATCACAGTGACAAGAAAAATAGCCGTGCTTTTGATAGCAATAATCATGCCTCTTGCAGCATCTGTCGACATCATCAATCGGCGCAGCCGGCCCGGAGCATCCAGGCCCGCACCAGTTTCCGTACAAACAGGGGAAGCCTACTGAACGGCGCTTTCTTTTTGACAACTGACATCACTCCGTCTTGTAAAGGAATACTACTTGTATCATATTGAACCGGAAGTGAAGTTGCTTTAGGCAATCTCCCTTTTTTCGTAAACTTTCAAAATATCACTTGAAATCATGTTGTGAATATGATAGATTAATTCTTGCCGAAGCGAACGCTTGCAGGCTCGATGGATGGATGTCCGAGCGGCCGAAGGAGCACGATTGGAAATCGTGTAGGCGGTG
>NZ_JAGQDN010000007.1:0-225176 GCF_021270385.1 Brevibacillus sp. AF8 | reverse complement strand
AACCGCCGACCCTCTGCTTGTAAGGCAGATGCTCTCCCAGCTGAGCTAAGCCTCCGCTATTCCCAACAAAGTGACGTTAATGCTTTGAAGCATATTCCGAGTACTTTGTTGGGGCCCCTTATTATCAGGGCGTTTTGCTAGGTGACCCGTAGGGGATTCGAACCCCTGAATGACAGCGTGAAAGGCTGCTGTGTTAAACCGCTTCACCAACGGGCCATTTGAATGGCTCCTCGGGACGGACTCGAACCGCCGACCGATCGGTTAACAGCCGATTGCTCTACCAACTGAGCTACCGAGGAATGATGATGTTTTATAGAATGGTGGAGCTGAACGGGATCGAACCGATGACCTCCTGCTTGCAAGGCAGGCGCTCTCCCAACTGAGCTACAGCCCCATTCTAATGGTTTCGTGACACAGTTGTCATGTCAGCTATGTAAGTGGTGGTGGGCCTAGGCTGACTCGAACAGCCGACCTCACGCTTATCAGGCGTGCGCTCTAACCAACTGAGCTATAGGCCCGTAATTACTTCCGGAACTTTAATCTATCACACTTTTAAGTTCATTGCAATAGAAAATTTGATATTTTTTTATTGCGTGGGTGAACTTTTTCGTGAAAGACGAGTTTAACAAAAGCACAATTTATTATAAGTCAGTTCATCATATATTTCAAATGTGTTTTTAAATTTTCATTAAGAAAAAAGCTTGCCCGGTAAAGGACAAGCTTTTCTTCGTCGCAATTAAATATCAAGATCCCGTACATTTGCTGCGTATTGTTCAATAAACTCCCTGCGAGGCTCTACTTCGTCACCCATCAGTGTCTCAAACACCATATCGGCATCCATAGCATCCTGGAGATCTACCTGAAGCAACGTACGAACTTCTGGGTCCATTGTAGTCTCCCACAATTGATCCGCGTTCATCTCACCTAGTCCTTTATAGCGTTGGACGTTTGGCTTCGGTTGTGCCTTCAAGGTAGCGAGAACCTCATCACGCTGCTTGTCGGTATAAGCATAGTGCAGCGTCTTCCCTTGCTTGATGCTGTAAAGAGGCGGCTGCGCAATATAAATATACCCCGCTTCGATCAACTGTTTCATGTAACGGAAGAAGAACGTCAGCAGAAGCGTACGGATATGCGATCCGTCGACGTCGGCGTCCGTCATAATAACGACTTTATGGTAGCGTGCCTTTGAAATATCAAAGTCTTCACCGACACCTGTTCCCAAAGCCGTAATAATAGCACGGATCTCGTTGTTGCCGAGAATTTTGTCCAAACGTGCTTTTTCTACGTTCAATACCTTCCCGCGAAGAGGAAGAATGGCTTGGAAATGACGATCGCGTCCCATCTTTGCAGAACCGCCCGCAGAGTCACCCTCTACAATGAACAGTTCAGATTCGGATGCGTCCTTGGAAGAGCAGTCCGCCAGTTTTCCCGGCAAAGCACTTACTTCCAGGGCACTCTTGCGACGAGTCATTTCACGTGCTTTTCGAGCTGCCTCACGGGCACGGGATGCCATGAGCGCTTTTTCCACAACTTTTTTGGCTACACCCGGATTTTCTTCCATAAAGGTGTTAAAACGGTCACCAAAGACAGACTCGGTAATGCTGCGCGCTTCCGAGTTGCCCAGCTTCGTTTTTGTTTGTCCTTCAAACTGAGGCTCTTGAATTTTTACGGAGATAATCGCGGTAATACCTTCACGCACATCGTCCCCGGAAAGATTCGGATCCTTTTCCTTCAGGAAGTTAAACTTGCGGCTGTAGTCGTTGATAACACGCGTAAGAGCCGTTTTAAATCCGGTTTCGTGAGTACCACCCTCATGCGTATTGATGTTATTGGCAAAAGAGTAGATGTTGCTCACATAGCTGTCGTTGTACTGAAGGGCAACCTCCACGACAAGACCTTCTTTTTCCCCTTCGCAATAAATCACATCATCATGCAGGGCTTCCCGGTTTTTATTCAAGTATTCTACGAACTGGATGATACCGCCCTCGTAGTGGAAGGACTCTTCCTTCTGCTGATCTGGGCGTGTATCCTTCAGCGTAATGCGCAATCCTTTGTTCAGGAACGCCAGCTCGCGAATACGTTTTTGCAAAATCTCGTACTCAAATACAGTTGTTTCGGTAAAAATAGTCGGGTCGGGCTTGAAGGTTACTTTTGTTCCCGTTTCATCGGTCTCGCCTACGACAGCAAGATCGGCATCCGGTGCACCTACTGTAAAGCGCATGTAGTATATCTGGTTATTTTGTTTAACCTCGACTTCCATCCATTCGGATAGCGCGTTCACTACCGAGCTACCGACCCCGTGAAGACCACCGGACACTTTGTATCCGCCACCGCCGAATTTACCACCGGCGTGCAATACAGTCAAAACGGTTTCAACAGTGGATTTCCCGGTCTTTTCATGAATGCCAGTCGGGATTCCTCGACCGTTATCGGTTACAGATACGGAGTTGTCTGGATGAATGACCACCAAGATCTCGTCGCAATAACCGGCCAGCGCCTCGTCAATGGCATTGTCGACAATCTCCCATACCAGGTGATGCAAACCTCGGCTGCTGGTCGACCCGATGTACATGCCGGGACGTTTCCGAACTGCCTCTAACCCTTCCAGTACCTGAATCTGACTCGCATCGTAGTTTGTATCTTTCGTCGTCACTTGATCCACTACTCTGTCAACTCCTCCACTTCAGCTTGTACAAAGGGAAACTGATCCAAGCTGTCCACGAACTGAGCGCGTCGCTTCAGCGTCAGAGAAGAAATAGGTGAACAGTAAATGGCGCTCTGGGTGATTACATAAGACTTCGTTTCTTCCTCACTATGGTCAACAACTGTTTTACTTTTTTCAAGTAAGAACGCTTTATTGATTTTTGAGGATTTCACAGTCTGATGATCGAGGATGGAAATAACTTCCTTCGTGCTCACCACAGTATCTCCACCAATGTGAATAAACATCCCTGTACCCCCTACCTTTCTCCGGAGATTTTCCCTTCCCTCACGTAAAAACGAGAGGCTTGCTGGAGAACCTGATGCTTTAAGCCTTCCACACCTGTGGTACTTACAAACGTCTGTACTCGATCCTGAATGGTTTCGAGCAGCAATGTTTGCCGATGTTCATCCAACTCTGACAAGACATCATCCAACAACAGAACGGGGTATTCTCCCACTTCTTCTTTAATCAGCTCAATTTCGGCCAATTTAATGGACAGCGCACTGGTGCGTTGCTGTCCCTGGGAACCATACGTTTGCACATCCATGTTGTTCACTTTAAGTGAAAAATCATCACGGTGTGGCCCAATAAGGGTGTTCCCCCGCATGATTTCCCGGTCGCGAACCTCTTCGTAGGCAGCAAGCATTTTATCTACAGCTTGATCTATCGTCATCTCTTCTGTAACGGGCGATGAGTTAACGTAATGCAAAGAAAGTCTTTCCCTGCCATCGGTAATGCCAGTGTGGATTTCCTGTGCCCACGTCTCCAGCTTCCGAATGAACTCAAAACGCTTCCGTAACAATTTTACCGCTAAATCGGCTAATTGGGTATTCCAAATTGCCAGCATTTCCAGCGAGTTACTTTTTTTCATGGCCAAATCCTTTAAAAGCTGATTTCGCTGGGCCAGCACTTTGTTGTAATTGCTTAAATAATAAAGATACGTAGGTGAAACCTGACCGATTTCCATATCGATGAAGCGTCTGCGCTGGGCAGGTGCGCCTTTGACAATGGAAAGATCCTCGGGTGCAAACATGACGACATTCAATGCCCCCACATAGGCGCTCAGCTTCTGCTGTTCCATTCCGTTGATTTTGGCCCGCTTTCCCTTGGTTGTCAACTGCAGCTCTAAACGAACAGAACCGTAGCGACGAAGAACATCGCTACGGATCGTGGCATAATCGGCATCCCAGGAAATTAGCTCCTTGTCGCGGGGCGTTCGGTGGGATTTGGCGAGTGCCAAAACATAGATCGATTCGAGAGCATTCGTTTTCCCTTGAGCGTTGTTGCCAATAAACAACTGGATGGGACCGTCAAACGACAGGGACATCGTTTCGTAGTTGCGATAATTGGTTAGCGACAGGTTCTTGAGAAACAAGAATCACGCTCTCCTCTCAGGGGCGTACCACTTGATAGCGACCATAGCCTTCAATCGCCACTTCATCGCCAGGATATAGCTTGCGTCCACGTCTGTTGTCCAGCTCTCCATTAATCTGGATCGGAACCTCAGCCAAAAAAGCTTTGGCCATTCCCCCCGTGTCAATGATTTCAGCCAGCTTCAAAAATTGGCCGAGAGCAATATAGTCTGTGCTTATGGAAACCTCACGCATGGCTTGGCTCCTTTCTTTTACGTAAAAACATTTTAGTACGTACGAACCGGCAAAATCAAATGGAGCATCCAGTCATGATCGGTCGGACGAATCACAAATGGACTCATCGGGCCGCTAAAGCTCGCTTTGATTTCTGCGCTATCGATTGCACGCAGCGCATCGATCATGTATTTGGCGTTGAAGGAAATTTTCAATTCTTCGCCATTCATTGCTTTTGGCATCAAAATGTCCGTTACTTTCCCGATCTCAGGTGCATTGGACGTAATTTCGACGGTTCCATCAGGCATCGTAACGAGCTTGACTACGTTCGATTTGCCTTCGCGGCTCAACAAGGAAGCGCGCTCGATGGATTGCAAAAACTCCTTGGTGCTAACGGTGATCTCCGTTTTGCTTCCTTGTGGAATAATTCTGGTCGTGTCCGGATAGGTTCCTTCCAAGAGACGGGAATAGAACAGGATATGCTTGGACTTCACCAGGATTTGATTGTCCGCAACAACGATATCTGCGAGATTTTGGTCGTCATCTAATATTTTTACCAATTCATTGCAGCTTTTACCCGGAACAACCACGTTGTGGAAAGAAAGATCCTCTGGGCATTCGACCATTGCGGTACGACTAGCCAAGCGATGGCTGTCGGTTGCCACAAAACGCAATTTGCCTTGATCAAGCGACCACATTAAACCGGTCAAGATCGGACGCATCTCGGAAGTGGAAACACCAAAAACAGTCTGACGAATCATTGCCTTCAGTAAATCACAGGGAACACTGAAGACTTTATCTTCTTCCAGATGCGGAAGCTGTGGATATTCGCTGGCATCCATTCCGTTAATGGTGAACTCAGCTTGTCCGGAACGAATTTTGGTTACGAGACGATCATCCACTTGAATATCGATTTCATTGCTTGGCAGTTTGCGTACGATTTCGCTAAAAATACGTGCAGTCAACACAATGCTACCAGGTTGATGTACGGTAACTCCCCATTCTCCGGCTTCTTCCATCGGGATCTGAACTTCAATAGACACATCAGAATCGCTTGCTGTCAGTGTCAAACCTTCATCATCCGTTTTGATTTTAATCCCGGTCAAAATTGGAATCGTAGTTCTGCTAGAAACTGCTTTGCTAACATGCGATACGGCGTTCGACAGCTTTTCACGCTGAACGGTAATATGCATCGACGTGAGCCTCCCTCTCCGGCGCCATTATTTTGGTTGAAATCTGCATAATGGCTGCGCCTTTATCATAACTTATTAGGATAAATCTTTTTAACAGAAGTAGTAATAGGGCCTGTGGATTTGTGGATATGTGGGTCCATTACGTAAAAGAGAGCCTATACACATGTGGGTAAGTTGTGTATAGGCTTTTTGCGTTATGCACAGGTTTAATGGTTTGCTTTTAACTTTTCAATGAGCGACTGAATGGTTGTTTGCATATGAGGGTCATTTGCCAGTGCACGAGAGATTTTCTCATGGGCATGGATGACTGTCGTATGGTCACGGCCGCCAAATTCATCACCGATTTTCGGCAAGGAGGCATCCGTCAGCTCTCTGGAGAGATACATCGCAATCTGACGGGGGAAAGCGACGGTTTTTGTCCGTTTTTTCGCCTTGAAATCTTCTAGTTTCAGGCTGAACGCTTCTCCGACCGTTCGTTGGATGTCCATAATGGTAATCACGCGTGGGCGGGAGGAAGGAATAATGTCTTTCAGTGCTTCCGCCGCCAGCTGCGTGTCGATATCTCGATTAATCAAGGAGGAGTAGGCAACGACACGAATCAGTGCGCCTTCCAGCTCGCGGATGTTGCTGTCGATCTGGTTGGCAATGTACGCCATTACCTCATTAGGGATATCGAGATTTTCTGCTTTCGCCTTTTTGCGCAAAATCGCAATCCGCGTTTCGAGGTCTGGCGGCTGAATATCAGTAATCAGCCCCCATTCGAAGCGTGAGCGGAGGCGATCCTCCAGCGTCGGGATCTCCTTAGGAGGTCGATCGGAGGAGATGATGATTTGTTTGCTTTCTTCATGCAAGGCATTGAACGTATGGAAAAACTCTTCTTGTGTCGACTCTTTGCCTGCCAAAAACTGAATGTCATCAATTAAAAGAACGTCAACACTCCGGTATTTATTGCGGAATTCGACGGCTTTGTTATCACGAATCGAGTTGATGAATTCATTGGTGAATTTCTCAGACGACAAATAGACCACTTTCGCCGATGGGTTGTGCTGAATGACATAATGGCCAATTGCATGCATTAAGTGGGTTTTGCCAAGTCCGACTCCTCCGTAAATGAAGAGGGGATTGTAAGCTTTCGCAGGAGCTTCAGCAACCGCAAGAGATGCGGCGTGAGCGAATCGATTCCCTGAGCCGATGACAAACGTGTCAAAGGTGTATTTGGGATTTAAGATACTGGGTGGCTGGTCATCCGCGACTGTTGGCGGTTCGCTCATTTTCACCCGTGGGGCAGGTTGTTCGTCGGCAAAAGCCGCATCAGGATTTTGCATCGCGACGAACTTTACTTTCATATTGATACCCGTCACTTCATATAGTGTATCGGTAATCAGTTGTGCGTACCTGGTTTCTAGCCAATCACGAGCAAAGTCGTTTGGTGCGACGACGATCAGTGCATCTTCTTCTAATGTAGTTGCCTTTGTCGCCTTCAGCCAGGTATCAAAACTGGGTTTGCTTAGCGATTTTTCTATCTTGGCGAGTACTTTGCGCCATAGTTCGCTAATCGCTGCATCCAACCAGAATCCCTCCCTTTGGGCCATCCGAAAAATTGATGAAGACCGATCCATCATGATCGAGAAAAAGTGCAAAAACCTGCTATGTTGTGACTTAATTGTCAACACAGCCGTATGTAACGACTGTGGATAAAAAAAGTCGAAATATAGGGATTCCGCTCGTAGAAGTGAAAAAAAGCAGACGGTTATCCTCAATCCTGTGAGTAACGACATACACATAGGAAAGAATCTGTCCACAAACTTATCCACACCCTGTGGAAAAACCGATTCACGTATCGGAGTTATTCACGCTTCAAAACAAAAACATAATAACAGATATAAAGCGTGGTATCAATGGTTTTTTCATACTTATCCACAAACACAACTTCTGGTACTCGCCACATATTCACATCCCTATATTTTGTGTACAAGCTGTAGATAAACTTGTCGAAAGCTGTTTTTGTGGATAAAATGATATCCACAGACCCGGGAAATAGTTTTATGGGGATATTTGCCTTGGTAATGAAATTCCACTGTTGCTTGACTTTTTAGGCATATGTTCTTATAATGCAAAAGAATGTCTTTGCAAGACGGAGGTGTATACGTAATGAAACCATCTTTCAATCCTAACAACCGCAAGCGCAAAAAGGATCATGGATTCCGTAAGCGCATGAGCACAAAAAATGGCCGTAAAATTTTGGCTGCTCGTCGTCAAAGAGGTAGAAAAGTTCTTTCCGCTTAGGCCACACTTTCAGTGGCCTTTTTGTTTGCCTACATATGTCTGAAAATTCTTTGTTCTTATAAAAAGAGGAAGGCTCTCTCCGATGTGGAAACCTTTTGAGGGATAATCGTTACCTAGCTACCGAAAATCCTACTATTTATTGAAGATACAGGAGGAGGCCGATGGAGCAAAGTAAGGATGTAACCGACTTTTTTGTATCGTTGGCGCTAGAGTTTCTTGATGAATGGCCTCTAGCCAGCTTGGTATGTGCCTATGCTGGTGGATCTGTCGGGAGGGGAGAAGCGGACGCATACAGCGACCTTGATTTACACATCTTTGTGGAGGGAGAAGATGATCCTTCCTGTGAAAATCGTTTGTTTAGAGGGCATGTGATACAGCTGCAGGTTCAATCTGCTCCTACAGATGAAGAAGTATACGAGAATCCGTGGGCATGGCGTTACTTAAAGGAAGCAAAGGTGATTCTAGACCCGGAGGATCGTTTCACTTCCTGGATGAATGACATGTGTGCCTATATGGATTCCCCGGCTGGAAAAGAGAAAATGTTTGCACAGGCAAAAGCGGAGGTAGATTCGTTCCATGAAGAGGCGCAGGCTGCCTTAAGGGAAGGCTTTCCTTACTCCGCTTATTTGGCTGCATGGGCAGGATGGATAGGGGCGCTGCAAATGAGTGCCGTCTTCCAGGGGCATTCGTTGAGTGATGCACAGTTGTATCAGTTGGTTCAGAAAGCAGGACGGTCGGACGGTATGGATGGCTTTTTTCAGGAGACATACCAGAGTATTCAGGATGTACAGGATGCACTCATGGTATTGGCGGACTATCGGGCTCATCTACGGTCAATAAATGAGGGGATCGAGTTTGTACTGGCGACTGAAAATGATTGGTTAGTAAAGAGGAAGGTTCAGAGATTGCAGGAGAGAAATCAGCTTGATATGGCCGGGTTTTTATTATTTTCAGAGGCGATCTGGTTATATCAAAGTGTGGATTCTGATGAATGGCTGGAAAATCATTGGGCGGATCTGCCTGCCGAGCTTTCCTTGTCCCTTCAAAAATTGGGCTTTTTCCAAGCGGATGGGCCATTGCTCGCTCATTTACGTCATGCCAGTGCAGAAATCATCGCGGAAATTGACTGTTAGGGGAAAAAAGTGGACGAAACAAGGATATACTGGTAGATGCTGTTTACGTTTTCTACTATAATTGTGATGTTAGGGGTTGTTTACCTTGCATCGTTCACACCGGCTCAAAAAAAATGAGCAATTCCAAGCTGTGTTTCAACGAGGAAGTTCTGCTGCTAATAAGCAGTTTGTCTTGTATTCAGCAAAGCAAGAGGGACAAGCGGCTTTTCGTGCTGGAATTTCCGTCAGTAAAAAAATTGGCAATGCTGTTGTCCGCAATAGAGTCAAGCGGCTTATACGCGAAGCAGTAGCTCGAATGGAGTCTGATATTCCAGTCGGTCTCGATCTCGTCATCATCGCCCGTCCGGGTGTGGAAGCGATGACACTTGAAGCCATTGAGCAATCTCTGTTACATGTGATGAAGCGAGCCAAAGTGATCAAACAGGCACCCGTACATAATGGAAAAAGAGATGGAAAAAGAGGGTGAAACGATGATGGTGAAGATCATGGTTTGGTTGATTCGGGGATACCAACTGATGATTTCTCCGTATAAACCACCTTCATGCAGATTCGCGCCCACCTGTTCTCACTACGCAATCGAGTCGATTCGCCGATTTGGAGCGTGGAGGGGAGGCTGGTTGGCCCTTCGTCGCATCTTGAAATGCCATCCGTTCCACCCGGGCGGGTATGATCCAGTCCCGGATCAGCACAAATAAGATTACCTCAATTGAAGCGGGGAAAAGGAGGATCACCCTTGAGTAGACGTACACTCAGCATTCTTATGCTGACTATGCTGGTTCTAGTTTTGTCGGGCTGTAACCCCCAAGCTGCAGCACCAATTGGCCCTGACGCAACCGGCATTTGGGACAAGTATTTTGTCTATCCACTGTCCTGGCTAATTAAAGAGAGCGCATTGATACTCGGAAACAACTACGGTCTGGGTATCCTGGTTGCAACGATCATCATTCGAATCATTGTGCTTCCATTGATGGTCAAGCAAATCAAGAGCTCCAAGAAAATGCAAGAGATTCAACCGGAGATGCAAAAAATCCGTGACAAGTACAAAAATGATCCTCAAAAAGCGCAAGCGGAAACCATGGCTTTGTTCCAGAAGAGCGGTGTCAACCCGTTGGCTGGATGCTTGCCAATGTTGGTACAAATGCCGATTTTGATTGCGTTCTACCATGCGATTATCCGTACAACCGAGATTAATTCGCAAACGTTCATGTGGCTGACGCTGGGACAAAAGGACCCGTACTACATCTTGCCAATCATTGCGGCGATTACGACGTACCTGCAGTCCAAGATGATGGGTCAGGCAACACAAGGGAATCCACAAATGCAAATGATGATCGTCATGATGCCGCTGATGATTTTGGCGATTGCTGTCACATTGCCATCAGCGCTGTCTCTGTACTGGGTATACGGTAACCTGTTTACCATTGTACAAACCTACTTCCTGTATCGTGATAAAGGAAATATGCCAACTCCTAAGGGGGGAGCCTCCAAGTGAAAAAGGTGGTAGCTACGGCAAAAACGATCGACGATGCTGTGCAAAAAGCTTTGCTGGAATTGGGAGTGCCGCGTGAGCGGGCAACGATCCAAGTTCTGGAGGAACCAAGCAGAGGGTTGTTTGGACTGATTGGGGCAAAGGACGCTAAAGTGCAAGTAGAATTTCACTTTGATCCGGTTGCACAGGGACGTGACTTTCTTCAAGACGTTTTGTCGAACATGAAGGTGAATGCCAAAGTGGAGACGCGTACAAATGAAGAAGGCATGCTGTTTGACATCCAGGGAACCAATCTGGGAATCATTATTGGCCGCAGGGGACAAACTCTTGATTCATTACAGTATCTCGTAAACGTCGTAGCGAACCGTCATGCGGACAAACATGTACGTATCACTCTGGATGCCGAAAATTACAGGCTGCGTCGCAAGGAAACATTGGAGCAGCTAGCAGATCGTGTGGCGAAAAAAGCGTTATCGACCAAACGGGATGTACGTCTGGAACCAATGTCTGCTGCTGAACGGAAAGTAATCCACGCCTTCTTGCAAAAGAGAGCGGATGTGGTTACCTTCAGTGAAGGAGACGAGCCAAATCGTTATATCGTGATTGCACCGAAAGAAGCCTCTCGCTAGGCTTCTTTTTTTTGCCTGAATGTAAGGAAGCAAGCGACGACATTTTGAATAATCTCTCTCAAAAAGTTGTCCACTGTGGATAATTGACCAAATGGTTGAGGATTTGCGAAAATGATTATACTGTGGATAACCAAAATGGACGGCAACCTTGGAGAGAGGGTTGCTTTTTCCTATTGGGTGTTTGGGCATATAGATGGATTGGCTGCACTTTCTTTTGGAATTTTTCCAGACGATCTGTTATGCTAGTAAGTTAGTGGCTGACTTGTAAGAGTGGAAAGCTTGAGGTGAACAGCATGAAATTCGATACAATAGCGGCGGTCGCAACACCGATGGGTGAAGGCGGTATTGCCGTGATCCGGGTAAGCGGTACGGAAGCGATCGAAGTTGTGGATAAGATATATAAAGGAAAGCAGCGGTTGTCCACTGTGGACAGCCATACGATCCATTATGGGCACTTGTATGAGCCAAACACAGGTGAACGAGTGGAAGAGGTACTGGTTTCCGTAATGAAGGCTCCCCGTACATTTACGAGGGAGGATGTAGTGGAGGTCAACTGTCACGGAGGAATTGTTTCCGTTGAAAAGGTTCTGGAGTTAATCTTGGATAATGGGGCAAGATTGGCGGAGCCTGGTGAGTTCACGAAGCGTGCGTTCTTAAATGGACGTGTCGATTTGTCTCAGGCTGAGGCCGTCATTGATTTGATCCGGGCGAAGACAGACAGAGCGATGAAGGTCGCATTGAATCAAGTCGAAGGGAAGCTGTCCAGGCTCATTCGGCAGCTCCGTCAAAACTTGATTGAAGCTATGGCCCATATAGAAGTAACATTGGACTATCCAGAGCATGATGTCGAGGAGTTTACACAAAATTTCTTGCGAGGAAAGTGCCTGGAGGTTAAAGGTGAAATCCAGCGACTGTTGCAGACCGCACAGCAAGGAAAAATTTTGCGTGAGGGCTTGTCGACCGCGATTATTGGACGTCCGAATGTAGGGAAATCCTCTCTATTAAATAGTCTGGTCCAAGAGGAAAAGGCGATTGTGACTGACGTTGCGGGAACGACACGCGATGTCATCGAAGAGTATGTCAATGTGCGCGGAGTTCCTTTGCGACTCATCGATACCGCAGGAATTCGCGATACAGAGGACATCGTGGAGAAAATCGGAGTAGAGAAGTCCAGACAGCTGCTGCAAAAGGCTGACCTTGTGTTGCTCGTGATCAACTACAACGAGCCTCTCTCTGCTGATGATTACGCGATTTTTGAAGCGGCTAAAGGGTTCCATGTGATTGTGATTGTTAATAAATTCGATCTGCCACAAAAAGTGGATTTGGAAGAGATCAAGCGTCATTTCCCTCAGCAGCCGTTGATTATGACGTCTGCGCGTGAGGAAACGGGGATCGATCTTCTGGAGCAGGCGATTGGGGAGATTTTCTTCAGTGGTCGTGTGCAGCAGGATGACTTGACCTATGTGAGCAACGCTAGACATATTCAACTGCTTCGTCAGGCAGAACGAGCCATAGATGAAGCGCTGGGTGGAATCGATGATTTGATGCCAGTAGACATGATTCAGATCGACATTAAAAAGTCGTGGGAGCTACTTGGTGAAGTCATTGGAGAAAGCGTCGGCGAGGATTTGATTGACCAGATTTTCTCCCAGTTCTGTCTGGGTAAGTGATTAGGAGGATAAAAAATGAACGTTGTACCTGCATATGAAGCGGGCTCTTTTGACGTCATTGTCATTGGTGCGGGTCATGCCGGTGCGGAAGCGGCATTGGCGGCTGCACGTATGGGCTGCAGTACATTGCTGTTGACGATCAACCTGGACGCTGTGGCGTACATGCCATGTAATCCTTCCGTAGGTGGTCCGGCAAAAGGCCACGTCGTACGCGAATTGGACGCGCTTGGTGGAGAAATGGGACGCAATACCGACAAAACCCATATCCAAATGCGGATGCTGAATACAGGGAAAGGACCTGCAGTGCATGCCTTGCGCGCGCAAGCAGACAAATTTGCGTATCAGCATGAAATGAAGAAAACGATTGAAAATACTCCGAATCTGATCCTGCGTCAAGCGATGGTGGAAGAGCTGATCGTAAACGATGGAGTTTGTGAAGGGGTTATCACACAAACTGGAGCGCGATACATGGCCAAATCCGTTGTATTGACGACCGGAACCTATTTGCGCGGAAAGATCATCCTCGGGGATCTTCAATACGAAAGTGGACCGAACAACATGCGTCCGTCCATTCGTCTGGCACATCATTTGAAGGAACTCGGTTTTGAAATGACACGTTTCAAGACGGGGACGCCACCGCGTGTTCATAGCAGCAGTGTGGATTTCTCCAAAATGGAGATTCAGCCTGGTGATCCGGTACCGCGCGCCTTTTCTTATGAAACAACGGAATTTATTATGGATCAGCTGCCTTGCTGGCTGACATATACAAATGAAGAAACGCATGGACTCATTAATAGCAATCTGCATCGTGCCCCTATGTATTCGGGAATGATTGAAGGAACGGGCCCGCGTTATTGCCCTTCGATTGAAGATAAGGTAGTTCGTTTTAATGATAAGCCGCGTCACCAAATTTTCTTGGAGCCAGAAGGGCGCAATACCGAAGAAATGTATGTACAAGGCTTGTCGACCAGCTTGCCGGAGGATGTTCAGCTGTCTATGCTGCGCTCCATGGCTGGAATGGAAGAAGTCAAAATGATGCGTCCTGGCTATGCGATTGAGTATGATTCAATCGTGCCGACGCAGCTCTGGCCTTCTTTGGAAGCCAAAATCTTGCCTGGCTTGTTCACAGCAGGACAAATCAATGGTACCTCTGGTTATGAAGAAGCAGCGGGTCAAGGTCTCATGGCAGGGATTAACGCAGCACGCCGCGTTCAAGGAAAACCACCCGTCATTTTGGGACGAGAAGAGGCGTACATCGGTGTTTTGATTGACGACCTGGTTACGAAAGGAACGCATGAACCTTATCGTTTGCTTACTTCTCGTGCCGAATATCGCTTGCTGCTTCGTCATGACAATGCGGACTTGCGCCTGACGGATATCGGCCATGAAATTGGTCTGATTAGCGATGAGCGCTACCAGCGATTTAACCAAAAACGCGCGCTGATTGAGCAAGAAAAAGAACGTGTGGCAAACACGCGTGTACGTCCTGAAATGGCACATGTTCAAGAGGTTTTGCGCAACGCAGGCTCCCCTGAACTGACAGATGTCATCGAGCTTGCTCAATTGCTGCGTCGTCCGGAAATCAACTACAGCCACATTGCTCAAATGGTCCCTGCACCCGAAGCACTGCCAGAGGATGTAACGGAACAGGTTGAAATCCAGATTAAATACGATGGCTACATCAAAAAGTCATTGCAACAAGTAGAGCGGATGAAAAAAATGGAGGAGCGCCGCATCCCAACAGATATTGACTACCACCAAATCTCCGGTTTGTCCAAGGAATCCCGTGACAATATGACCAAAATTCGTCCGTTGAACATCGGGCAGGCGGCTCGTATCGCAGGGGTTACTCCAGCAGACATTTCCGTGTTGATGGTATATCTGGAGTACAAACGCGTGGGAGTAGCCGAGTAAGGAGAAAAGCTATGACGAAAGAACAGTTTGCCGAGGTACTTGCAGCCCAGGGGATTTCTTTGACGGATCGTCAGAAGGAGCAGTTTGATCATTTTTTCCGCCTACTGGTGGAATGGAATGAGAAGATGAACCTGACCGGGATTACTGAAGAAGGGCAAGTGTACAACAAGCATTTTTATGATTCGATTACGCCGGCTTTTTACTTTCCATTTGACCAGGTGCAATCAGTTGTTGATATCGGTGGGGGCGCAGGCTTTCCGAGCATTCCTTTGAAAATTTGCTTCCCACATCTGAAAATGACAATCATTGATTCCTTGAACAAGCGTATGAGCTTTTTGCAGCATGTAGCACAGGAACTGGGTCTGGAGAACGTGAATCCTGTACATGGGCGTGCAGAGGATCGTGGGCAAGAAGCGATTTATCGGGAGAAATTTGATCTCGTAGTGGCACGTGCTGTTGCGAGACTCAATTTGTTGTCGGAGTTCTGCCTTCCTTTTGCCAAAGTCGGAGGACACTTCGTCGCTCTCAAGGGAGCGGAGATTACTCCAGAGCTTGCTGAAGCGAAGAAGGCAATCAAGACCCTCGGTGGAAAAACGAGAAAGGTCGAGACATTCCAGCTTCTAGAGGAAGCGGGAGAGCGTAATATCGTCATCATGGAAAAAATAGAAGCGACGCCGAAAAGCTATCCGCGCAAGGCAGGCGTTCCTGCGAAAAAGCCGTTAGTGTAGGAGTCAATGATAAGAGAGGGTCGTAGCCACGTGCTGCGGCCCTTTTTTTCGTGTTGAAAGTTTAAATGAAACGGCCTGTTCCTGATGAATTCTCTCAGATTTGCGTCTTGTATCATGGAGTCTACAACTCGGCATATGCATAGTACTAGCTCCTTCGAAAAAACAGTACTTTCCTCCTTTTTTTCGCCAGAATTTCTACCCATATTGCTTCGGCTCTTTCTAGCCTTTCTAGCAGGAGCCATCATGGGATAGGAGCGAGAGAGATTCATAAAAGATGTGGGTAGGCAAAGAGGTGCTCGTTTTCGAACGTATAGTCTCGTATGCTTTGGTTCGTGTCTTTTTGGGCTAGCTTCCATTTACGGTTTTTCTTCGAGTGGCGTAAATCATGATCCGGGGAGGATAGCTGCACAAGTCGTCACAGGCATGGGGTTTTTGGGAGCTGGAGCTATTATTAAATTCAATGGTAGAGTGAAAGGCTTGACGACGTCAGCAGGGATGTGGGTTGCATCAGTCATTTGTCTAATGTTCAGTACAGAGATGATAGTGCTGCGATCGTTGCCGCGATTTTATCGTACCTGACGTTAGACCTTCATAGACATTTTCCTCGCTTGTTTTACCGTCACCAAGATTTCACATCCTACCGATGAGAGTATGGGAAGTGAAGAGACGACAAAGCACCGTGATCATCACGATTTTTATGCACGTATAGGAATTTTATAAGCAGTACACTCAAGAATTCCGGAGCGCATAATAACTTTCCGCAAAAATGCGGTCGCTCGTCCATGAGAAGGTCCTCGATAGAGGTTATTTTACGAAAATCACAATTGATGTTTCACGTGAAACGTTTTTTGTTAGCAGGAATTGGGCGAATCTTGCAGAATTACATATATATAAATGAACCTGAAGAAAGCGTGTAGGGAAAGAAGATTAGGTCAAAGGCAATTTTACAAACCGACCGGATGGGCAAGAAGAGTCTGTTAATCAGTATGTACTATAGGGCTTGTGAAGCTTTTTTAAAAGTAGCTGCATGCTGTCTCTAACGATGTAAGAGGAGGACCTATGTTAAAAGAGTAGGACTGGACTCACTTACGACGCCAATATGCCATTTTTCCTTAGCAGCAACAATCAAAGAACATATTCAATCTGTCATATCCGGACAATGGATGGGCGAGGGATACAAAATGTTTCGAGGGAGATTCTGTCGTTGATTGGACAGGACCTTTTTCAGTTTCAAGGACGTATTCAAAAAGTTGTCTTATCAGCACCAACAAGGCGGCGAGAAGCTGAAAAAGGAGGAGCGGAATGTAGGGGAGCTACATGAGCACCTGGATTTCGAAGGTAACGCTTGTTTCGTTGTTGCGCAATTTTTCAGGATTTCTTCGTGATCAAAAATGACTTTTTGAACACCTCTTCAAAGACTTAAAAATAGCACGGATGGAACGGGTAGAAGTGGGGGATTTTTCTATGGCAGTTAAAGATTCATTTTCTCGGATTTTTGGCTTGACTGACAAGACAGAGAACGAAGAAATCAAACAAATACCAGTTGAGGAGATCGTACCGAATCCATATCAACCTCGAACTGTATTTGATGACGAGAAAATTGATGAGTTGTGTCAAACGATACGAACTCATGGGCTCATTCAACCGATTGTCGTGCGGGTTCGCGATGGTCGTTATGAATTGATTGCCGGGGAACGACGTTTGCGCGCAACTAGAAAATTGGGCATGGAGAGGATTCCTGCGATTGTCAAAGAGTTTAATGACTCGCAAACAGCCTCTATCGCATTAATTGAGAATTTGCAACGAGAAGGTTTGACAGCCATTGAAGAGGCAGTCGCATATCAAAAGCTGATTGATTTGCACAATTTGACGCAAGAGAGTCTTGCTCAGCGTTTGGGCAAAGGACAATCGACAATCGCAAACAAACTGCGCTTGCTCCATTTACCGCAAGAAATTCAAGATGCATTGTTGTCCAGACAAGTTACAGAGCGTCATGCAAGGGCTCTAATTCCGTTAAAAGATCCAGAATTACAAAATAAAGTCCTGCTGGAGATTTTGGAGCGGGAATGGAATGTGAAACAGACGGAAGTACGTGTGAAGCAGCTGCTAGAATTGGCTGAGAACCCAAAATCGGAAAAAGATGCGAAGCCTCGCTGGAAAGCATTCTCAAGGGATACGCGAATTGCGATTAATACCGTTCGGCAATCGATCGATATGGTGATCCAGACGGGCCTGCCTGTAGAGACAGCGGAAGAAGACCATGATGAATTCTATCAATTCACCATTCGTATTCCGAAAAACAAGGAAACAGGGAAATAAATGTAGATGGTAACCAAAAAGGCGACAATGTCGCCTTTCTTTTTGGGCAAATGCTGATTATTTATAGAAAATGATGCTTTCTGTACGATCAAATTTCCAGAAATAAGCATTTTTTATAAAAAAGCTAGGGAAATCTGCATTTTTGGGACAAAAATCAGGCTTTTTTGTCTCACTATCTAAAAAAAACAGCGTACGACCAAGCTGCAAATCTGATAACATGGAGAGTACCAACCTGTGCATACTGCTGGTTTGCTCGATAATCAATGAGGATAACTTTCAGAGGCTTTTTTCGCTTATTATGTACAGGACATGTAAAGGTAACTGAATGGCAACGAACGAAGAAAATTGTAAAAAAGATTATCGTTTTACTAGAATACGAGCAAATCGTAAATAGACTCGAATGACTAACTAGATGAGGATACAGAAGATGACTTTGAAAGACGTATTGGAGAGTGTACTGGTCAAGCCACAAGCTTTCCTACACGACAAAAAAGAGGTGGAGAAGTTGGGAAAAATCATTGCGGTTGCGAACCAGAAAGGCGGCGTCGGGAAAACGACTACGTCCGTCAATCTAAGTGCTTGTTTGGCCGCATTGGGGAAAAAGGTGCTGCTGGTTGATATTGATCCGCAAGGAAATGCCACCAGTGGGATCGGGGTAAATAAGGCAGATGTAAAGTACTGCATTTATGATGTCCTGATCAATGATATCAACCCCGTCGATGCGACTTTGCCGACTGAAATTGACGGATTAATGATCATCCCTGCCACCATTCAATTGGCAGGTGCGGAAATCGAGCTGGTTCCTACGATTTCTCGTGAGGTTCGTCTGAAAAAGGCACTGGAAGTAGTCAAGGATAAGTACGATTACGTCATTATCGATTGCCCGCCATCCTTGGGGATTTTGACCGTTAATTCTTTGACAGCATCTGATTCGGTCTTAATTCCAATCCAATGTGAATACTATGCGCTTGAGGGCTTAAGCCAGCTGTTGAACACCATTCGTTTGGTCCAAAAACATTTGAATTCACAGCTTGCTATCGAAGGTGTTGTGCTGACGATGCTCGATGCACGTACGAATCTCGGTCTGCAAGTGATTGAAGAAGTGAAAAAGTATTTTCAGGACAAAGTATACAAGACAATTATTCCTCGAAATGTACGCTTGAGTGAAGCACCGTCACACGGACAAGCCATCATTACGTACGATCCACGCTCACGAGGAGCGGAAGTCTATACTGATTTGGCGAAGGAAGTGGTAGGGGTATGAGTAGAGGATTGGGAAAAGGGCTGAATGCACTTATTACTTCCAATCTCATCGAAGAAGGGGAACAGGTAAAAGAGGTTTCCATCAATGAGATTCGTCCTAACCCTTATCAGCCCCGGAAAGAATTCGAGCAATCAGCTATCGAGGAACTGGCACAGTCGATCAAAGAGCATGGAATCATCCAACCGCTGATTGTTCGGAAAAGTATCAAAGGTTACGAGCTAGTAGCTGGGGAAAGACGACTGCGTGCTGCAAAGGTAGCGGGGTTAAAAGAGGTTCCGGTAGTAGTAAAGGCGTACACAGATCAGCAATTAATGGAGATTGCCCTGATTGAGAACTTGCAGCGGGAAAATCTGAATCCACTCGAAGAGGCAGAAGCTTATGACAAGCTGATTTCCCACCATGATTATACACAAGAACAGCTTGCGCAAAAGATTGGGAAGAGTCGACCGCATGTAGCCAACATGCTTCGTTTGCTGCAACTGCCGGAGAAGATCCGAAAAATGGTTTCGGCAGCCGAACTATCCATGGGACATTCGCGCGCTTTGCTTGGGGTAACGGATAAGAAAGTACAACAACAGCTTGCAAATGACGTGGTGGAAAAAGGATTAAGTGTTCGTCAGCTGGAAGAGCTTGTGAAGCAGCTCAATGTTTCACGTGAAACAAAAAAGAAAAAGCCAGCGAAAAACGAGCCAGTATTGATCGAGATGGAGGAACGACTACGCAGTCGTTTTGGAACATCGGTCAAGATTAAAAAAGGAACAAAGCGCGGCAAGATCGAAATCGACTTCTATTCACAGGAAGACTTGGAGCGAATCATCGAAATGCTGAATATAGAGAAGTAAGTCCAGGAGGTAAGGTAGTCATGGCGATCATCTATTTGGATAACGCAGCTTCTACATGGCCGAAGCCACCAGCAGTCAAAGAAATGATGGCCGAGGTCATCGAGGATTTTGCTGCAAATCCTGGCCGAGGTGGACATGCACTGGCGATGAAAGCGAGTAAAGCTGTGTTTCGGACACGAGTGCAAGTGTCACGGTTGTTTGGGATTCAAAACCCGAATAACCTCTTTTTTTATCTCAATGCCACTCAAGCCCTTAATCAAGCGATAAAAGGCTTCTTACAAGCAGGCGATCATGTTGTTTCTTCGTCTGTCGAGCATAATTCGGTAAGACGTCCCATTGAGTACATGCGCAAAAACAACCAAGTAGCAGCTACTTTTGTCGAGCCGAGAGAAGACCATCAATTCTATGTAGAGGATTTTGCCAAGGCAATTACACCCGCAACACGATTAATCGTTGTGAGTCATGCCTCCAATCTGACGGGTGTTATCCTGCCTGTAGCAGAACTGGGGAAACTGGCAAAAGAGCACGGAATTACGTTTTTGGTGGATGCTTCTCAGTCTGCTGGTGTTTTGCCTATCGATGTAGAGGCAATGAATATTGATATGCTTGCTTTTCCTGGGCACAAAGGGCTGTATGGTCCACAAGGTACAGGTGGTTTGTACGTGAGGAGTGACATTGATCTCGAACCTTTGATTCATGGGGGGACAGGCAGTCAGTCTGAAGCGATTGATCAACCGACAACTCGTCCAGACCGATACGAAAGCGGGACACTCAATACGGTTGGTTTGGCAGGGCTGCAAGCAGGTGTTGATTTTGTCATGGAAAAAGGTGTGGACAACATTCGTCGGCACGAATGGGGATTGGTGAAGCAAACGATCCTTGGATTGCAGACAATCGACGGTGTACATGTCTACGGACCGGGGATTGAGATCGAACGTGTAGGCGTGGTTGCTTTTAATATCGGAGAGGTGGATGCAGCAGAGGTGTCGTTTATCCTGGATCAACAATACGGGATTGCGACGAGATCGGGTTTTCATTGCACGCCACTGGGTCACCAGACTGCCGGTACCGAGCAACGTGGAGCGGTTCGAGCCAGCTTTGGAATTTTTAACTCAGAGAAAGATGTAGAAGCGCTTCATAACGCTGTTCGGGAAATAGCAGCAGCGTTTGTGTAAGGGTAAGGCATCTGTAGGGGGACAGCGCAAGTGATCTTGCTGGGAACATTGGTCAACGCCGGAGCAATCATCTTAGGGGCATTGTTAGGCAGAATGTTGAAGCGAATTCCGGAGTCGATGCGACAAACCGTCATGCAAGGAATTGCTCTGGCCGTATTCGTGTTGGGCATTAAAATGTGCCTGGGTTCGGATAATTTTTTACTCGTGATTATCAGTATTGTGCTAGGAACAGTAATAGGTGAATGGATTGGGATTGAAAAAGGCTTAAACAACCTGGGGCACTGGCTGGAGAGGAAAGTTGGGGGGAGCCAAGGCAGTATCGCCACTGGCTTTATCACGGGGACGCTGGTGTACTGTATTGGAGCCATGGCTGTACTAGGTTCATTGGACAGTGGTTTGCGTAACAACCACGAAGTACTGTTTATGAAAGCAATGCTAGACGGATTCTCTGCGATCATTTTCGCATCAACGCTAGGAATCGGTGTCATCTTTTCGGCAGTGCCCGTGTTTTTATATCAAGGCATGATCGCGCTATTATCTACGAGCATTTACAGTGTGGTGAGCGAAACGATGCTGAATGCGATCCTGGTAGAAGTAACGGCGGTAGGTGGCTTGATGATTATTGCCATTGGATTAAACGTTTTGGAGATCAAACAGATAAGGGTAGCCAACATGATGCCAGCATTAGTGATCGCAGCAGTCGGAGTTCCCTTTATCGATTGGATTTCAAAGCTGTTTTCATAGTTCGCAGAGAGGCTCTTCCTTCGGGAGGAGTCTTTTTTTATGAAAAATCAACTATCATCGATAAAAATAGCATGCGATAATATGATACAAAAACTCGATTTGCGAGCAAGGATGGATAAGCGGGACGGGACAATACAGTACGACAGCATGTTTGGGGAGAGAATGATTATGTTGGGTGTTATCGTCAATCCTGTATCAGGTAATGGCACAGGGTTGAAAGTATGGAGGCAAATTGAGGCGACGCTACGACGTCTGGGAGCGCCTTTTCATGTCAGGTTGACATCAGGAGAGGGGGACGCCGAAAAATTATCAAAAGAGCTGATTGAAAAAGAGGGAGTAAATAAAATCATTGCTGTCGGAGGGGATGGTACTGTCCGAGGCGTGATAAACGGGATATACGAATCGAAACAAGATTGTCGATTTGGATTGGTGCCGGCTGGTTCCGGGAATGATTTCGCTCGCGGACATGGAATTCCGATGAAACCGTTACAGGCATTAGAGCGAATTCTGTCGGAAAAAGGGGAAAAGCGAATCGATCTGCTTTTATTGAATGGAGAAGTAGCTGTGAATTCAATCGGGGCTGGATTCGATGCACAGGTAGCAAAGATAACAGATCAAGCTGTGTACAAAGCTTGGCTAAATCGGTATAAGCTCGGAGCACTCGCCTACATTATTTCGGTGATTCGCGTCGTATGTACGTATCAGCCATGTGACATCGTACTGAACGTTGATGGTCATGAGGCTGGTTTAGAGGCTGTCTGGCTAGTTGTCGCTGCCAATATTCCGAATTACGGAGGAGGAATGCTGATTTGTCCCGATGCTATCCCGGACGATGGCATCGCAGACATTTGCGTAGTAAGTGGTGTGAGCCGACTCGGATTGTTAGCTGCTTTTCCGAAAATATTCACAGGAGCTCATCGTCATCATCCGGCTGTCCGGTTTTATAGGGGCAAGCAGATAACGATACAGGCAGCGGGACAGCTGCCTGTCCATGCAGATGGAGAAAGTGTAGCGCCAACGCCGTTCAGCGCCCAAGTGATCGAAAAGTGCCTGACGATTTATGTGTAAAAAAAAATAGACCTGTCATCCGTTGAGGGAGAGAACAGATCAAAAAGCAAGTTTTCTAAAGAGGGATGGAACCTTTTGCAGAAAAAAACGGTCAATCATATAAGACACTATCGAATCGACTAGGCGTAGATGCCAGTGTTACGGCTTTGGCCAGTCCGGAAGCTATGATATCTGCCATGTTCATGACGATGGAGAGCCGGGTATTTTGAAGGACAAAATACTCCATGAATCCTCCTACGTTTACAATCCCCGTAATGTGGAAGGAACCAACAGGAGGAAGCTCTTTTTTTACACCAGCCCCTGGTTTTAGTGGACCATTAATCACATTGATGTTTCCGACGTGGCTAAATTGACCTAAACAGGCATCGACCGCAATAAGTGTAGCTGTCGGATGATTCGTGTGGATGAGCTCTAATTTTTCCTTAAGATTCATGGCGTGTACAGGGTCCTCAAGCGTTCCGTACACTTGCAAAAAACGAGGTGACTGTGCGATGAGCTTGGTTCCTACTAATGGGCCTAGAGCATCACCAGTAGAACGGTCTGTCCCAATACATACAATGACAAGGTCGTCATCGAACCGATTTAAGCGAAAGCGCTGGGCAAGGTGACCGGCGAGATGCTCGTCTGCGTTTTCACTGCGGTATTCCACTTTAAAAGGTGGCAAAGAATAATCCTTGCGATTATCAGATGTACTCATGGAAACCCCCACTCTTGCCGACTTGGCTTAAACCAACCTGTAAAAGGTTATATAAAAGTATTCACAGTATCGTACCGATATGACATTTTTATACCTGCTAATGGGAAAGTTACGTAGGTTTTGAAAACTCAGCAGGCTGGCATGCATGAAAACGAACAGGTAAAATAAGAGGAGCCTATGGCAGTTTGCGTGAAAGAGATAAGGGGGAGTGAAATGGGAGGAGAGACAGTGCTGATCGCGTTTGATTCCACGCAACAAGCCTTGCGGGCAGAAATGCTGCTGGAGTACGAAGATATTGAAATTGATACAAGACCAACGCCAAAAGAAATAACGGCAGGCTGTGCCCTTTCCATTGAGTTCCCACTGTCGGATTACTCACGAGCGAAAGCGATCATGATGGAACAACAAGTGGTAATACGAGGATACTTCCGTCAGTTTTTTGGCCAGTATAGCGAGGTCGACGAAAACGGGGAGCAGAAGGAGCGGGAGGAATGAATCAAGCTAGTTTCTTTGAAAGAATTTATGCTCAGGTATATGCGTATGTGACAGATGCGGATATGTGGGTAAATATAGGGATGGCTGTACTGAAAATAGCCGCGATCATCCTGTTATCGCGAATCGTCGTTTCCGTTGTGCAATCAGGCGTAAATAAAGTGTTCCAGCACCGCCACGGAAGCAAGATACAAATGGATCAACGCCGGGTGGACACGATGCGGGTGCTCGTCAACAATATCGTTCAGTACGGCATTTACTTTTTGGCGATTCTCATGATCTTGCAGCTGTTGGGCATTGATTTGCGCCCTGTTTTGGTAAGCGCAGGGGTACTGGGACTGGCAGTCGGTTTCGGGGCGCAAAGTCTCGTGCGTGATATCATTACGGGATTCTTCATTATTTTTGAGGATCAATTTGCTGTCGGAGATGTCGTAACGATCAACAATCTGACAGGAACGGTGCAGGAGATTGGTCTGCGCATTACAAAGGTGCGAAGCTGGACGGGGGAGGTACACATCTTTCCAAACGGCACGATTAATCAAGTGACCAACTTTTCTTTGCAAAATACGTTAGCGGTTGTCGACGTATCTGTAGCGTATGAAGAGGATCTGAACCAAGTGGAGTCTGTGCTTAAAGAAGTATTGGCATCGGCTCAAACAGAATTGACGGATATCGTAGCTGAGCCACAGATTTTGGGGGTACATGCACTGGGACCTTCCGAAGTCATCATCCGTGTTACGGCTGAGTGCAAGCCGAACACCCATCACGGAGTCAATCGAAATTTACGTGCGAAGATCAGAACGGAATTAACCAACCGAGGGATTCAAATTCCGTATCCAAAAATCGTCGCGGTGTCTGGAAAGGGAACAGTGTAGAGAGGAGAAAGAGAAATGGAACGCAAGCAATTTGGACTGGGGGATGTCGTACAGATGAAAAAGCCGCATCCATGTGGCACGAATGCGTGGAAAGTCATACGCATGGGCATGGATGTGCGAATCAAATGTACGGGTTGCGATCATAGTGTAATGATTGGACGACTAGAATTTGAACGCAAGCTGAAAAAGATACTGATTCGCGCGGAGGAAGAACCGCAAGCATAGACCATATTTCTTTGATCAACCCATCTGTCTTTTTCTACAATGCCTGTAAACGATGAATCGACGCGCTTATATTCTTCAGGGAGCGGTTTCATCGTTTTAGACGGGAGGGGTTCGATGAAAAAGATGAGTGTTCGGTGGTTGCAATGGGTAGTAGTGCTGGCGCTTTTCCTGGTTCCATCACAGGGAGTGTGGGCAAAGTCGGCAAACGAATGGGGAGTGAAAATATCCCCGGCTGACAAATCGGCGGAAATTAACCCGGATCAAATCATTACACTGACGTTTTCGGGACCGGTTTCGTTAAAAAATGGGCAAGAGCTCACCGACAAGTCTGGTCTCTCGATCATTTCGCTCACGGATGCGAAAAAAAAGAAGGTTCGTTTTACGGCGAAATGGAACAAAACAGATCGAAGCATGATGATTGATCCGGTAGGCAATCTGGAAGCAGGGGCGTCTTATCGAGTAAGCCTTCTGGCCAAAAAGTTGAAGGATCAGCGAGGCAATTTGAATCCAGAGCTGGCCAGCACGTTTCAAACGAGAAAACCTGTGGATAATATCGCTCCGCAAGCAGTCATGTTGCCCGGACACGGGGCTAAAAATGTATCGCTTCAGGATAAAGTGACACTCCAGTTTGCAGAAGAGATTGCTTTGGTTAGTGGTGGAGTCCTATCCAGCAAAACGGCCGGGCCATTAGTTCGTGTGACAGATGAAAAAGGGATTATTGTTCCGCATACCATTACGTGGAACAAAAGCAAGCGGATGTTGTCTGTGAAGCCAAAAGGAAAATGGCAGCCACATACGAGATATCAGGTAAGTCTTATCGCCGGTTTGGTAAAGGACACAGCAGGTAATGTAAATCAAGCGCAGTGGATAACTTTTCAGACCGGGTCGAAATAGTCCTGGTTCAAGCATGTGGATAAAAAAAAGGATGCGCCTCTATTGGCTGCATCCTTTTTCCTTTTGTACGATCAAATGTATCTCCCGGTGATAGTACGTAGGTTTTGACTGATCATTATCCCTAGGCTGCATTGCCTTGGCTATGATCTATGTGGAATTGGAGAAGGTAAGGCTGCTGAGGATGCAAGCTTACCTTCAGATAGGCTGGATGGCAGCGGAGTAGGTTAGTCGCAGTCGCAACCTACGATAACGAGAAGGATGAACAGAACCAAGATCAGCGCGAAATCGTCGAAGCCGTTAAAGATACCCACTTGCTAACACCTCCTACCGTAGTTTCAATACTCATGCTATGTAGGAACCCACAACGAGGTATAGGCGGATGCCCCAGTTCCAAGGAAAATAAGTTATTCACAGCATATCCACAGAAAATGTGGACAACTTTTTGCGGAAAAAAGGAGTGTCTGCAAATGTTGAGGGGGACAAAAAGTTGTTAGTAAATATTTATCCACAGACTTATCCACAAAAGTGAATTTTCTCTGGATAAATTGACGGTTGTTATTGAATATTTGAAAAATTTTTATTAGTAAGAAGGAATTTGGCAGGTGAAAATATAATTACACACTTATAATTTGGCAAAAATAGATAGAAGAAAAGGGGCGATTGAGATTTGAAGAAGCAAGTATTTGCATCAGTTACGGCTTTGGCCATTGCATTGTCGACAGTATCCGTACCATTCATTCCTTACAGCACGCAGGCGGTAGCTCTTGCTGCTGAGAAGCCTTCTTATCAAACTCGCACTGAGATCCCAGATGCGTACAAGTGGAAGCTGGATCATATTTATCCGACTGTTAAGGAATGGGAAAAGGATGTTGCTAAGGTTGAATCTTTAGCAAACGCTTTCACAAAGCACCAAGGCAAGCTGGGTACATCTTCTGCTGCCATGCAAGCGGCATTCGATGACTATGTTGAATTGATGCGCTTAAATGACAAAGCATACGTGTATGCAAACATGTCTCTCGATGTAAACTCCGCGAATCCTGATCTGCAAAAGCTGGGAGACCGCGCTGAGAAAATGTACACGCTTGTCACAGAAAAAACTTCATGGGTACAGCCTGAAATCGTTGCGATTCCCGATGACAAAATAAAGAGCTTACTGTCCGAAAAGGAGCTTGAGCCTTACAAGCTGTTTATCGAAGACATGCTGAGAACGAAGCCGTACTCACTCTCTGCGGATATGGAGCAGCTCTTGGCGAAATCGTCGCCATTGGGCGGTGCGCCTACTAATATTTACAGCATGCTGTCCAAAGACGTGAGGTTCCCTAAAATCAAAGATGAGACAGGCAAGGAAGTTCAGTTGACTCGTGCCAATTTCATTTCCTATATGGAAAGCAAGGATCAAAATGTGCGCAGAGAAGCGTTCAAAGCGTATTATGGGGCTCTGATCGATTTCCAAGACTCGTTTGCATCAACATTGGCTGCCAAAGTAAAAGGAGATAATTTTTACGCAGCGGTACGCAATTACGATTCTGCGCTGGAGGCAAGCCTGACACCGAACAACGTACCCACGAAGGTGTATGATGAGCTGATTGACACGGTAAATGACAATCTGCCATTGCTGCATCGCTACATTTCCTTGAAAAAGAAAATGCTTGGCGTAAAGGAATTGCACATGTACGACATTTACGTGCCGATCGTTCCATCTGATGACAAATATATTTCCTTCGACGAAGGAAAGAAAATTGTCGTTGATGGTTTGCAGGTAATGGGTGACGACTATGTCAAGGCAATGTCTGAAGGTCTCGATGAAGGCTGGGTAGATGTCTATTCCACTGATGACAAGCGCACGGGTGCTTACCAATGGGGTGCTTATGACACACATCCATACGTACTGTTGAACCACCAAGGTACGCTCGACGATGTGTATACGATCGCCCATGAGATGGGACATGCGATGCAGTCCTATTACACGAACAAAAACCAGCCGTACATTTCGTCCAACTACCCAATCTTTACGGCAGAAGTGGCTTCGACCATGAATGAAACTCTGCTGTTCAAGAGCATGTACGCGAAGGCGAAGACGAAGGAAGAGAAGATGTATCTCTTGAATCACTATCTGGAAAACTTCCGTTCTACGCTGTTCCGTCAGACGCAGTTTGCGGAGTTTGAGAGAGCGATTCACGAGAAGGAACAAGCCGGGGAATCTTTGAATGCGGAAGCGATCAAGAAGATCTACCTCGACATCAACAAAAAGTACTACGGAAAAGACATGGTTTCCGATGAAGAAATCGGTATGGAATGGGCGCGTGTGAGCCATTTCTACAACTATAAATACTACGTCTATCAATACTCGACGAGCTTTGCCGCTGCACAAGCATTAGCGAAGCAAATCATGGATGAAGGTCAGCCAGCAGTGGATCGAGTTCGCAAAAACTTCCTCGAAGCGGGTAACTCTGCTCCGCCTATCGAGGTGCTGAAAGCAGCAGGGGTGGACATGTCCACGTCCCAGCCAATCGAGCAAGCGATGGAAATCTTTGAAGAGACATTGAATGAGCTGGAAAAGCTGGTAAACGAGAAGTAAAGAAGCAATAGAAGCAAAACAGGCTCCCTTCCATTACGGATAGGAGCCTGTTTTTTGTATGTATCAGTAGGCAATGCCGACTCTCGCTCGCACGTACTCGGAAGTAGAAAGCTGCTGATACGTAAACTCCGCCGTATCCGGCACGGAAATTTGCATCCCATCTACAGGCAGCTGGTGAGCTTCGACCCGGTAAGTGCCTGTATACTCGCCATCTGGCAAATAAGTCGGGCAAACAATGGTCCAATCGAGCTCAGACTGTTCCAAGAGCGAGAATGCCTTGTGATGTTCCTCGGCAGCACGCGTCAATTTTTGTCTGGACTCACTGGATTGATAGCGGAGCAGGTCAGGAGAAACTCTGCTTTGCAAGATGCCGGCGGTGCCCACTGTAATAATGCGTGACACGCCTTCACGTTTCATTGCTTCAATAATATAGGGAGTTCCTTCAGATAACGTCGTCGCTTTATCTGTCCCGAGCGCGCTAATGACCGCGTCAACACCACGCATGGCTGATGCAACATCCTTTTGATCGAGAACATTTCCGGTCAAGACACGAAGATTTTCAGCAGCTAGATAAGGGAGCTTGTCTGCCGAGCGAACGAGAATGGTTATTTCATGCCCATCTTTTAATGCATAGTCGAGGATATGGCTTCCTACGCGACCAGTGGCACCAAGGAGTAAGAGCTTCATTTTTGTAGTCACCTCGCACCATTTATTTTACCGTAGCAAACAGATTCTGTTTGTCTAGTCTAGCATTTCTTTTTTTGTCCCACCACCTGGAGCTATGATGAGCACAGGAAGAGACAAGTAAAAAAGCTTCCACAAGGAGACAATTGTAATCTGAAAACCAAATCTATATACTTAAAAGGATGTCAGGATGATGATGAGGGAGTGTATATAGATGGGTGCATCATGCGGGATTGTAGGTCTTCCTAACGTAGGAAAATCGACATTGTTTAATGCTATTACACAAGCGGGCGCTGAATCGGCTAACTACCCGTTCTGTACGATTGACCCGAACGTAGGGATCGTAGAGGTACCAGATCCGCGTCTGGAAAAGCTGACACAGATCGTTGTACCAAACAAGGTAGTTCCAACTGCGTTTGAATTCGTAGACATTGCAGGCTTGGTAAAAGGCGCGAGCAGAGGCGAAGGACTTGGCAACCAATTCCTTGGACACATCCGTGAAGTGGACGCGATTGCCCATGTTGTCCGTTGCTTTGAAGATGAGAACATTACTCACGTAGCAGGTCGTGTCGATCCTTTGAGCGATATCGAGACAATCAACCTGGAGCTGATTTTTGCTGACCTGGACTCTGTTGATCGTCGTATTGACCGCATTGCACGCAAAGTGAAGTCCGGCGATAAGGAATCCAAACAAGAGCTGGACGTGCTGGAGAAATTGAAAGCAGCATTTGAAGAGGGGCAATCTGCTCGCAGTGTAGAACTCGATGACGAAGAGCGCAAATGGATTCGCGATTTGCATCTGCTGACAATCAAGCCAATGCTGTATGTGTGCAACGTAGCGGAAGATGGCATTAACGATGCAGACAGCAACCCGCATGTGCAAACAGTTCGCCAGCATGCAGCGAGTGAAGGCGCAGAAGTGGTTGTTATCAGCGCGAAAGTAGAAGCAGAAATTGCTGAGCTCGAGGGCGAAGACAAAGAAATGTTTTTGGAAGAATTGGGACTTTCAGAGTCTGGTCTCGACCGATTGATTCGTGCTGCTTACAAGCTGCTGGGATTGGTAACGTACTTCACAGCCGGTGTACAAGAAGTACGCGCTTGGACCATCCGTCAGGGTACAAAGGCTCCAGGAGCGGCAGGCGTGATTCATACTGATTTTGAGCGCGGCTTCATTCGAGCGGAAGTGATTGCGTATGATGATCTGGTAGATGCTGGTTCTGTGGCAGCAGCCAGAGATCGCGGGAAGTACCGTCTTGAAGGGAAAGAGTACGTAGTGGCAGATGGAGATGTTATGCATTTCCGCTTCAACGTTTAGTACGAAATTCTTGATTCGGCATAGGCGTTTTGCTATAATACGATAATGCGAGTATTTATGGAGTGCATGTATTGTGCGTTTCGTTTTTAGCACTCGCTCCTTGCCCGTTTAGGGCCGCAAAGTCCATAAGGAGGTGAAAAGGTATGCGTCAATACGAAGTAATGTATGTATTGCGTCCAGACCTTGAAGAAGAGAAAGTAAAATCCAATGTAGCTCGTTACAGCGAAGTTGTAACTAACTATGGTGGAGAAATCTCCAAGCTTCAAGAAATGGGTAAACGTCGTCTTGCGTACGAAATCAACAAGTTCCGTGAAGGTTACTACGTTTTGATGAACTTCAAAGCGAACTCCGATGCTGTTGCGGAAGCTGAGCGTCTGATGAAAATCAATGACGACGTAATCCGCTTTATGTTTGTTCGTGATGAGAAGTAATCATTGTCGCGTTCAGAGGGGGAACCAAGATGAATAAAGTCATTCTCATCGGCAACCTGACGAAAGATCCAGAACTTCGCTACACGCCAAATGGCGTTGCCGTTGCTACTTTTACTGTGGCCGTGAATCGTCCCCGCACCAATCAAGCGGGTGAGAGAGAAACGGATTTCATTAATATTGTCGCTTGGCAAAAACTTGCCGATCTGTGCGCAAGCTACTTGCGTAAAGGTAGACAAGCAGCTATTGAAGGACGTATGCAAACACGCTCCTACGATAATAAAGAAGGTAAAAGAGTATATGTGACGGAAGTTGTTGCGGAGAACGTTCAATTTTTGGGCGGTCGAGGCAATGAAGCTGGCGGAGATAATTCAGGATACGATCCAGGCCCTGGCATGGGTGGCGGTAACAAACCATCCGGTCAAAGAAACAATGACTACGATCCGTTTGGTGATCCCTTCGCGAGTGCAGGCAAGCCGATCAACATTTCAGATGATGACTTGCCGTTCTAAGATCGTATAACTTTCACATTCCTACGAAGGAGGGACTATCATGGCACGCAAAGGACGTCCTAATAAGCGTCGTAAAGTATGCTTCTTTAAAGTGAACAAAATCAAGCACATCGATTATAAAGATGTTGACTTGCTGAAAAAGTTCATCAGCGAGCGCGGCAAAATCTTGCCACGTCGTGTAACTGGTACTTCTGCGAAGTATCAACGTGCACTGACAATCGCAATCAAGCGATCCCGTCAAGTAGCACTGTTGCCTTACACTGCTGAATAAGTTGCAAAAGCTATAAAAAGGGGGGCACAATTGCGTGGCCCTCTTTTTTCCATAGTTTTCTATGGAAAGTGTACATGAGACATGAATAATGAGGTGCTGACATGCCGTCCAAAACGAAACACTTGGCTGAAAATGCCCTTATGCTGGGTATCGCACTGGTGCTGCTGTTTCTCGGTACATATACCATACTGGGAGGACTCGTCAGTTTCCTGATACCTCTGCCTTTTATCCTTTTGGCAGTAAATCGAACAGTACGTAACATGGTATGGATTTCCCTTGCCTTTACGTTTCTGGGCTGGATCATTACGGGTCCGTTTGCGGCTACACTTGCTTTTTCAAGTGCAGTTTGGGGTTCAGTCATGGGGATTTTTTATGCGAGAAAAGGAACAGCTCTTTCGGCGATTGTGGCAGGGGCAGGCGTTGCCTTTTTAAGTGTCGTTTCTATGATGGCATTTATGGCATTCGGGATGAACGTTGATTTTAATGCCATCACGCAAGAAGTTGCTAAGCTACGTCCAGCAATGGTGCCAAAAGAGCAGTTTGATCAGCTTCTTGAACTGGGCAAAATCGTCTTGCCTACGAGTCTTGTCATGTTCAGCTTTTTATCGAGCGCCATTATTCATGGGTTGGCGAGTCTGATTGGAAGGCGTCTGCACAGACCGATTCCAGCATTGAAGCCCATTCGGGAATGGAGCTTCCCACGATCATTGCTTTATTACTACTTCATTGCGATGATTAGTCTTTTGTTGTTTGCCGAAAGCATGCAGGGAACGTTTTGGGAAATCGCCTTGATGAACCTGAAAGTCATGCTGGATGCGATTTTTGTTTTGCAGGGCTTGAGTTTTTGTCTGTTTGCAGCCTATTTATACGGCTGGAAGAGACTGACTCCTGTGCTTATTGTCTGTCTATTTATTTTTCCACCCCTAAGTACTATACTTAGTCTAGTAGGGATATTTGACCTAGGAATTCGTTTGCGTGAAAAACTGGAAACAAGAGTGAAGAGGGGCTGAGGAAATGCCCAAGTTCCTGTTAAAGCGTTGGTACGGGATGCACATGGTCCTGGCACTCAGCTTTAGCTTGCTGTTGTTGGGGATTTTGACCTTGTTTCATTGGATGTACGGGGCGATCGGCATAATTTGCTTGATTGGCTTGGTTCTTTACGCTCTTCAAGCAGAAAAGGGGTTCCAACGAGACTTGCGCCTGTATTTGGCGACGGTAACCCATCGTGTGAAGAAGGCGGGAGAAGGCGTTATCCAGGAACTGCCGATCGGAATTCTTTTATACAACGAGGAAAAGGCAATTGAGTGGGTAAACCCGTATATGACGCATATGTCCGGGGATGAATCCATGATCGGGAAAAGCCTCCAAGAGGTATTCCCCCAACTGGTTTGGAAGCCGGAGCAAAAACGGCTGGAGTTTACTTATAACGAGCGGGTATACGAGGTCATTGTGCGATCCGATGAGCGCCTTTTGTATTTCAAGGACATTACGGACTTCAAAGAATTGACGACTCGTTACCATCGAGAAAAGGCTGCACTTGCCATCATTCACCTCGACAATTTGGACGAGGTCGGACAAGTCATGGATGATCAGAGCCGTACGCTGCTCTCTACAAGCGTGGCTGGTGTGATTACAGAGTGGGCCAACAAACATGGCATATATCTTCGCCGAATCACGGCCGACAAGTTTTTGGCTCTGATGGAACGGGAAGCACTTGATAAATTGGAAGAGACGCGATTTGACATTCTCGATGTGGTACGGGAGATGACAGCGGACAATAAAATTCCGATTACGCTCAGTATCGGAGTTGGAGCGGCCGCTACCACTTACATTGAGCTGGGACAAATGGCGCAATCAAGCTTGGATATCGCATTGGGACGCGGTGGCGATCAGTGCGCTGTCAAGATTGGCAACAAGCTCACTTTCTACGGTGGGAAATCGAATGCGGTAGAAAAGCGGACACGTGTCCGGGCTCGTGTTATTGCACATGCTTTGCGTGATCTCATTCATGAGGCGGAGCACGTCATCGTCATGGGGCATAAACAGCCTGACATGGATTCGATTGGGGCATCACTTGGTGTATTGAAGGCTGTGCAGCTGCACAACAAAACGGCTTATATTGTCATGGACGAAGGCAATCATTCTGTCGAGCGTCTGATGAAGGAGATTTATGCCAATGAAGAGTTGGCTGAGACTTTTATCACGCCAGAACAGGCGATCCGACTCATTTCCGGTCGCACATTGCTGGTAGTCGTCGATACGCATCGACCATCGCTGGTGATTGAGCCGAAGCTGTTGACGGAAACGAGCCGAATTGTAGTGATCGACCACCATCGACGTTCGGAGGAGTTTATTGAGCCAGTACTCTTGTATCTGGAACCGTATGCTTCTTCGACTGCCGAGCTTGTTACGGAGCTCTTGCAATATCAGAGCGAGCGATTGAATATCGACAATTTGATTGCAACGGCACTGTTAGCCGGAATTGTGGTGGATACCAAAAGCTTTGCCTTCCGTACAGGTTCACGGACCTTTGAAGCGGCGTCTTTCCTTCGTCGTAACGGGGCCGATACCGCGGCCGTCCAGCGTCTGTTGAAGGAAGATCTGGGACAGTATGTGAAGCGAGCAAAAATTATCATGAACACGGAAACGTACCGCGACAACATGGCGATTGCCATAGGCGACCCGTCCGAGGATTACACGCAGGTACAGGTGGCGCAAGCTGCTGAGCAGCTACTCACTTTGTCAGGTATCCAGGCGTCGTTTGTTGTTGCAGAGCGATCCGATGATACGATCTTGATCAGTGGCCGTTCTCTGGGCGACATCAATGTTCAGTCGATCATGGAACTGCTGGGTGGAGGCGGTCACCTCACTGGTGCTGCAACACAAATTCAAGGCATATCAATTAAAGAAGCAACACGTCGTTTGAAAGAAGCGATTGACTCGGTCGTATAGGCCAAAATATAAAGGGGGAAACGATGATGAAAGTCATTTTTCTTCAAGATGTAAAAGGCCAAGGGAAAAAAGGCGAAGTTAAGGATTTGTCAGAGGGCTATGTACGCAACTTCTTGTTGCCAAAGAAGCTGGTAAAAGAAGCGACAGATAGCAACGTGAAAACGCTCGACGCTCAAAAGCGCAGCGAAGATAAGCGCAAGGAGCAAGAAAAGCTGGATGCTCAGGAGCTCGGCAAAAAGCTGGAAGAGCTGACAGTGAAAGTAACAGGAAAAGCAGGCGAAGGCGGACGCTTGTTCGGTGCAATTTCCAGCAAACAAGTAGCGCAAGCGCTGGAAGATCAGTTTAAAATCAAAGTAGACAAGCGTAAGCTCGAAATGGATGCAATCCGTGCTTTGGGCGTGACGCAAATCAAAGTAAAACTGCACAACGAAGTTACCGTGACTCTGAAAGTACACGTTGTGGAAGAATAATGTCTCAATTGTGGGGGGTGTGACGTGAGCGACCTGTTTTTGGATCGTGTGCCGCCACAGAACAAGGAAGCGGAACAATCGGTACTGGGTGCCGTGTTCTTGTCTAAGGAAGCTTTAATCACGGCCATTGAAATTCTCCGTCCGGAGGATTTTTACAAGACAGCGCATCAGCGCATCTTTCAAACGATGGTGGACCTGTATGAAAAAGGCGAACCTGTCGATCTGGTTACTGTTACAGCGGATTTACAGGATCACAAGCTGCTGGATGAAGTCGGTGGGGTTACGTATCTCACGGAAATCGCCAGCTCTGTTCCAACGGCAGCCAACATCGAATACTACGCAAAAATCGTAGAAGAAAAATCGCTGCTTCGGCGATTGATTCATACAGCTACGAAGATTGCCAATGACGGATACTCCCGTGAGGATGATGTCACGCAGATCATCGCGGATGCGGAGAAGTACATCATGGAGATCGGTCAAAATCGCAACAGTGGCGGTTTTACACCGATTCGTGATGCCCTTCTGGAAACGTATGAGCGGATTGAGTTTTTGAGTCAGCGACGCGGTGATATTACGGGGATTTCTACGGGATATACGGATTTGGACAAGATGACAGCAGGATTGCAGCGCAGTGACCTGATTATCTTGGCAGCCCGTCCTTCTGTAGGGAAGACGGCCTTTGCCTTGAATCTCGCGCAAAACGTAGCAGCCCGTGCAGGAGAGACCGTAGCCATCTTCTCCTTGGAGATGGGTGCTTCTCAGCTGGTTCAGCGTATGATTTGTGCGGAGGGCAATCTGGATGCGTCCCGGATGCGTTCCGGTACATTGGAGGAAGACGATTGGCAAAAGTTGACGATGGCAATCGGTACGCTGGCGAAAGCGCCGATTTACATCGATGATTCACCGGGGGTTACTGTACAGGACATCCGGGCGAAATGCCGTCGCCTTCAGACAGAGAAGGGCTTGGGCTTGATCCTGATCGATTACCTTCAACTGATTCATGGACGAGGCAAAGGAGATAACCGTCAGCAGGAAGTATCTGAGATCTCTCGTACGCTAAAAGGGATCGCGCGTGAGCTGAACGTGCCGGTTATCGCCCTGTCGCAGTTGAGCCGTGGTGTAGAGCAACGGCAGGACAAGCGACCGATGATGTCTGATATCCGTGAATCGGGTTCGATTGAGCAGGACGCCGATATCGTTGCCTTCTTGTACCGTGATGACTACTATGACAAGGAAACAGAGAACAAGAATGTCATCGAAGTCATTATCGCCAAGCAGCGTAACGGCCCAACCGGAACGGTGGAATTGGCGTTCCTGAAAGAATTCAACAAATTCGTTAACTTGGATCATCGCTTTCGAAATCAAGCAGGTTAATAGTTGGAATGGAAGAAAAGCCGGAGATATTCCGGCTTTTTTTTCTATATTGAATTGCCGAACATATTAAGAACTAACAATATGAATGTTCGTATTTAGCGTTGACATGGGGAGTCTCGTTTAGTAAACTTAGATTGTTTCAGGCCCGAAAAGACATGATAATATCAGGAGGTGTTTTTCGATGTCAACAGTCGTTGTCGTCGGAACCCAGTGGGGCGATGAAGGTAAAGGTAAAATTACAGACTATCTAGCTGAAAGTGCAGAGGTAGTGGCTCGTTATCAAGGCGGTAACAACGCAGGCCATACCATTATTTTTGATGGTAACAAGTATAAGCTGCATTTGATTCCATCCGGAATTTTTTATAGTGACAAGACCTGCGTAATCGGAAACGGTATGGTAATCGATCCGAAAGCATTGGTAAAAGAACTGGAGTACATTCACAGCTTCGGTTTTTCTACAAGCAATTTGAAAATCAGTGATCGCGCACATGTGATTCTGCCGTACCACATCAAGCTGGATGGCGTAGAGGAAGATAGCCGCGGTGCTAACAAAATCGGTACGACCCGTAAAGGTATCGGACCTGCATACATGGATAAAGCAGCACGTATCGGTATTCGTATCGCTGATTTGTTGGATCGCGATGAGTTTGCTCGCAAGCTCGAGCGCAACCTGGCAGAGAAGAACTTGCTGCTGGAGAAGCTGTACAACACAACTGGCTTTGAGCTTCAAGAAATTCTGGATGAGTACTTGGCTCTGGCAGAAATCATTCGTCCTTACGTAGCTGATACATCTGTTGTCCTCAATGACTCCATTGATAACGGCAACCGCGTATTGTTTGAAGGCGCACAAGGTGTATTGCTCGATATTGACCAAGGTACGTATCCTTACGTAACGTCCTCCAACCCAATCGCGGGTGGTGTGACTATTGGTTCTGGTGTAGGACCAACCAAGATTCACCAAGTAATCGGGGTGGCAAAAGCTTACACGACGCGTGTAGGTGACGGTCCTTTCCTGACTGAGCTGAATGATGCTACTGGCGATCATATTCGTGAGGTTGGCTTCGAATATGGTACAACAACAGGTCGTCCACGCCGCGTAGGCTGGTTTGATAGTGTAGTTGTTCGTCATGCTCGTCGCGTCAGCGGTATCACTGGTTTGGCGATCACCAAGCTGGATACCTTGTCTGGCATTGAGACACTGCGTATTTGCACAGCGTACAAATACAATGGAGAAATCATCGAGTCGTTCCCGGCGAACCTCAACCTGCTGGCGAAATGCGAGCCAGTTTATGAGGAACTGCCAGGTTGGACAGAGGATATTACAGGCGTTCGCAATCTGAACGACTTGCCAGAAAACGCTCGTCACTACATTGAGCGCATCACGCAACTGACTGGTATTCCAATGTCGATCTTCTCCGTAGGACCAGATCGTGAACAAACTGTCGTTGTCCGTGGCATTTACGGATAAGCTATCGACTATATAATAGAAGAAAGCTGTCGAGTATTCGGCAGCTTTTCTTTTTTTGCAAGGGACAGACACGAAACGACACCCTCTGGGCATATGGTTAGACATAGGGAGAAATGGAGAGGTGATGGTGATGATGGGTTTTGGATTTGACCAAAAGGCCATGAAGCTGCTGGGCAAAAATGTACAGGTAAAAATGATCAATGGCGTCGTCATCAAGGGAACCATGACACATTTCAACAATGGATACTTATGCTTTATCACCACATACAAACAACCAAATGACGCCGAGAAAACGAAAATACGCAGACTTGCGTTAAAAGACGTTACCTCGATGCAAGAGGTGTGAGTCACAGATGCTCATAACGAAATAAGCCATCTTTCCTAGATATTTAGGAAGATGGCTATATTTATTTTAGATCATGCCCCCATACGATCGGATGATCTCTGTCGCAAGATCACCTTGTTCCTCTGGTACGACTGCCGTTAACAAGACACTGCGATTCATATTGTCATCACCCCGGTCGGCCATGCCGCTGGCGTCTGGATCTACTGCGGCCATGACGCTTGCATCCCTGCCGCTTGGGAAGTCACCTGCCAGTGTAAGGTTGCCCAAGCTGGGAAAATCTCCGGTTATGGGATTCAGGATTTGTTCATTCCCGTCACCAGGGAATTGTCCGATTCTGTCGATCTGAATGATGGAAAAACCAGCTTGTCGAAGCGCTTTTTCTGCCTTTTGGGCATCATCTTCGGTGTGAAATCCAGCAAGAATGTTACGTTCCTTCACGTCTATCAGCCTCCAGATATGATAAATGCTACCAATTGTTTGTACATATAGTGACTCTGTGTCTATTTTTTTATTCGACAGCAATTTACACTTGATGTTGTCGTTAATCTTATGGTAAAGTCGACATAGTTGGTTTCTTTAGGCAATTTGGCAGATAAATGGAAACTAAATTATGGGATTTACGACCTAGTCAATAAATTAAAAATTTTCAGGAAATGGAACGAGCAAGTTGTATCTGTTTTCAGGAGGGACAAGTTATGCATTGGTCAGAATGGAAGGCCAAGCTGCAGGAACGGTCATCACGAATCGTTCGGGATTGCAGTGATCTGGCGAAACGTACAATGAAACGTACAAGCTCTTATATCCAGTCGCATAAAAAACAATCGCTTTCAATTGCGGCAGGTCTAGTTTTGACGATTGCTGCTGGGGCATCTGCACAATACTACTACACAAGCAATGTCAATTCTGTCTACCATGTCAGTGTGAACGGCAAAGAGATTGGCGTGGTAAATGATCCAAATGTGATACATAACTGGACAGCAGCAAAGCTGGAAGAGGAAAAGGCAAAAACAGGCCTCAACTTGCAAATGGCTGACTATATCACATTCGAAGAAGAGCGTGAATTCAAGGCATCGTTCAATAACGATGCCGCTGTACAAGCTCTGGCATCCGTAGCGGATATCAAGGTTCAGGGCGTTAAGCTAATGATTGACGGCAAAGTGGTAGGTTACCTGCCAGACCAGCAATCGGCTGATCAAGTACTGGCTGAAGTGAAGCAAAAATATTCCGGAGTTCCCGCAACGACAGGGAAAAAGGCTGTTGTAGCAGCAGCATCCACGGTCCCAGTCAAACCAAATCCGGTAAAAGAAGTCGCATTTAAAGAAAACGTAGAGATGCAAACCGAAACAGTCGATGCATCTCAAATTTTGTCTGCCGATAAACTCGAGGAGTTGCTGGTAAAAGGCACCTTCAAGGATATGAAGCACACGGTCGTGGAAGGCGATTGCATCGGTTGTATCGCGAAGAAATACGGCATTACCTCAAAAGATATTTATGCAAACAACCCAGGTGTTACGGAAAATACCGTCCTTCAATTGGGCCAAGAAATCAATGTAACCGCAGTGCGTCCACTGGTTACTGTACAAGTCAAAGAAGAAGTAGATCAGCAAGAGGTTATTGCTTTTAATACCCAAATTAAAAATAATGACAAGGTTCCTAAAGGCGAAACGAAGGTCGTACAAGAAGGTAAAAACGGCAGTAAAACAGTGAAGTACGAAATTGTAAAAGAAAATGGACAAGTCGTTAATCGCAAAGTCATCAAACAAGATGTAACTGTGCAGCCTGTAACCCAAATTATGGAGCGCGGTACAAAAGTTATCCCATCGCGCGGTACAGGTCGTTTGAGCTGGCCTGCTAGCGGGTATATTAGCAGTGGCTTCGGCAAACGCTGGGGCAGCATGCACAAAGGAATTGATATTGCCGGTGCTGGTTCTGTCATGGCGGCAGACAATGGACGTGTCACATTCGCTGGTTGGAATGGTGACTACGGAAAATCGGTTATCATCGACCACGGCAATGGAATGAAGACATTGTACGGTCACATGAGTATCATTAATGTGAAAGCCGGCGATGTTGTTAGCCAAGGAAAGAAAATCGGCGTAAAGGGTTCTACTGGGCAGTCAACCGGCGTCCACCTGCATTTTGAGGTTCTACAAAATGGACGAAATCAAAACCCGATTCGTTACTTAAAATAGACTAGTAATTTCTGGATAAGAAAGGGCAACTCTTAGGAGGGGCCCTTTTTTTGCTGGCAGGGATTGAATGCCAAGTCCTTCTTTACATGGCGTACATGGTGTATTGTAGAGGAATAGTGGCGGTCGAAGTGGAATCCTTGAAGAAGTAGTTTAAGAGGAAACAGAAGACTGTTGAACACGTACTTACAGAAAAAGGAGGGCGCAGGATGGCAAAACTCCTCGTAGTTGATGATGAAAAACCGATTGCAGATATTTTGAAATTCACGTTTGAAAAAGAAGGATATCAGGTCGTATGCGCCTACGATGGTGATGAGGCACTTGTCGTGGTCAAGGATGAACGACCGGATTTGATTTTACTGGATGTTATGCTCCCAGGCAGAGACGGAATGGACGTATGCCGAACCGTTCGCCAAACGTATGATGTGCCGATCATCATGCTGACTGCCAAAGACTCTGAATTGGATAAGGTACTCGGGCTGGAATTGGGCGCAGACGATTACGTGACGAAGCCATTTAGTACGCGTGAGCTGGTAGCTCGTGTAAAGGCCCATTTGCGCCGTAACCGCTCGAAAGTGGAAGAGAAGGATAGCCAGCATGTACTGCGCGTACATGAGCTGGAAATTGATTTGAACTCGTATACCGTCGAAAAGGTGGGAGAAGCATTAGAGCTGACGCACCGTGAGTTTGAGCTGCTGGTGTACCTCGCTCGCCATCAGGGACAAGTACTGACGCGAGAGCATCTCTTGCAATCGGTCTGGGGATTTGACTATTTTGGAGATGTGCGGACGGTAGATGTGACCATTCGTCGTTTGCGGGAAAAAATCGAGGATGATCCAAGCCAGCCGAGGTACATTATTACGCGGCGTGGTTTGGGCTATACATTACGCAATCCCGGCATGGGAGGCCAGCCTGGATGAGGCGGCTGTTCAAAACCGTTCAGTGGAAAATGGTCATCATTTACATGCTGTTGATTTTGCTTGCGATGCAATTTATTAGCGCCTACTTTGCCCGGGAAGTCGAGAGCTACTACATCAACAACTTTTCCGAGGCTTTGAATGGACAAGCTAGTTTGTTAGCGAGTTTGCTGGAAAGCGATTTGCGTCCGCATGACGGGAAGGAATCCAACGCCGAACAAAACCGCCAGGACATCGACAACCTGATCAATAACCTAGTTAAAATCAATGGAGCCAATGTGCAGGTCATCGATCAGACAAGAACGGTGGTTGCGACGACAGAGGACAAAAGTACAATTGGACAGCGGACCTCGCAGCCTGAAGTGACGGTTGCCTTACTCGGGACGCGTAGTGAATCAATGCGGATCGACCCGAAGACGGGGGCGCGGGTGAAAGTATTGGCGTTACCTGTTAAGGGCGATCAGATTGTATACGGTGCGGTCTACATGATTGCTTCGATGGAAGGTACTTATGCGACGATTGGGAAAATGAACGGCATCCTGGGGACGGGTACGATGATCGCTATGGCCATTACGGCGGTACTCGGGGTCGTATTGGCCCGCACCATCACCAAGCCAGTGAAGGAGATGACCCGTCAGGCACGATTGGTGGCAGATGGGGATTTTAATAGTAGTGTAAGAGTCTATAGCGATGATGAAATTGGCCAACTCGGTATGGCCTTTAATCATATGACCTTGCGTTTGCAGGAAGCGATCTTGCAGCAAGAGGAAGAGCGTGAGAAGCTCGCGGGAATTTTGAGCAACATGACGGACGGTGTTATTGCCGCTAACCGGAATGGACAGATCATCCTGTTTAATCGGGCCGCAGAAGATATGTTGCAGGTGACGATGGCTGACGTCCTTCTCAAGAGACGCACCTTGTATGATTTGTTGGGCCTGCCGCCAGAAGATGAGATGTCGCTTTATGCGCAGGAAGAACCGCTTATTATTGAGATGACGTTGCCGAATAAGGAAGAGGTAATCCTGCGTGTGACGTTTACGCCTTTGCAGCACGATAGCAAAAAAATGGGCGGGATCATAGCTGTCGTAGCCGATGTGACGGAGCAGCAGCGACTGGAGCAGCAGCGCCGCGAATTCGTAGCGAATGTGTCGCATGAGCTGCGGACACCACTGACGACTATTAAAAGCTACGTGGAAGCGCTGCTGGATGGCGCAGTGGAGGATCCAGAGCTGTCCCAACGTTTCTTGAAGGTTACGTCGTCCGAGACAGAGCGCATGATTCGCTTGGTAAACGATTTATTGCAGCTATCGCGTTTTGATTCGCAAGGGGTTCGTCTGCATTGCAAGGAAGCGGACCTCAATCGATTGCTTCACTATGCTGCTGATCGTTTTTCCATGTTCAGTGAGCAACAGGAGGTCCAGCTCAGTCTGGATATGCCGAGCAAGCTTCCGCCGGTTTACATTGATCTGGATGCGATCAATCAAGTATTGGATAATCTTTTGTCCAATGCGATCAAGTATACGCCTCAAGGGGGCACTGTGGTTCTCATGGCAAGAGAGAACCACAAGCAAAAGCGGGTCCAAATCTCCATCACCGACACAGGAATCGGTATTCCCAGCCGCGATTTGAAGCGAATCTTTGAGCGTTTCTACCGCGTAGACAAGGCGCGTTCGCGCGGCCAGGGTGGAACAGGTCTGGGATTGGCGATTGCCCGCGAATTAGTACAGGCACACGGTGCAGATATCGAGATTACGAGCGAATGGAACGCTGGAACGACAGTCACGTTCTGGGTGCCATTTGCCCAAGGAGGAAAAACGGGATGAAGCGGATGCTAGAGCCTGCCAAGACCGTCTTACTCAATCTGCTAGTGCTAGCCAGCTTTGTTTTGACAGCGATGTTGTGGTCGAATCAACCTAACCTTCAATTTATTGAACCGGCAGAATACACGCAGTCAAAGCCAGTTCAGGAAAAACAACTCGAACAGCTCGTTACGCCGGAATCCGTTGTTTTTCACTATGGGGAAGATCGCCATACGAAAGCATCCGCAACCGATGCTCCTTACAGTTTGATCGTGCGAGAAATGTCGAAATGGATCTTCCTCGATTTTTCTCCGCTCACCATCTCCAACGAGAAATGGGAAGATATTGCCCGGGAAAAGATGGGGTTGGAAGTGCGCTTTCGGAGCACGGTTCCCTTGTCAATTGTAGGTCGGCTGGTAACCTTTCGGGATGAGTTTGACAACCGATTGAAAGGGATTGACCGATTGTGGGTGTACTACGAGAAGGACGAGGATGTCGTCTACGCGTTGTTTCTGTCGACTGAGGAAGGTCGAATGATGCGTTCTCGAACGTCTATCAGCCCAAAGGATTTGCGAGAATCGTATTTGGCTTCTGGTGATTTAATGCCTGAGCAAATCATGAAAATCGTCAAACCAGAGCGAAGCTTCGTAGATTTGGAAGGACCTGCGCTGATGTGGAGCACTTACTATTTGCCCAAGAATCAGTTGCGCATGCAGCAATTCCGCTACAGCTACGTACCTGTTACGAATGAAAGACTAATCGAGTCCTACTTTATCGATCAATCGCTCGTCAGACAAATCATGGAGCGGGACAAAACGGTTATTTTTACAGATGGCAGCAGATCGATTCAATTGAGATCAGAGCAGCAGGCGTTCACGTTTACCGACCCGGCGTACCAACAGCGGGATCAGGTGCTGTCAGATGAAGAAAAAGTGCAGAGTGCCGTTACCTTCATGAATAAGCACTTGGGCTGGCTCGATGAGTACCATTTTGAACGAATCAAGAAGAGCTACAATGAAAAAGACTTGATCACATTCCGCCAGTACTTGGGGGCGTATCCTTTGATCAGTGATGGGGAAGCCAAGCAAATCGATACGATCCAAATTACCTCAGAAGCAGGCCAGGTTGTGACGATGAGTCGTTCGCTGCTGGATTTGGACAAGTATATCGACAATAAAGAGTGGACGATCATGTCTGGTCCTGAGCTGTATCAATATATCCGCGACAAAAAGCTGGCGGACACAGAAAAAATCACGAACGCTTATTTGGCTTACCATACCAAAGTAGGCGAAGGATACGTGGACCTGATGCCAATCTGGGTAGTGGAATTGGCGAATCAGGCGAACCTGTATATTTCTGCGCACACCAAACAGGGAGGAGGGAAGGCGCATGGATTGGAGTAGGACCAAGACGATTCTGATCTGGGCCTTTCTTCTCCTCGATTTGTTTCTCCTGTATCAGGTGTATGTGACGCGCATTAGCCTGTGGAATGACAAGGAAGTCGCGCAGAGCGAGAAATGGAATACAGAGCTGTACTTGAATCAGCAAAATATCACATTGGATACAGAAGTGCCGCAGGATACACCGGAAATGTCCAATTTGGATGCGGAGTATATCGGAATTAATCCGATTTCCTTGCATGAGATATCGGGGCTTCAGGCGACGGTAGAAAAGATGGCGCTGGCTGCCAAGCTGGACCCACCGATGCAGATTCGAGGTCAACTGAATCCTCAGGAGCTCTTGCGTCAAATTGGTCCAAGGCTAATTTATTCCGATCAATACGTAGCCGATCCGTATCAATCGAATCAAGCGCGGCTTTTGTATTGGCAGGTCTATGATAAAATGCCAGTATTCGTCGCGCCGTTGGAAATGTATTTGGACAACGGAGCGATACTTGGCTACAGGCAGACCTTTTTCCACCTTCGCAAGCAGCAGGGGGAACGACAGGTGATCTCTGGTTATGCGGCACTACGCTCTCTGGTGGACAAGCAAATCATTTCACCAGGGGAACGGATTGAGAATGTGAGCTTGGGTTATTACGGTTCTTACGATGCGGATATTCAGACGCTGGTGCCTGTATGGCGTGTGGTTCACGATGGCAAATGGCATTTTGTCAACGCGATTACAGGAGCTCTGGAGCGTCCGATGGTTACGCTGCTCTAAAAAGATAGACAGCCTGGGAAAGATACGGGAAGAGGGATGTTCGGTGAGATTTAGTGTGTTGGCAAGCGGGAGTACGGGCAACGCCATTTATGTGGCAACAGACCGTATTTCCGTATTAATCGATGTAGGCATTACAGGAAAGCAGGCAGAAGCGGCACTGGAGACCATTGGTGTCAATCCAGGGGATCTCAGCGCCATTCTCGTCACCCATGAGCACGTCGACCATATTAAAGGGGTCGGCGTCATGGCGCGGCGATATGGATTGCCGATTTACGCCAATGAAAAGACGTGGTCGGAGCTGGATGGGCAAATCGGGACGATCAAGGAAGATCAGCGACGCTTCTTTTCTGTGGGGGAAAAGAAAGAGTTGGAGGATTTGGGCATCGAGTCATTCGGAATCTCGCACGATGCAGCCGAGCCGATGGGCTTCTGTTTTTATCATGGCAAGAAAAAGCTCAGTGTCGCGACTGACTTGGGGTATGTGAGTGATCGTATTAAAGAGACGATTCGTGGAGCAGATGCGTATGTGTTCGAGTCCAATCATGATGTCGAGCTGTTGCGCATGTCTCAGTACCCTTGGAGCATCAAGAGACGTATCTTGAGTGATGTCGGGCACTTGTCCAATGAAGCGGCGGGCGATGCTTTGCTCGATTGTCTAACAGGCGGGGCAGAACGCGTGTACCTCGCCCACTTGAGTAAGGAAAACAACATGATTGATTTGGCCAGACTGACGGTCAAAAACATCTTGGAGGAGCGGGGCATGTCTGTTGGTGACGATGTGCATCTGCGCGATACGTACCCGGATCGACCTACCAAGCTGGAAGAGCTATAAAGCTATAAGATCGGTTTGATCCCAGCCTGACGACTGGCGAGGCGCTCTGTGAGCATCGCATACGTATCGATATGGAACGTTAACTGTGTATCGAGCTCATTCACTTTGGCAGTCAGCTCGTCATGTGTCAGCAGTCCTTTGGCTACGAGCAACTCGATCAAGGCATGCAGGACAAGCGTATTGTGGTAGTCTACTTCCTGAAGGTCAGCCAGCTTGGCGATGAGGTGGACTTCTTTCAAGTCTATCAATCCTTTCTATTTGGTCTGGCAGGAAAAAGCTTTTAATCTATCATATCCGTGCTCTCGGAGAAATATTCCGGGAGCTTTTTTCTATTCCACAACCTTTCCATAATTCTCACGCCATTTTGCCGAAAGCGGGTCGTATACTAAGGGTGTCAAAAGGAAACAGACATCAACCAAATCAATCATGCAAACCAACTATGGCGCATGTCATTGTGTATACGAGCATGAAAAACCTGCAAAGCTAGTAATGGTAGAAGATAGAAAGGAGAGGTATGAATCATGGGTTTTTATGATGATTTCACTCACGTGGAGCGAAAAAAACAACGCGGTTCTAACATTGGGCGTATGGTTGTGACGTCGGTGACGTCCGCGGTAATTGGGGGGATGGTCGTCCTGCTCACGCTGCCGACTCTCTCCAATGCGGGATATATTAATATGGTTAAGCCTGGAACAGAAAATGCGATAAGCAGCAATGCCTCCGCTTCTGCTTCTAACCTGTTTGCCAAGCCAGTATCTGTTAGTGTGGGATCGGGTACAGTAGATGCGGTGAAACAAGTAGAAAATGCAATCGTTGGTGTAATCAACATCGGTCAGCGCAGAAACAGTTGGATGCAGAATTCGATGGATGTAGAGCAGGGCCAAGGCTCTGGTGTCATCTTTCAGAAAAAAGGCGGAAAGGCCTACATCGTTACGAACTATCACGTAATCGATAAGGCGCAAAAACTGGAGGTCGCCCTGCCAACTGGTGAAAAAGTATCGGCAAAAGTGGTCGGCGCCGATGGTTACGCCGATCTGGCTGTACTGGAAATCGACGCCTCCAAGGTTACGGACGTTGCCGAGTTTGGTGATTCCTCTACCTTACAGGTGGGCGAGCCGGCCATTGCTATTGGGAACCCATTGGGCATGCAGTTCTCCCGGACGGTTACACAAGGTATCATCAGTTCCAAGGAACGCTCCATGCCCATGGACTTTAACGAAGATGGTCAGGACGACTGGGAGCTGGATGTCATTCAAACAGACGCAGCGATCAACCCTGGTAACAGCGGTGGAGCCCTCGTAAATATCGAGGGTCAGGTCATCGGGATTAACACCTTGAAAATTTCCAAAGCAGGTGTCGAAGGGTTAGGTTTTGCCCTCCCGATCAATGATGTCAAAGTAATCGTGGACCAACTGATGGAAAAAGGCACGCTGCAACGTTCTTACCTCGGTGTGCAGCCACTCGACTTGGCCAATGTGCCGCGCTACGAATGGAAAGAAACCTTGAATCTGCCTGACAATGTGAATACTGGCGTCGTCGTGCAAACAGAGGTAGGCAAATTCTCTCCTGCGGGTCAAGCAGGCTTGAGACAATTCGACGTCATCGTCAAGCTGGATGACAAGAACATTTCCACAAGCGCTCAGCTTCGCAAGTATTTGACGATGAACAAAAAGCCGGGCGATACGATGGACGTTACGTACTATCGTGACGGTATCCAGAAGACTGCCAAAGTGAAGCTGACCGCTCCGCCACAGCAGTAAAAAACACTGACCATTTTGTGGGCAGGTATGTGAAGGAATCAAACGTTGACGGGCAATTCCGGGATGCATTTTGTCCCGTTTGCATATATGCAGTATCCTAAGTTCCCCCCTCTATCTATTTTTAAATAGATCCCTTCTTAAGAGCGCCGAGCTGATACGGCGCTCTCTTTTTTTGTTAGACGGGCTTTCGGTGGAGGAGAGAAAAAAGAAGAAAACGCTCAAGTTCTTGGGCTACCTGCCGTGAGGCGGTTCTGCCCAGCTCCATGTAAAAAAAGAAACCCGCGTCCAAAGTCGGGCAGCTACGTAGTGTCTCAGAGGTGGACGCTAAAGGCAGGTTTCTTTTTTTCCATTGCGCTTCGGTTGGTATCCCAAAGACTTTCGCCGTTTTCTTCTTTTTTCTCTCTACAGCTTTACATGTCCGTCGGAAGTAAAAAAATAAAAGCTATAAAATAAAAAGGCGTATGATTGCAAACTCAAGCGATGACTTTTTGCCTGATTCATTTGTTTTGTGGCTGTTCTGGGGTAGAATAGGAAGCGATATTAATGAACGGAAAAGAGGCATTTGATATGGACATGAAGATGAAAAGCTTGCAAATAGAAGGAAAAGAAGTTGAGCTGTTGGCGGAATATCCGGTGCGGTTTGCTTGTATGGAGCATTTGGAGCAGGAGTTGGATGATTACGTAAATGATTTTGAGGCGGCGCCGGATACGTATGCGGCACAGGCGATTGAGGGCGATGGAGTAGACAAGCGTTGCCGGGAATGTGGAGAGCCTGGGCAGATTGCGCTTTTGAAAGAGAAGGGAATGTAGGGCATGCAAATTTCGATTATTACGGTAGGGAAGCTGAAGGAGAAATATTTGCGTGAGGGCATCGATGAATACAGCAAGCGTCTGTCTGCTTACTGCAAACTGCAAGTGATCGAGGTCAATGATGAAAAGGCGCCGGAAGAGATGAGCACAGCGGAGATGGAGCAGGTAAAGCGCAAGGAAGGCGAGCGTATCCTGGCGCAGATCAAGCAGGATCAGTATGTGATTGCGCTCGCCATCGACGGGCAAATGTGGTCGTCGGAGAAGCTATCTGCGGAGATGGACAAGCTGGCTTTGCATGGCCGCAGTCAGGTGGCGTTCGTGATTGGCGGGTCGTTGGGGTTGGCTGATCAGGTGTTGAAGCGGGCGGATGCGTTGCTGTCGTTTTCGAAGATGACGTTTCCGCATCAGTTGGTGCGGTTGGTGCTGCTTGAGCAGGTTTATCGGGCGTTTCGGATTAGTCGGGGGGAACCTTATCATAAGTGATGGTACACAAAATTAAACAGGAAATTATATTAGACAGAAACTACTTATGCAGGCTACTACAATGAAGAGTAATTCTACTATATCTTACGACAATATGATATATTATATAGTTAAGCATTATAACCGAAGGGAACTGAATAAATTGGCTAATGAAAGAAAAACCGAGAATATAGTTAGAGATACGCTGAATGCTCTTGGTTATAAACAAGAAAATATACTAGTAGAAGAACAAATAAGTGACATTCAAGAAGTGAAAAAATTACTAAAAGGTGCTAGTAAATCGGGGGGAACAGGCCGAGGTGCACCTGAGTTTATAATATCAAGTAATAAAGCCCCTGATTTCCTTCTTGTTATAGAATGTAAAGCTGATATTAAAAATCATATGAGTCCTAAGTTAAATAAACCCAAGGATTTTGCTGTAGATGGAGTATTGCATTACGCGAAAGTATTATCTAAATCATATAATGTTATCGCTGTTGGTGTTAGTGGTGATAACAGTACTCAAGTTAAAATTGACACTTATATTTGGCCTAAAGGTTCGAAAACATTTAAACCTCTTACTAATAGAGAGGGGACACAAATTAAATCGTTGTTGCCTTGGGAGGACTATATTCAGCATGGTTCTTACGACCCAGAGGTAGAGCAAAAAAGACGAGAGGATTTAATGGCTTTTTCAAGAGAACTTCACAATTTTATGAGAGATCATGCTAAATTGACAGAGAGTGAAAAGCCGTTACTTGTCAGTGGTACATTGATCGCTTTGAATAACAGAGCATTTACTACAAGCTTTTCAGAGTACACACCTCAAAAGCTTCAGAAAAAATGGCTTGAGGTCATTAAAGAAGAGATTGAAGAAGCAGATATACCTAACTCAAAAAAGAAGGATATGACGCAGCCTTATTCAACAATTGCAGTTCATCCGGAGTTGGGCAAATCGACTGTTGCTTTTCCAAGAGGAGTACTACATGAGCTAATTACAAGAATAAATGATCAAGTTTGGCCATTTATAAGTATTTATCATGATCATGATGTAGTAGGACAATTCTATGGGGAATTTCTTAAATATACTGGTGGCGATAAAAAGGCTCTTGGTATTGTTCTTACGCCGAGACACGTTGCAGAGTTATTCACCTTGTTAGCGAACTTGAAAAAAGATGATAAGGTTCTAGACTTTTGTTGTGGAACAGGTGGCTTTTTAATCAGTTCGATGCATGCTATGATGAGACATGCTGTAACACAGGATGAGAGGGACTCTATTAAAGAAAATGGCTTAGTAGGTGTAGAGCAACAACCTAATATGTACGCTTTGGCAGCAAGTAATATGATTTTGCGTGGTGACGGAAAGGCTAATTTGTATCAAGGTAGTTGCTTCGACCCTTCTGTTGTAAAGAAGGTTAAGGCACATAAATGTAATGTTGGCATGATTAATCCTCCGTATTCTCAAAAAGATGAGGATTTACATGAACTGGTGTTTGTTCGTGATATGTTGAATTGTTTAGATAAGGGTGGCGTTGGTATAGCTATTGTACCCATGTCTTGTGGTATATCTCCGCATCCTGTTCGTGAGCAAATATTAGAAAATCATACATTAGATGCAGTGATGTCTATGCCAGATGACTTATTTTATCCTGTTGGTGTCGTTACATGTATCATGGTATTTACCGCACATATTCCTCATAAGGTATCGCAGAGAAAAACATGGTTTGGTTACTGGAAGAATGATGGATTTATTAAGTCGAAAAATTTAGGCAGGGTTGACTTAAATAATCTTTGGCCCGAAATTAGAGACTTGTGGGTGAACGCTTATCGTAATAGGGATGATGTCCCTGGAATGAGTATTAAGCGTCATGTTGACCATAACGATGAATGGTGTGCAGAAGCTTATATGCAAACCGATTACTCCAAGATTACACTTAATGATTTTGAAGAAACGGTGAGAAATTATTTGACCTTTAAGCTAAACGGTAATGGAAGTCGCTTAGAGGGGGAGACAGACAATGATTAAGGTTAGTCAATTGTTTGATGTTAAGTATGGGGTTAATCTTGAGTTAAATGCTCTTGAACAAGTACCAGATGGAGTTAATTTTGTATCAAGAACTGCTAAAAATAATGGTGTGTCTGCGAAAGTAAAACTGATTAAAGGTTTGGAACCAATACCTGCGGGTACTATCTCTGTTGCCGGTGGCGGTTCAGTTATGGAGAGTTTTTTGCAACCAGAACCCTACTATAGTGGAAGAGACTTGTATTATTTAAGCGCCCTCGAACCATTGACAGATCAGCAAAAGCTTTTCTACTGTACTTGTTTAAGAGCAAACAAGTACAGATTTAACTATGGAAGGCAAGCTAATAGGACTCTGAAAGATATTTTAATACCATCACCAGACGAAATTCCTGCATGGGTAAATTCATTGAATTTAGTATCACTTGAATCTTTAATAGCAGGATTAAACGCAGAGATTAGGAAATGGTCAGGAAAAATGTAACTGAATGATCAGTAGAACTGCATTGCAAAATTAAAAAAGGGTTTACTAAATAGATCAGAGGTCGTAAACTGTAAACAGTAAGTAGTACCTCAAACTTAACCACTTGAAAATATAAACTTGACCAAACACTTAGAAGGCTTCTCCCACTTATTTAAGACGGAGTAAGCCTTTTTTTGCATGCAGAAAACAATAAGGAGATGGACAGATCATGGCAAAAGGTGAACAGGTAGTGACGAAAGCAGTCGAGGAAATGACAGAGGAAACGGTGCGTTCGATTGCCTAGGCGGAAGCAGCTTATGAAAAGATTATGGACGAGATTCGGGGTTATTGGCAACGGGCAAGGGACTTGCGGAAGCAGGCGGCAGAGTTGAAACTGTCGGGGCGCACAGATGCACAGGTAGGAGCAGAGATCTGGCAGTTATTAGATCAAGCTGAACGGTTTGAATTGTTAGGGGATCAGAAAGACAGTTATGAAAAGCAAGAAGCAATTCGTTACATTGAAGATTTACAGCGTGAAGCATCTGCACTGCGGGGAACTGTACAGCACAACCAAACAGTATTAACCCGTCAGCGTAAGGAATTGGAGGAAGCAAAGGAAGAAGCGGTGGCAATGGTTCAGCGAGCAGAAAAACGAGTATAGGAAACGGAACAGCTTTTAGCTTATGAGATGGCAAAGCTGGCAGAACTGGAGGCGAACTAAGATGAATAACCGTATACCTAAAAAGTATGAAAATGATGTGAAATCGTTCCTGAAACGGTATAAGGGGACAGGAAAGCGGCTGGAGATGTTTACTGAACACGGAGTGTTTTCCGTAAATGCCGACAGTGAACTTATTGAAATTGTAGACGAGGATGACGGAGTAATTGAAATTGTGGAGGTTTAGGCATATGGAACATAGCAGCTTTGAAGCATTAGAAGCTCGTCGCCAATATGATAGGGAATACATGCGGAAATGGCGTCAGAAGCCAGAAAACAAACAGAGGGAAAAGGAATACAGACGTAAATATTGGGAACGTTAAGGCAAAGGAAAAGACACAATAACACGAGCACCAACGAGAAGGGGGCAAACAGGCGAGGAGGCTTGTTCGCTCCCTTTTTAGTTTCCTCTTAGAACGACTGGACGTACACACATAGGGAACAGGCAAACGTAAACCGTTGATATGAAAGACATTTTGGGTGTTTTTATTAAACTCTTATACACAAGAATTCATTTACAGCAATCAAATCGCATAGTGGGAATTACTTTTTGGCTGGAGTCGTTAGGTGTCCGAAATGTGGAGCAGGCATGGTAATGCACAAGAATAAGATTCGAGGGACGAACGATTACCGGAGATACTATATGGCCAGGCATACCACCAAAAAGGTAAGTCAGAATGTTCTTCAAATTTAATTAGGGCTGATTGGATTGAACAAGAGGTTCTGCATGTCTTAAGAGAATCTGTAAACAGCATGGATTTGGTCGATGAAGTGCTGAATAAGATTGAGGAAGATGTTTCACAGGACAAGCAACCATTAGAACTACGTTATAATGAATTGAAGTTACAGGTGGAAAAGAAAGCTAAACAAATTGATTCGTTAGACGAAAGGTATTTGAACGGAGAGATAAGCTCCGATAATTATAATTGGCTTCTTACCAAGGCACAAAGCGACTTAGCCGAAGCAAATGAACTCTTAGCAAAGACCGAACGTAAATTAGCCAGATTGAATTATGGGAGTCAGATCAATTCACAAATGATTGTCGATCTACTCAAAGACTTCGACTCATTATTTGAAGTAGCGAACGATCAGGAAAAGAAAGTACTGATTCGCTCTGTAATTAAGTCCGTCCATGTTTCAACAGACAGAAAGAAGCTGGAGAGAATATCCCTTTGGATTGGTGATGATTTAAGTTTACCAGCAAGTTGTGAGCGCAGAACCGTATCACAAGTGATGGTACACAAGATTAGGAAAGAAATTCTACTTGATAGTAGCTATGTCAGCAGATTAAGACGATAGTGTTAGTTGTCCGGCGAACAAAGTATATAAAATAAAGCTTTTGTTCGCCGCTGTTTTTGTTGAACTAGCGCTTTCCGTTACTCCAAAGGATTAGCTTTAAGTATTAGTTGTCACTAGCGAAGTTTGAGTTAAAAATCCCTTGGCTCCAGGATCGATAATATAGTTTTTTACAATGACGTAAAGGACCAATAACATACTGATTCCGACCAATAGTCGGTAACGTGATTTGGTGTTATGCAATGGATCGTAACCTTCTGTTTCAATTTTTGACAAGATGTTGTTCTTCCCGGGGTCAGCGCTCTTGTCAACTAAATGCAGAGGCTTAGGCTTCCAATGTCTTCAAAAAAGCAGATACATGATCTTTAATGTAATGAATATGCCGATTATCAGCTTCCAGTTTGCTCAACATAATCCCGCCTTCAAGCGCGGCCATAAGAAAAGAGGCTGCGCCATCTTGATCGATGCTCGATTTGAATTCCCCATTCGTTATGCCCTCATGCAAGATGTTCTTGATAAATGATATAAAGTCTCGCATGCGATTCTGGGTTTTCTCGCGCAGCAATGGATGCCCATCATCGTACTCAATGGCCGCGTTCATCACGGGGCAGCCTCCCACAAATGGAGGAGAGTCAACCACATTGCTGTACAGTTCAAACATACTGATCAGTTTTTCCATAGCAGATTGCCGAGAACTGACAGCTGCTACAAATTGCTCGAATACAGTGTCGGCGGCATATTCAAAGGCTTCCATCGCAATTTCATCCTTATTGACGAAATGTTTATAGATGCCCCCTTTCTGAATTCCCGTAGCATTTATGATTTCGTTGAGAGAGACACCAGCATATCCTTGAAGGTTAAAAAGCTCGGCTGATTTGCAAATGATGTGTCTTCGGGTTTGCTCACCTTTTTTCATATCCTTCACCTCCAGTTTGCATCATTCACTGAAATGGGAGTGATGTTTCGCTGCTTCGATAATCGGAATCAATTTCGTATCGTTTTTTTTCTGAAGTTGGTAAGTAAAATGCTCGATCATTTTTTGATTAATCCCGAGTCGTGGATAGTCTTCGATGATCTGCTGGAGAAGATCCTTTGGAAAAAGATCGACCCGAAAACCTGCATCAACCATAACCCCTAAATGTACCAGAGCAATCTCTGGTTGGTTTTTTTCTGCTTCGACCGTGGCGTGCAGTTCGACCGCTTTTTGTACGATTTCCGCTTTTTCGATTGGATAACCATGTTGAACCAAGAAATGGCAAGCCGCCTCTCCGCCCTCGATTTCAAAAGTACGCTCTCTGTCTGCAAATGGTTCGGTCAAGCCCAAGTCATGCATGATGGCACCGAGATATAGCAATTCCATGTCAATGTTCAGATCATTCTTCTGAGCGATCGTATATCCAAAAGCATATGTTCTCATCAAATGATTGAATAGTGTTTGGGTTGAAAGTTCTCGCACATAATGAGTGGCATCAACCGACAGCTTGCTTTCTGGAATAATAAACAGTGAAGTCATGTATTACTCTCCTTTGTGTTAGAAAAATGTGTGCTTCTGTGCTAACGTAAAAAGATACCGATCGGTCTCTTTTTACGTTAGCACATCTCTATTTCGTTTTCAATAGTTGAGTTGCGTCGTCTATTATCGCTGGCTTCCACAAATGCTTGCTTACGGAATCTAAGATCGAAAGCCCGGTCAATGTGGTAGAAGCTGCCGCTAGCATCAAAATTGCCGCCATACGCGTTAATTCTCGCTTATGTAATCATAATTTTCTTGTTGCAGCCAGCTATCATGCAACCATTTCTCAGTAACTCAAACTTCGCAGCTTGAAATAGGCAGATAAGCCTTGAGATAACTTGACAAGCCGGCAATCCATTGTTGAAGTTGACTTTGGATCAGTTTTGTAAGCTTCTTGATAGCCTTGGTTACTTCATTGATCAATTCAGAAGTTATTGCAAGGCTACCACCCAATCTAAGGCGCTAACTTCATCGTAAAGCAAATAAAACAACCCTCCGAGTGTACGGTGGTAGATGCTTTGTCGATGCAGCTATGCGAGCAGAATGTAAATCTGGAAAATACGATTGTCGTATGACTGACGAGCAGATTGTATGAAAGTCCTTGAAAGTCTTTGAAACACCCTCCCGGATTTGATCGGAAACAGTTTCATGAGGTGGTTCAATGCAGAAGCATTATATTGATATTGCAGTCATCAAAAATCTATTTGGTCTTACTGTTACATGCTATGCGGTGAGCCTTATCATAAGTAACGGCAAGTATTTACAAGCATTAACAAAGTAGTTGCTTTGAAATAAAGTTCGTAATGATTAGATCTATATATTTAACTGGGTGGGTATGTTTAAAGGTATTAACTTTGTTTAATAATATTGGCGGTGTTAGTAATCGCGGTTGGGCACGGCATCTCGTCCAAGCACTTATATAAATTAAAAGTGAATACTGATTGATGGAGGAATCGATATGACGCCCAACTCGGAAAGCAAAGAGTTAGTAATAACGCGTGAGATTCATGCGCCACGCGAACTTGTATTTCAAGTATGGACTGAAGCAGAGCACCTGAAGCACTGGTGGGGGCCGAAAGGGTTTGAAATAAGTGTAAAGCATCTCGATTTTCGTGAGGGCGGATTTTTCCACTACAGTATGCAAGCTCCTGATGGCAGTCAAATGTGGGGTAAATTTGTGTACCAGGAGATCAAGGCTCCCGAGAAGATTGTCTGGATCAACTGCTTTTCAGATGAGGCAGGAAACATTGTCAGGTCTCCATTCAGTGATTGGATCCCGCTCGAAATTCGCAATGAGGTAACAATGAGCGATAATAATGGTACAACCCAAATAACCCTTTGCAGCCGACCGATCAATGCTACTAAAGAAGAGCGCAACTTCTTTGAGGGGATGTTCGATTCCATGAAGCAGGGCTTCGGAGGAACTTTTGATCAGCTTGAACAATATTTGTCGGAGGGAAAAACTAGCCAAAGCGTCCAATAGGATGTCTTTTTTGGTCCAAAGTTCCGTGATCAGAAAAGTTATCTTTACACTTGCCGTTACCCGCTGTTTGAACATTAGCGGGTGCGGCATTTTTATTGTCTGCACAGGATAATAATGATAATCGTTATCAATAATGGTAAAATAAACAAGAGCTGCTTCAGATCAAGAAGCTGCACAGGATGTACAACGATCGATCTTACGTATTACTGGCAAACGACTATTGAAACGAGGTATGCAACGTGAAAATCGACGTTAATCAGTTAGCGGAGCATTTGGCACACATTCCTTTTCAAGTAGAAGGAGTATATCGATATGCGAAAAATCCAGGTGTACCTTACGCTGAATATACAGATTCTTTTCCTGGATTTGTGTTTCCACTTACAGGGAAGGTACAATTTCAATTTAATGGAACGCCTTATATCTTTTCGCCAGGAAAAGTTGTGCATGGCGGTGCAAGAATGAAACTAGCTCAAAAAATGTTCGGTAACACAAACTGGGAATATATCCTTGTTTTATACCGGATATATAACTCAGAACTAGAAGAGACAAGCTTTTCCCATCAGCATTTTGAATTATCAACGGGTCAATCTCCTCGTCTGATTGAATTAATTATGCGTCTTTGGCATGTGTATAATCAGCCTGGTGGCATTTCGATGTTTCAGACCGAAATGCTGTTTCGTGATGTACTGAATGAAACCTTATTATGTGTTGTGAATAGGCAGAATAGCTGTGAATCACAAACTTTGTTCGAACGGGTATCTCATTATATTCATGAATACTATGATCAAAGCCTTACAATAGCATCGCTTGCAGAACAATATAACGTGAATCGAAATCGACTGTCTTATGTATTTAGAAGACATGCAGGTATGGGACCAGCGGAATACATATTAAAACATCGTATAAACATGGCGCAAGAAATGCTATTTACAAGTGAAGCGTCTGTACAACAAATTGCACAAACGGTTGGAATTGCTGACCCGTTTTATTTTAGTAGAGTGTTCAAGAAACAACTTGGTATCTCTCCTACTGAATATCGAGAGAAGTTCATCAATAATCCATGCTAATTTCAACAGGCATCCATTCTCATCTAAAAATTCCTTTTCTATACTAATGGCAAACGAAAGATAACATGATGTTGGAGGAATTTTCGTATGCAAAAGATGAAAGGCCTGCTAATCTCCATGTTATTAGTAGCAGGCATACTGGCAGGTTGTAATGAAACACCTGCTGAAAATAAAGGATCAACGACAGAAGGCGCATCTACAACAGCAGGTAAGGTAGATACAACTGAATGGCCAAGAACATTTAAGGATGCCTTAGGTAAAGAAATTGTTATTGAGAAAAAACCAGAAAATATTGCTTCATTATGGTATTTTTATCCTGAAATACTAGTTGCATTAGGTGAGTCGCCTGCTGCTTCTACTGAAAAAGAGTATCTATCTTCTTTAACCTATTTAAAAGGAAAGCTGGATTCTGCTGATGAATTAGGAGAAAAATTATCACCTAATATTGAAAAAATCCTATCGATAGAGCCTGACATTATTTTAGCAACTGAGAATCATGAAAAAATGTATGATTCACTAGGAAAGATTGCGCCAGTCATTACGTTAAAATCCAAGGACATCTATGACGATTGGCAATATGGACTCCGAACAGTAGCCGAGATTATTGGAAAAGAAGATGAAGCGGAAAAAGTCATTGATAAAATGATGAAAGAAATCATAACTGGGCGCGAAGCATTAAAATCGATTGAAGGAGAGTCAGTAGCCCTTATATTGTCGTGGGATGGAAAAACGTTTAATGTCCTGGGTGAAGGAAATCCGGTCTATATACTTGCGTTTGATAAAGAGAAGGGACTGGGACTTACACCAGACCATATATTTAAAGGTACGACTAATAAATTTACTACGTTTGAAGGAATATCAACGGTTGAAGCAGACCATATTTTCCTTATCGGTGACATTACCAAAAAGGAAAAATTAATGAATGACTTAAAACAAAGCAATGTGTGGAATAATCTCAATGCCGTTAAGAAAGGAAATGTTCATTTAATGGATACGTCTGCTATTACTGGTGGCCCATTAGCTATCGAATACGCTTTACAAAATATAACAAGTGCCTTGCGTAAGCTCTAAAAAGTCGAGAAAAATGAGGAGGGATTCACATGCATTACCAAGCTATTAATCTGAATGAGAAGCTATCTACATTCAACGATCTCTGGTCTCCGAAAGTCGTTGCTGAAATAAATGACTATCAATTTAAGCTCATTAAGATTGCTGGGGATTTTATGTGGCACGGGCATCAAGGGACGGATAAGGTATTTATTGTGCTCGAAGGAGAGATGTTCATTGCTTTTCGTGATGGCCAAGTGAAAATTTCCAAGGGTGAGATGTTTATTGTCCCGGGGGGAGCCGATCATAAGCCTTTCGCCGAAAAGGAATGCCATATCATGCTGGTGGAGCCTAGAGGCGTAATAAATACTGGCGGTACTGAGTCCGAATGAACAGCAGCCAATGCGAAAACGCTATTCATAGACACACAGCTAAAACTACTTTTGCTGGAATGAGAAGCTCTGTGGCAGCTCCTTCTTACTTTTCGCCGATAGATCCGTTAAGGTGAGCCTTATCATATGTCAGATAAACTAAAGGGAGAACGGCCATATGGCCTTCTCCCTTTTGCTATTGAGCTTTAGCCAACCCAAGGCAGAGGTATACAATTCCAACAAAGTTTTCCATTCTCATAGTATGATTATATTGAGCTAAGATCGAACACGCAAAAGGGCGGGAGACAATGAACGAATTACAAAAAGAAGCGCTGGAAGAGATGAAAACGGCGATTCATAAATGGTTTGACGAACAGGAAACTCGAAAGAATGCAGAAGAAGTGGTCTTACGCACCACGCTGCAAGTAGGCATCTTTAACTTTGTCCAGCTGGATTATCGACCGGGCAGGACTAGGGTTGAAAGTTCGAAATCTGCGGGGAGTGCCGCAGGCAAAAAGTCGATGAAAGCTTCACCCTTTACGCGGGAGCAGATATTGCATAAGGTTCAGCCCCTGCTGGCGGAATCAGGCTATGTCGATTTGCATGATTTGGATGAGGATAGGCAGCCGCGCAAACTTTATATAGATGCCTCCGAAGAAAAAAGGAACCTGCTTCGGGATGAATTGTACAAGTTTTCCCGTGACCCGCTGGCTTACGAATTAGCCGAGCTTGTTCCGGCCGATGATATGAGGGAGCTTGCGGAAAAGGCAAAAATGTTCGCAGATGAGCTGGCACCGTTAAGCTGAACCATACCACAAGTAACGGCAAAGTTTTTGATACAGCGGCTTCAAATCGCACAGGATAGGAGAGAGTGACGGTGCAACTTTCAGATTCCACCCATGCCGAAATTACCGTGCTGTGCAAACAAGGCGATGATTTGGTGAGAGCAGGCAATCTTGAGGAGGGCAAGAATAAGTACGTCGCGGCCCTGCGATTATTGCCGGAAAATCATCGAGAATGGAAGGCCGCAACGTGGATATATGTGGCTATTGGGGATGTCCATTTTCAAATGAAGAATTACGATAAGGCATTCAAGTGCTTCTTTAATGCTGTACAGTGTCCGGAGGGGTTGGGGAATCCCTACATTCATCTGCGATTAGGGCAATTATATTACGAGCAGGAAAACCTTGAAAAAGCAGCAGATGAACTGACCCGGGCTTACATGGGTGCCGGGATTGCGATCTTTATGGAAGATGACCCAAAGTACCTTGAGTTTCTGGAGACAAAAATAGAGATTTGAAGTTCCTGGATTAGAAAGGAGCTGCACCACAAGAGAATGGATCATCCCTATGTAATCTTACCTGAAGAACAAGCGCCCAATGGTATAGAGCATTGTGAAATATGCGAACTACCCAAGCAGCGGAATCGCGTCATCTGGGGTGAAGGAAATCCGAAGGCTCCGCTTATGATGATTCTGGATAATCCCGGGGCACGGGAGGATCGGGAAGGAAATTCAACACGGCAGGATATAGTTGACGAATTGCTGTATCACTAGTAAAGGAAAATTTTTACCTTTGTATTCAAAAAGGCCCCATAGTAGCAAGGGGCCTTAGCGTTGTTTATTCACATTACTGCTTTTTGGAACCAAACGTGCCTACTTCGTCTTCGTCCTATCAGAAGTTCTCTAAAACAATTTTTCCAATGGCCCGTCCAGATTCCAGCTTCTCATGCGCCAGACGCAGGTTTGCAGCATTGATAGGCTCCAGTCGTTCAGTCAGCGTAGTTTTTATTTTTCCTTCATCGATTAAGTTCGCCAGTTCATTCAACAATTCGTGTTGTTTGATCATGTCATTGGTTTGAAGCAAGGACCGTGTAAACATGAACTCCCATACAAACGTTACACTTTTAGAAAACAGCAAGTCCATTTTCAAGCTCCCTGCCCAGGTAGCCTTATTTGTAGGAACGATAGAGCAAATTTTACCTTGGGGGACAATGACTTCCGCCATATTTTCAAGATGTTGAACAGTATCATTCAAGCAAAAGATATAATCGACGGCGTCAATACCAACTTCTTTGAGTTGAGGGAGAAAAGGGTTGTTGTGGTTTATGATAAAATCTGCGCCGAGACCTTTAGCCCATTGAATTGACTCTGGACGTGAAGCAGTACCGATGACGGTCAAACCTGCTAATTTTGCAAGTTGAATAGCAATCGATCCTACTCCTCCAGCTGCACCGATAATCAGTATGCTTTTGTTTTCACCTGCATTATTTAGGCTAATTCCTAAGCGATCAAAAAGGCCCTCCCATGCAGTTATCGAAGTAAGTGGTAATGCGGCGGCGGCAGCGAAATCCAAGCTTCGCGGCATATTTCCCACAATTCGTTCATCAACTAAGTGGAATTCACTGTTGCTGCCTGGTCGAGACACACTGCCCGCATAATAGATTTTGTCCCCAGGTTTAAACAATTGGCAGTCAGGACCGACTTGTTCTACGATTCCAGCGGCATCCCAACCAAGAATTTTCGGTGAATCGGCTTCGTAGTTATGACTTTCGCGGACGCCTACGTCTGCTGGGTTGACGGAGATTGCTTTTACCCGTACAAGCAAATCGCGGCCTGTAGGTTCCGGTTTATCCAAGTGCAGATCAACAAGGCTTTCCGGATTGGATATAGGGAGGTACTGGTAAGCACCGACAGCTTTCATCTTTTGGTGAGTATTCATGTGTATTCATCCTCTCAAATAGGAAATGTTGTATAGTTGCATTGTAAATCGATTCAATTACTTTAAGTAAGTACGCATATTTTTATGGTATAGTATTAAAAATCAAACCATTGGGGGATAAGCTGATGGGAGACCGAAGAAAGAAATATGGAGCAAGTCCAGATATGCAAGCATGTCCGGTTGAAACAACGCTGGATGTTATTGGTGGGAAGTGGAAGGGGATCATTCTCTATCAGCTCCTGAACGGAACGAAAAGATTCAATGAATTCAGGCGCCTCAATCCGGGAATCACGCAGTTTATGCTCACATTGCAGTTAAGAGAGCTTGAACGGGATGGCATTATCCATCGCGAAATATATAAAGAGGTTCCTCCAAGAGTGGAATACTCCCTTACTGATTTCGGAAGGACTCTGGAACCAGTCATTATGTCAATGAAAGTATGGGGCGAGTCCTATAAAGTCCGGCTTAATGAAAATCCAGCGATACAAGAGGAAGAGAGTGAAAGGCAAGTTGAGCAGTAATCGAAGAGCGGGAATGTTTGAGTAAAAGTTCAGGGAGGGAATAGTTTAGAAAATAGGTAGAATATTAAAGTGGGGAACATGATGAAAGCGATCTTAATCGACGATGAAGAGTTGGCACTAAATTATTTAGAGCATCAGTTATTAAATATCGGCGATTTTGAAATTGTTGGCAAGTTTACAGATCCGATGATTGGTAAACGTGAGATTGAAAAAAATGAGATTGATATTGTCTTTTTGGATATTCAAATACCAAAGCTAAACGGTATCGAGTTGGCCGAACAGCTTTTGGAAGTGAAACCTCAATTACAAATTGTCTTCGTCTCCGCATATGAGCGATATGCGATTAAAGCATTTGAGCTGAACGCCCTTGACTATGTCTTAAAGCCAGTAGGCAAGCAACGTCTGCAAAATACAATGAAACGAATTCAATCGATGATGGAGGAACAGGCGACCTTCTCCCTTCAGAAATCGGAGAATTTACAAATGACTCTGTTTCAACAAGTAACGATTGTAGATGGAGGCCAGGAAATCCCACTTCGTTGGCGAACTGCCAAGGTGCAGCAGTTGTTTTTATATTTGGTTCAACACAGGGGAACAGCGGTTAATAAAACGGCGATCATTGAGTTGCTTTGGCCAGAGCTTGAACCGGAAAAAGCCTATCATCAATTGTATACGGCTATCTATCATATTCGCAAAACGTTGGCGCCAATTAGTAAATACTTTCAAATCAGCAATACATCAGAAGGGTATAAGGTAAGACTAGAACAAACCATCTTGGATGTGGATCAGTTTGAGCGTTTTTTTCGTTCTGACTTATCCTTATCTGCGGAGACGATTGGCGAATATGAACAAGCCATAGCTCTGTGTAAAGGAGATTATTTGCAAGAGCATCATTACATATGGGCAGAAAGCGAGCGTCAAAGATTACAACTGCAATGGGTGCAAACCGCCGTGAAAATGGTGGATTGGTATTACGCCAATGATGAATGGGACAAAGCCATCACGCTATGTTTGGACATTTGTCAGCGTTATCCGCTCGAGGAAGAAGCTTATTTTTTCCTTATGAAAATATTTGCTGACATGGGAAGGCACTCTTCCGTTCACAAGCAATATGATCAATTAACGAGTGTGTTATGGAACGAATTGCAAGAACAGCCTAATCCGGCTATTACAGAATGGTATGAACTTTGGAAGCAGAAAAATAAGGAATAAACCAAGTGGCTTATTCCTTATTTCGGGATTCTAAAAGTGACGTTCGTACCTTGTTCAGGTGAGCTATCAATCATTAATCCCTGGTTATATAGTTGTTTTAGACGCCGTTCAATATTTCGCAGACCTACGCTTGCTCTTTTTTTGCCATGCCTTGTTTGGCTGAAAAGTTGATTCAGATCTTCCTCTGTTATCCCTTCCCCATCGTCTTGGATTGAAACTTCGAAATACTCCTCTTTGTCTTTGATGTGAATCCAGAGTGTTCCTCCACTTGTGCGTTGCATTAAGCCGTGTTTGATAGCATTTTCGACTAGTGGTTGTATGGATAAGGGCGGTAAGCCAAAATCAAGATCAGGGTCCAGATCCCATTCCACTTGCAATCGATCGCCAAATCGTTGCTTCTCGATATACAAATAAGATCGAACGAGATCAAGTTCATCGTGAAGCGAAATAATGGGTTCAGAATTATGAAAGTCGAAGCTCAAACGCAAATAGTTGCTAAACTCATCAAGCAGTGCCTGCATTTTCGTGAAGTCCTGGAGTCCCAAGGCGGCAATTGAATTCAATGCGTTAAATAAAAAATGAGGTTCGATTTGTGATTGTAACCATGCTCCTTCCATACGCAAACGTTCATCGAAGGATATTTTAAACTCTGTTAAGGCTTTTACTCTCGCCTTTAATTCCCAAGCATCGACGGGTTTCTTAACATAGTCGTTCGCCCCTGCTTGAAAGCCGGCTACAATATCCTCGGAGCGATTGCGCGCGGTCAAGAGCAGGACAGGCAGTTCTAAAACAGAGAATCGTTCCCGGATGATGCGTGTTAGTTCATAGCCGGATACGTGAGGCATCATGACGTCTGAGATGACCAGATCCACCGGTTTGCGTTCCAGTATGGACAGGGCTTGCTGAGCGCTGGTTGCCGTACTTACTTCATATTGATCTGATTCAAGCATTTTGCGGAGGATGTTCAGGTTAATACTGTCGTCATCCACAACGATAATTTTTGCTTTTCTATTCATAGAAGAAACCGTTTCTATCGGTGTCGTGATTCGATCCGTCGTTGCAGCGACCATTTCTAGGGAAGTCTGCATCCATGTCTGAGCGCTGTTTTCTTCTATTGGAACGGAATCTGTAGCTAGTGGGAGTGTAAAGGTAAAGGCAGAGCCTTTTCCCAGGGTGGACTGAACCGATAGCGTACCGCCGTGCAGCTCGACCAACTGTTTGGAAATATGTAAGCCAAGCCCGAATCCGCCACTTGCTCTGATTGAATTCAGTTCCGCTTGTTCATAAGGTTGAAAAATGGTTTGCAAAGCTTTTTCCTCGATACCAACCCCAGTATCCTCTACTTGGATATGCGCAAATCCGTTAGACGTTGTCGCGCGAATTGTGATGGTTCCTTCATCTGTAAATTTAATGGCGTTATGCACCAAATTGAAAAGAATTTGAATCAGCCGGTTTTCATCTCCCCGAACAGAAGGAAACGAATCGTCTATTTCCACTTTTAAAGCAATCGGCTTTCCGTCCAGCATCAGTTTCGCCATATCGAAAACACCAGCGAAGATAGACTGCAGGTTTAATTTTTTCTCATGCAGGCGAATGGTGTTCTCTTTTAATCGGGTTACATCCAGCAGATCATCTAGCATGAGCGTCAGACGTCTACTGACATGCAGGAGAATATCCAGACGCTTTTTGTGTTCTTCATGAAGGGGATTGTTTGTATCCTCGATAATCGCTTGTGTGATATTGATGATTCCGTGTAATGGGTTTCTCAGTTCATGAGAAGTATTCACCAAAAATTCATCCTTGCGCTTATCCTCTTGCTGTAATTTCTCAGCAAGATGTTTCGTCTCAGTCGTTGCCCGGAAAAATCGTCTAAACCAATATGCCGCAAAAGCAAGTACGGCAAAGATCAGGTTGAAGGGGTAGTGAATAAATTCTAAGCCTAATATTCCATAAGCAATCGTCCAGATCACATTCACCCCTACAAACAAGCAAGCTAGCAGGAGAAATATAATGTCTTCCTTGTCCCGAATGGCTTTCCAGAGTATGTAGGCAGAAATAATGACGGATAGGAGCATCACGATAGAGAGCATTCTGACCATCGCTAAGATAGTTCCAGCAGGTACGAAGAGAATGAATATGGCGTATAAGCTGCACAAGCCACCGAAACCTTGTAAAATCCTTCTGTTCAGATAGGCAGGAAGTAGATGATGAAACAAGGCAGGTATGAAGGCGACTGCACCAACATAGACGAGATACGTCAACTTAACTGTCCAATCATAATCGAGTTGCAGCCAGACAAATAACAACTTGTCATCGGCTGTCACCACAGTCAATATTCCACAAATCATGACCAAAGAGAAATATACCAAGCCTTTATTTCTGGCACCCAAGAAGTACAGGAGCAAGGCATATAAACTATGGATCAGAAACACGACGAGTAATAATAGTTGCAAACTGATGGAGAGGATCGTCCGCATCTGTACAGCTTCTATCGTACCGAAGCGAATGGGTTTTGTGATTCCTCCTGCTCCGGCATCATTGGAAGCATGGATAACCAACTCTATTTGGCCTTGTTCTGGTGTCAGTTTGACAGTATAGGGGATATTGCGTGCTTGGTGCTCTATGAAGCTGGTTGCCGGGTGTCCCACCTGGGATACTAACTTCCCATTGGCATAGATGGCCGAGGCAGTTCGAAGCTCATTGATCCTGATCCCAAGTGTCTGTTCCTGTTCCGGATCAAGCAAGATGCGTAGTCGATATGTGCCGAAGCGGAACGAGTCCGGTATACCTTCCTCCTCAACAAATGCTTCATCCCATCGATTGGGCACTTGGAGGTATGTCTTTTCCTCAGGTTTCTTCAGATCGTTTCTCTCTATGAACTGAGAAGGGTAGAACTCCCACTCCCCATCCAACCGTAATGTTTGGTATCCCGAGAATTCCCACCCGCGTAAATCAAGCACCCCTTGTACAGCGACTGGTTTTTCAGCGTAGTCAAAGGTGGTGAGAAAACTCATCCAGAGTAAGCGAATGGCTGTCACCATTAGTAGAGCAACAACGATCATTTTCGTCCATTTCCAGGCGACTGTTTTCATTTCATTTTGTACCCTCAATTCGTAATAGTAGCAACCTCTTAATCCCCCAATTTGGATGCAAGTCATGCCTCTCTATGTCTTTGCCGTTTCTCAAATGATTACTTTTCGACAAGATTTTCAGGACACCTTTTAAAATTAATATATCGGGTGTTTATGGATTCATGGTGGATCAGGGGCTTTGAAGAGGTTTTGTAGAGGCGCCCCTGTTAAGATGGCAAATTAGGAGAAGTCTATTCATACACAAAATATCAAAAGCTGAGAGGAGAGGAAAAAAGGGCAATGAAAACAATTACGAAGCTGCGTAATTGGTGGAAACGTCCACTAGCGTTCATGCTTTTGTTGGCGCTAGTAACAAGTAGTTTCTCCATGGCAGGAGTGCCTGAGAGAGTGCAGGCGGCTGAATCTATCAAGTGGTTAACGTACAAGTTTGACATTAATGATTTTTCAAATCCATCTTTGCAAGAACTATTTCAGTTAAATGGAAATTCGACAATCCTTGATGGAAGATTGGTTGTGACTCCGAAGCAAGCAAGTCAAACCGGCAGCGTTTTTAACAAACAATTCTTCCAACCGCATGAAGAGTTTTCATTTAGCACAGGATTTTCATTTCGGATTGACGGTAATCTGCCGAATACCGCTGATGGAATGACCTTTGCCATCGTAGGGGACCCTACAAAGTTGGGCGGCTTTGGTGGCAATCTGGGGCTAGCAGGAGTTAGTCCAAGTCTAGGCATAAAATTTGACACCTATCTGAACAATTATAATCAACAAAAATTTCTCGATCCATCAAACAACTATATTGGAATTGCCTATAATGGAAATTTGGTAAATGATAATCCGTCGTGGTACAAGAATCTCAACGATGTTAAGGATGAATCCGGTAACCCGAAGTTTGTTTTGGCGAATGGGAACACGTATTATGCCTGGATTGATTATGATGGTGCATCCAGTAATGTAAAGGTGTACTTGAACGATTCAGCGAGCAAACCAAGCGATCCCTTGATTAATGCGAATGGAATCAATCTAAAGGGGATTTTTGGTGACACAAAGGGAATTTATGCTGGTTTCACTGGTTCCACTTCAAGCTGGTACGAATCGCATGAAATTTTGAGCTGGTATTTCGTCAACGACTTTGCACCGATTGGAGATAACTTCGGTACCCCAGAGGGTTCAAATGATTATCGACAAGCGCCATCATTCATTGATATGACAGTGGAGAAATCGGACAAGCCAGGGAAACACAAAGTAGTTGTTACCGCGTACAACCCTGACAGGTCTGCAGCCGCTGATGTTTCGATTACATTGACAAACAGTAAAGTAGGAACTTGGACAGATGCGGATGGCAACCCAATCACAGACTGGTCAATGGTAAGAACAGACGGCGAAGGAAAAGTGACCGTTTACTTTACTCCCGATAATGTTTTAGATGCAACTGACGTAAGAGCAGTCGCCGTTGGTGGCGCGATTGCAACGGGAACGATCTCCGCTGTGGTACCTAAGCAAGGGCCAGGCGGGGTGAGTGAAGGCTTACTCTCTTGGGTTGATGTAGAACACAGTGCTGTGCTTTCGGGAAACCAAATCAATCAATTAACAGACTTGGCAGATGGCGGAGTATGGATGCCTAGCGGTGCTAGTACCAATGACAATGTGCCTAACGCTCTGAATTTTAATAGCGGAATCCAAATTGACTCAAATAAAGGGTATTATACTCGCTCTTCCATTGATTTTAATAATAATGCTGCTACGGCTCGGGAAATATTCTCTGTCCAGGCAAGTGACAAATATAGCGGATTTCCATGGGAGTTTGGAGGAAAACACACAGCTGCAGTTGTTTATGGAGCTAATAATGGAAAATCCATAAGTTCATATTTCGGTAGAGACGAAGGTAGCTTGAGCGTAGACGTCGGTGATTACCAATTAAAAAATGGAGCGATGTTAAACATCTGGAGTGCTCCAAATGATTGGGCGCTTTCGCTAAATGGAAAAGTATTACAGACAACAAACAGTAATACTCCCAACTTTGCATCTCCGATAACAAGCGGAAGTAAACCTTATTATTTTGGTGCAGGTCATAACAGTCGCTTTTACGGGAAGATGTCTGAAACGATCCTTTATAACCGTAAATTGACTGATGAAGACCGAAACAAAGTCAACAGTTACCTTGCTTTAAAATACGGATTGACATTGAAAGATGAAAATAATGCTCCGATTGATTATGTTGCTAGCAATGGCTCAACGATGTGGAAAGCTAGCAACAACACTGGCTACGGCAACCGCATCACAGGGATCGGTCGTGATGAAGCAGGTGCTTTGTATCAAAAGCAATCGAAATCTCAGGTTGACGGTGCCAATGTCACGCTTGCAATAGGCAATGCGATTCAAGAGACGAATGCCCAGAATACCAAGACGATTGCAGAAGATAAATCATTCTTTGTTTTTAGCGATAACGGTGGAGACGTTACATTCGAGACGCCAATAACAAAAGATACAGAAAGTCTAAAACGTATTGGACGCACCTATAAAGTAGAGAAAACGAATTGGCAAGATACAGACGTTACGCTGCACGTAGACAAAGTAGCAGGCGCTTCCGAGTGGCCTTTGTATCTGGTTGTTAGTGAGGATGAGCAATTCGATCAGAACGATGCATTCCATCCACTTACAGATGGCACAGCAACACTTAATAGTGCTGAATTTGCTAATGGCAATTATTTTACGATTGCCGCAACTGTACCCGTACCAACAGCTGCTACAATTGAAGAAACAGTAGCGGATGGCAATAAAATAACGGTAACGTTTGATCGAGGAGTGGAGTTAACCGATTTAACTGGATTTACAATTACAGTTGATGGTACAGCTGTAGAAAACCGTGGTCTCACTTTCAAAGTTGACGAAAATGATGCTACAAAGCTAGTGATCACCTTGCCAGCAGGTACGAATGTTTCCGATAAAGCAGTAAACATTTCCTATGATGGCTTGGGGAACCTAAAAGGTACAAACGGTGTTCCAGTAGATCCATTTAACAAAAATGTTGAGGATTCTGGGGCGACAATTACGATTACTGAACCAAGTGCAGATCGAGTCACTGTAAAGAAACCAGAGTTCAAAGGAACGTCAACAGCGGGATCTACGGTGACCGTTGAGATTAAAGACAAAGCTGGCAATGTAATAGATACTCCAACAGTAACAGTTGATACAGAAGGCAACTGGACGTTTACACCTACCCAAGATTTACAAGATGGTGAGTACACCGTTGAGGTAACAGCGACGACAGTAGACGGCAAGTCAGCCAAAGCGACCAAGTCTATTACCGTAGATACAACACCAACCCAACCCGTCGTCGACAAAACGAAGCTGCAAGCAAAAGCAGATGAAATCAAGGCTGAGAACTTGAAGGAAGAAGAGTACACAAGCGCGAGCTGGGTAGAACTGAAACAGGCGTTGGAAAAAGCGAATGAAGTACTGGCTGATCCAAATGCAACCCAGCAAGAAGTAGACGAAGCGCTCTCGGTATTGAAAAAGGCCAGAGAAGGTTTGAAAAAACCAAGCGTGCCTACACCTACACCAACACCTACCGTCGACAAAACGAAGCTGCAAGCAAAAGCGGAAGAAATCGAATCCGAGAATCTTGCGGGTGAAGACTACACAAGCGAGAGCTGGGATGAACTGCAAAAAGCATTAGAAAAAGCGAATGCGGTTCTGGCTGATCGAAATGCAACCCAAGAAGAAGTAGACAAAGCGCTCTCGGCATTGAAAAAGGCCAGAGAAGGTTTGAGAAAACCAGATGAGCCTACACCTACAGTCGACAAATCAAAGCTGCAAGCAAGAGTAGATGAGATCGACGATGAAGATTTGGATGAAGATGACTATACATCTTCAAGTTGGAGAAAGCTCGAGAAAGCATTGAAGCGAGCAAATGACGTACTGGAAGATCCTAATGCAACCCAGGACGAGGTAGACGAAGCACTGGCTGAGCTTAAAAAAGCAAGAAGAGGTTTAGAATCTGTCGACGAACGAGACAGAGACCGGGATAAAGAACGGAAAAAAGACCGGGAAAGCACGAATCAAGTTCAAAACCCGTTCTTTACTGGAGGCAGCTCCAGTTATGTAGAACCGAAGCCAAGTGAGCCAGCAAAAGAGAAAAACGACCAAACAGGCTACATGAACGGCTATCCAACCGGAAACTTCGATCCAAATCGCCAAGTAACCCGTGCAGAAATGGCCATGATCTTGGTAAACACAGGAATGGTCAAGACTACATCCGCAAGCGGAATGTTTATGGACGTAGCCGACCAGCATTGGGCGGCAGATGCGATTAGAAGAGCGAATGAAGCAGGTCTGATGAATGGTTATGCGAATGGTACGTTCAATCCGGGAGGCGGAATCACGCGCGCGGAAATGGCGACCATCGTATACAAATATCTGGGATTAAATGGAGACGGCATGCCGAACAACTTCTACGATGTGCCAGCAGATCACTGGGCAACTCAGATTATTGCGGCAGTAAGTAAAGAAGGCTACTTGGCCGGCTATCCTGATGGTACATTCCAACCCCAAAAGACATTGACTCGAGCAGAAACGGTCACCATCATCAATCGTTTGCTGAACCATTCGCAATTAAGTTCAGTAATAGGACAAAGCTGGCCGGATGTACCTCCAACTCATTGGGCGTACAAAGATATTGAAGCAGCAACCAAAAAGTAAAAAGAACTCTCTTCCCTAATCCAAGAAGACCGGAGTGCATATTTTATATGCTTCTCCGGTCTTTTTTGACTACTCTCATAATCGCTATGTATGAAGATTCATTCACATATACTGCAATTCGGGAAATTCCCTTGCAGGTAGGAATCCCATAGGTTATTGATAAATTCAATATTGATCTTGTTTTCAAACGCCTTGGAAATAAGACCAAAGTCATCTGACGCATACCCTGCCAGCTCTGAATTCTGGGTTATCCGAAAAGTTTGCTTGAACACAAATTCCCTAATTTCTCTGATCACAGTATTTTCAGAGGGGTCAATTTCATCAACTTTTTTGTAACCAGAACTCCATGCCGTATCAAATTCAACAGCATCCCTAGCGTCTAATTCAGCGTCCCAATCAACATCTTTATGGAAGACATTCTCTAAAAAATGGTCATGACTGATGATTGAAAGTATCTCACTCGCTGTTTTCAACGGAACCCTACCCCCTTCCATAATATACTAATGGGGATCGCTTTGTAGCACAATGGGATGTGCCTCAGTTTTTGCAAACCTCAACAGGATCATTCATGGGTATCCGGCTTCTTCTACGTACTCGTTTCCGCGATCTGGGACATGGCAAATCCCCTCGATTATGAGGGGATTTCGCCAATTAAAGCTGATTGGATTTGTTGTCATACCAGCGTAGAACCGCCATCTACGACAATGACCTGGCCAGTGGAGTATTTCTCACGCATTAAATAGAGAAACGCTTCAGCCGCGTCCTCGGGTTCACCCACTCGGCCAACGGGGAGGGATTTCCCGACAGTCTCGTACATGGTGTTTCGTTCTTTTTCAGGAATATTGTCCCATAATTCAGTACGCATTAATCCGAAACATATGGCGTTGACACGAAGCGGACTCAGTTCGACGGCTAGCGCCCTTGTCAGAGACTCGATAGCACCACAAATGCTGGCTCCGATCGTCAATCCCTTTGGAGGCCGAACTGAAGCAGCGCCGGAAACGAATATAATGGAACCATTTTGCCGTATTTTCTCCGAGCCATATTTCGCTGCCATAACTGCACCCCAGTACCTGATGTTAAAGAATTGGCGCGCCTTGTCCATGTCAACGGTGTTGAGATTTTCAGGCTGAAATGGCTCTCCAGCAGTGAAAACCAAGTGATCAAATTCACCAATACGGCTGAAAAATACGCGAACCTGCTCCTCATTTGATAGATCAACCACATATCCTTCCGTACCTTGGGGGAGACGCGAGACAGCATCGTCAACTCTCTCTTTTCGACTGGACACTACAACAACAGATGCCCCTTCCCGCGCAGCGGCTTCCGCTGTCGCAAATCCAATTCCGGAAGTTCCTCCGAGCAGGATAACACGCTTGCCTTTCAAAGTACTGCAAAGTTCCAGATTTCTCATAAGATCGTCCTCCTTCACTGTCGGTGATAAGTGGATTATAATCAGCTTCATTAACTGACAAATAGCTCTGTATTTACAGTACGATTCGGAAAAGTAGTATAAATTCTATTAGGATAGAGGTGTATGATCGTTATGAATGATGAAAGAAGACGAAGGGAGCTAGCTGATTTTCTCCGGACCCGTCGTTCACGCCTTTCCCCGCAAGAGGCGGGATTACATGTTGAAACTGCACGTCGTCGTACGCCTGGTCTTAGGCGGGAGGAAGTGGCGACTCTCTCAGGGATTTCTTTGCCATGGTACACGGCATTGGAGCAGGGAAGGGATATTCAGGTGTCGGAACAAGTGCTGGAGAGCTTGGCGCGGACGCTCCAACTCAGCCATGACGAGCGCAATCATTTGTTTGTATTGGCTAATTGTTCTGTAGTTCCATACGTCACAGTAGGCGAATCAATTTCTCCTGCCCTCCAGCAAATTCTCGACAGGATGGGGAGCTACCCTGCCTATGTCATCGATAGACGCTGGAACGTAACGGCATGGAACAAAATTACAAGTACGCTTTGCGGAGACTTTAATCAGATAGCAGAGCTCGAGAGAAATATACTTTGGAGAGTCTTCATGATGAAAGATAACGAGGCTCGCATTGTTAATTGGGAAAACGTCGCCACGATGCTGTTGGCTCATTTTAGAAGCCGATACGCCTTGTACATGAATGATTCGTGGTATCGGGAATTAGTTGACAAATTGTGTGAACACAGTGAGGAGTTTAGAATGTGGTGGCGAAAACATGATGTATCCGGGACTTCGACAGGGGAAAAAGTGATACATCATCCTAAAGCTGGCCTGTTGAGTTTTCGTTACAATTCTTTTGCCGTGCCTGAAAGTGCTGACTTCGTGATGAGGGTATATACACCAATCGAAAACACTGGGACTGATCAACAGTTAGAAGATCTAATTGATGAGTCTCGTTTAGCATGAAAGAAAGATTTGCAGATCAAGAACTGGCCTAAGGCGTATTATGGTGTGAACTTTGCCAGATTGAAGCAGGTGAAGCGAACGTACGATCCGCATCATGTGTTTCGTTTTGCCCAGAGAAGTAAAGGCAAGTCTTTGGAGTAGGATGGTCTGGAAGCATTGAATTGCTATTGGTCAGGATTGTCCGATTAAATAGGAGCATATTAAAATCAGACCATTTTGTATGAAGCATAGAATAGATGAATCGATAGGAGAGAGAGCAGCCATGCATGAAAAGCAACCTACGGTACCAGACCATACAGCGGTGCGGGTCGCGTTGTGGCGGGCATTGCACGCACAGATCGATTCTCCACCACATGTGTTGGAAGACGAGATCGGTCTGCGACTGGCGGCCCCGGAAGACGACTGGCGCCAACGTCCCGACATGGACCCTGGAAGCACTAGCGGATTTCGAGCATCTATTGTGGCCCGTGCTCGTTTTATTGAGGATTTGGTCACCGAACAGCTCGGGCAAGGCGTCACCCAGTACGTCATCCTCGGCGCTGGCCTCGACACCTTTGCTCAGCGCCGACCGAAAATCGCCTCTCAGATGCGGATCTTCGAGGTCGATCAGCCAGACACGCAGGGTTGGAAGAAGCAACGCTTGAGCGAGCTGGGCTTTGGCATCCCCGAGTGGTTACGATTTGTGCCTGTTGACTTTGAGGCAGGCTGGTCCTGGTGGGAGCAACTCAAGAACTCCGGCTTTGATGCTAGCCGACCAGCTGTGGTAGCATCCACTGGTGTCACTCAGTACCTTACCCAGGATGCGATTGTGGCTACGCTGCGTCAAGTAGCGACGCTTGCTCCGGGCTCCACGCTGGCTATGACGTTTTTGCTCCCCTTCAACTTTACAGAAACTAAGGAGCGGCCCGAAGTTGAAGAGGCAGAAAAGGGAGCGCGGTCAAGCGGCACGCCTTTCATTAGCTTTTTCACACCGCCGGAGATGCTGGCGCTGGCCCGCGAAGCAGGTTTTCGAGAAGTCCGGCATGTTTCCTCCGCAGAACTTAACCAGCGTTACTTTACTGGCCGCACCGATGGTCTTTCACTGCCAAACGGAGAAGAATTCCTGATCGCCACTACATAGAGTCGAGACTTATTTTGGTAGGGGATAGAAAACTGCATATAACTCTATTTGATTAGCTACGGTGTCTTTCAGATAACCGTAGCTTTTTCTATGGTACCACCCCGGTTCCTACTCTGTGGACCGGACCTTTTTATGCTGTTTTCCAACGATTAGTAAAACTTATGATGACAATAACGAATTCCAATTGCTCGGATTCTACTCGCTGTGGTAGTTTAAAGTAAATAATCATATAAGATTACTCGGAATTAATTTTTTCTCGTGTGAGGTGCATATCGTTGGTACTTAAGGTGACAGACAGTCCTTTCAGTCAGGAACAAGTAGAGCTCCTAAATCGGTTGTTGCCTACGCTTTCGGAGGTGCAAAAGGTTTGGCTGAGCGGGTATCTTGCAGCTCTTCACAAAGTGGAAGCACCGATGTCCGCTGGGTTTCAAGCCACTTCAGCTACGAATGGGCAAGTCATTTCCAAAGAGGTGACAGTGCTTTTCGGGTCTCAGTCCGGGAACAGCCAAAAGCTGGCCAAGGTGCTGACTGGAAAGCTTCAGGAGCACGGCTTCCACGTAACTCTTTCCTCTATGAGTGACTTCAAGACGAATGCGTTGAAAAAGGTTGAAAACCTGCTTGTCGTGGTAAGCACACACGGGGATGGTGAACCACCCGATAACGCCATCTCCTTCCATGAGTTCCTGCACAGCAAAAGAGCGCCTAAATTGGAGGGCCTGCGTTTTTCCGTGCTGGCATTGGGCGATACCTCCTATGAATTGTTCTGCCAAACTGGCAAAGAGTTCGACAAGCGGTTGGAAGAGCTAGGCGGCAAGCGTCTAACTCCACGGGTCGATTGCGATGTGGATTACGATGAACAAGCCTCTGAATGGATGAATCAGGTCCTGGCCTCTCTGAGCGAAACTACGGCGACCCAAGTTGCTGCTGCAAGCGCAATCGTGAGCGGTGCAGTGGGGTCAGGGTCACAGACCGAATATTCACGATCCAATCCATTTCAGGCTGTGGTCTTGGAGAACTTGAATCTGAACGGACGGGGATCAGATAAGGAAACCCGTCACTTGGAAATCTCCCTTGAGGGTTCCAATCTCGAGTATGAACCGGGTGATTGTTTGGGGATCTATCCTAAAAATCATCCTGGCCTTGTCCGTGAGCTGATTGACGCAATGGGTTGGAAGCCGGAAGAGCTTGTTATGATAAACAAAAACGGGGAAGAGCTCCCGTTGGAAGAGGCCTTGTCCAGTCATTTTGAAATCACGGTTCTCACCAAGCCTCTCTTGGAACAAGCGGGAAAGCTATCATCAGGAACCGGGTTACAGGAACTGCTTGCGGAAGGACAGGAGCAAAAGCTTCGTGATTATGTTCGAAATCGCGATTTGCTAGATCTGGTGGAGGACTACGATTTGAAGGGCGTGCCTGCCAAAGAATTTGTCTCCATCCTGAGAAAGCTACCGCCGCGTCTCTATTCGATCTCAAGCAGCTTAAAGTCCTACCCGGACGAAGTTCATCTGACAATTCGCAATGTTCACTATCAGGCTAATGGCCGAGATCGCTACGGCGTTTGCTCCAGCTATATCGCGGATCGTTTGGAGACGGGTGATACGCTGCCAGTATTTGTTCAGCATAACCCCAACTTTAAGCTACCGGCTAACCCGGACATTCCGCTGATCATGATTGGTCCCGGAACTGGTGTCGCTCCATTCCGCGCTTTTCTGGGGGAACGGGAGGAGCTTGGAGCGATGGGCAAGACATGGCTTTTCTTTGGCGACCAGCATTTCTCCACAGATTTTCTCTATCAGCTCGAATGGCAGCGTTGGCTCAAACAGGGCGTACTGACGCATATGGATGTCGCGTTCTCTCGAGATACGAGCGAAAAAGTGTATGTTCAGCACCGGATGCTTGAAAAGAGCAAAGAGCTTTACCAATGGCTGCGGGATGGGGCGCACGTTTACGTATGCGGAGACGAGAAAAAGATGGCGCACGACGTTCACGCTGCCCTGGTCAGCATTCTTCAACAAGAGGGCGGACTTGATTCAGAGGAAGCTGTTGCGTATTTGAAACGGATGCAGCAGGAAAAACGCTATCAGCGAGATGTCTACTGAGTGTTGAGAAAGAATGAGAGGGGAGATGTAACCATGTCAGAAAATCATTTGCTTTCGCCAAACAGTGCTCCTCACAGCGATGTAGAGGACATTAAACGCCGAAGCGATTACTTGCGGGGAAGTCTGGCGGAAACGCTGGAAGACAGGATTTCTGGGTCGATTCCTGAGGATGATAATCGCTTGATGAAATTTCATGGCAGCTACATGCAGGATGACCGGGATCTTCGCAACGAACGGAGCAAACAGAAGCTGGAGCCGGCCTATCAATTCATGGTGCGTGTGCGTGCCGCTGGTGGCGTTGTCACGCCAGAGCAATGGCTCATGATGGACGATATCGCCCAGCAGTTTGCGAATGGGACGATTCGCCTGACGACTCGTCAGTCTTTTCAACTGCATGGCGTGATTAAGTGGAATATGAAGCAGGTGATTCAAGAAGTAAACGAGGCCTTGTTAAGTACATTGGCTGCTTGTGGGGACGTCAACCGCAATGTCATGTGCAATCCAAATCCGTACGAGTCGGAAGTTCATCAAGAGGTTTACGAGTGGGCCAAAAAAATAAGCAATCATCTGGACCCCCGAACCCGCGCCTATCATGAAATCTGGCTGGATGAGGAAAAGGTTGTCGACAGTCGGGATGGGGTAGAGCAAGAACCGATCTACGGCCCTGTCTATCTGCCGCGCAAGTTTAAGATCGGCATCGCCGTACCGCCTGCCAATGATGTTGACGTTTTTTCACAGGATTTGGGCTTTATCGCCATTCATGAGGAAGGTCGATTGTTAGGCTTCAACGTTGCGGTCGGAGGCGGAATGGGAATGACCCACGGCGATCCCAAAACGTATCCGCAGGTGGCGCGGGTAATCGGCTTCGTTACACCGGAACAAGTATTGGAGGTCGCCGAGAAAACGGTCATGATCCAGAGAGACTACGGAGATCGCGCGGTACGAAAGCACGCTCGGTTCAAATATACGATCGACGACCGTGGTATCGAATGGTTTATCCATGAACTGGAGCAGCGACTGGGCTGGGAGCTGGAGCAGGCACGCCCCTATCACTTCGAGCATAATGGCGATCGCTACGGTTGGGTAAAAGGGAGCGACGATAACTGGCATTTTACCCTTTTCATTCAGAATGGCCGTGTAAAAGACGAGGACAACTACCTCCTGAAGTCCGGACTGCGGGAAATTGCCAAGGTGCATACAGGGGATTTCCGCCTGACGCCGAATCAGAATCTCCTCATTGGAAATGTCACCAGTGAAAAGAAGCCGGAAATTGAACAGATCATTCAAGCATACGGGCTCACCGATGGAGCTGCCTATTCTGCACTGCGGAGAAACTCCATGGCTTGTGTTTCGTTGCCGACTTGCGGACTCGCGATGGCTGAGGCAGAGCGTTATTTGCCTACATTGCTGGATGAGATCGAGCTGATCTTGGATGAGGCGGGTTTGCGTGATGAGGAGATCGTCATTCGCATGACAGGATGCCCAAATGGATGCGCAAGACCTGCACTCGCGGAAATCTCTTTTATTGGGAAGGCTGTCGGTAAATACAACATGTATTTGGGCGGTGGTTTCTCCGGGAATCGATTGAACAAGCTGTATCGTGAAAACATCGGAGAAGCAGAAATACTGAATGAACTGCGGCCGATCTTAAATCGGTATGCGAAAGAACGTGAGGAAGGCGAACATTTCGGAGATTTCGTCATTCGGGCAGGGTATGTGAAAGAAGTCAGATCAGGGCTCGATTTTCATGAGTAGTACGGCATAGCAATCAGGGATTTGCTCGCAATCAGTGGAAATAAAAAGAAGAGCCCGCGACCATGTGGGCTCTTTGTTGCTTCCCAAGTATTTTAGGCTTCCCGTATCTGCTGAATCACTTCCGCAGCGAACTGATCTGTAAAACGGATGTGTCCATTTTCCTGTACGATCCGGCCTTCCTCCTTGCGACGATCCAGCCATTCGCTAATCCAGCCCGGAGCATAGCCGCCTTGACCGAATTCCCCGCCAAAGGCAATCATTTTCTCATAGACAGCGAGGTACTGTTCACGAGTGGTATCGGGGTATGACTTTGTGTATAGCCAAAACTGCACATCGTACATCAGATACGAAAGTTCATCTGCATGAAAAGAAAAAAAGCCTTTTTCCTCTACAATCCGTGTACAAATGCTGCGTATTTTCTGTTCAATTTGTTCCACTTCCGATACGGGAGTGCACAGCTCCTCCAGCAAAGAAGAGAATTTCCCGTGGGCTACTTTGTAAAGAGCCGCTTCCTTGTCCTCCTCGGAGGTATCGTATTCTTCTTCGTTCACCAAGCCTCTGATAAACGCCTCGAAATTTTCAGCCAAGAACGTAATTTCATAATCGCTTTCCTGATCGACGTGGATGACTTCGGGTTCACCATCTCTACCGCATGCCCGGTAATCCAGCATCACTACGTCATGACCTGCTGAAGGACAATCGCAGATGACAACTCCAATGTCGGGATATCCCCATTCCTCAATCATAAATCGACTGCCAAGATCCCCACAGAGCGAATAGCTTTTCTCTCGACCAATGCCCAGAATACCCGTAATGGCAATGTGATCCTCAGCCCAGGAGGTAGGGTCTTCTGTTGGAAAGCACGTGTTCTTCGGAACGCCGCCATTTTGTTGCTTCATTAGTGCAAGATAGGAGGCAGGGAGCTTGTATCCCAGCTCTTCCTCAATCGATGCGATCAGTTCATCCGTGGGTGGCGCGGATTGATATGCCTTTTTCGCGTACTCGCTGTCATCCCAAAAGTCTTCAAGTGACATGTTTGAAAAAGGAACTTCCTCCGATGCTGAACCTTCAACAGCCGCTGCCCTTTTAGCAGCCATCCGAAGCTCTTGTCTTTGCTGCTTCTCCGCTTTTTGCAAGCTCCACCTTAACCATGATTCAGTATTCTGATTACCGGTTTCTAACTTGTCTGAGGTACGGAATGACTGTGCCGCCTCTTCAAATCGTTTCAAATGATAGAGGGCATAGCCTACCCGAAAGTGCCAGACTGGGTCTTGTTGACCTGCTTCAGCAATTTTCTTTAATTGGTTGAGAGCTTCTTCATATAGACCCAAGTTGTTATAAGCTCTTCCCAGTCGGCTGACCGCCTCATACTCTCGCTCCTCCTCAGGAACGGTTAGCAGCAAGTCCACAATTTGCTGGTGTTCGTCTTCTTCATGCCAGCAATTCAATTGTTCGATAAGTACCTGATCCATTGCAAACCTCCTAAACGATTCTTTTTCTTAGATCCCAGCCACGCGAATCTACCACCATCTACCAAATCATTATGTATTCATATAAGATTAATTTATTTCGTGTGATTTGTGCACATCTAATCTTGAAGGGATTAAACATTTAGGGGGCGTACATTTTGAGCAAGTTGGATATCCATGACGTATGGTTCGATTTTGCCGCTGCCTTTGTGCAGAAAAAGAATGCTTCGGGTTGGAACACACTGACCTCACAGGAACAAGAGATTGCCGCCTTATGGCTACTAGAAGCTGATGTATATAACGGCGGGTTTTTGCAGTTTTTTTGCAACTGGGGAGAAGAGGCATATATCTACGCGGTACGGGCCTTACAAGCTATCGGGGCAGTCCATGCACTCGAAATCGTCCAGTCGGGATATGCCTGCATCGAGCATCTATCGGAGGACAACCGCCTCACCCAACTCTGGGATATTCCACGGTTCCTTACAGAGGAAGAGGAAGAACGGCTGGATCAGCTTGATCAGAGCTTCTGGGAAGACCAGGATCGCATTGCAGAGGTTGCCCATCGATATTATGTACAGCAGCTAGGAATACCCACCCCATCATAAGGTGACGGGGGTGGGTACTATCAAAGAGACTCCGATACCTATTCGACAGTACTAACATCCTTTGACTGGAGCATAAGCAGCAGCTCTTGAATAGCGGGAGCGAGCTTATCATTCCCTTTCATAATCGCGGTAAAAACGGGAATGGCTTCTTTTAGCAGCAAATAACTGAAGGAATAATAGCTGAAAAAGGCTTCCTGCTCATAACCCCGCGGCTCCTCTTCTTCCCACCATAATTCATCGTCTTCCTCGTCCTCTGGCCACAAGTACTTTTCGTCCAATAGCTCGTTCATGGTCTCAACCGCATTTTGCGAATCCATTTCGTCCACGTTTATAGCAGAAGCTACAGCCAAGTACAACTGAATTTCCTGCGAAGAAACCTGCTCTGGTTGCTGTTTGGCAAGCTCCTGCAAGAGTATTAGCAGCACCCACGGCGTCGTCTGCCACAAGGTGCTTTGGTGCTCGATTAGATTGGCCAACTCCTCATATTGCCCGGTCTCTATAAGCCGAGGAATGTCCGTACCTCTGCCATAGGCTGTCGTCAAACGCGGCCACGGAATGTTGTCTGTTAGGTGGGTCAAAGAGTTCATCTCCAGCTCTCCTTAGATATGAGATTAAGGCATCTGTTTTGCCATGTTTTACCATTGGTAACGGGAAATTTATATGGTAAGCTCCTCACTGGTAAGAACAAACCAAATTCTAACTCCCTGCAAGAAACTGAGGCAAGACCATGATTTTTACGGGTTTATCAGGCACTGTTTGCGGAATCCTCCCTTTTTTACCAACATTAAATAGTTATTAATCCTCTAATTATAATAGATAATTGAATCAATAAATAATTTCTATGATATAGTTATAGTTGTGAAAGGTAAGATGTTTTCGTAGCGTCTTGCAACGGGGCAAGGAGCTACTACTTCTTTTTTACAAAAACAGTAGATAAGGAAGGGTATTATGAGCTCCATACAGCAAAAAACAGACGTTATTTTGATTGGTGCAGGTGTCATGAGCGCAACTCTGGGAGCATTACTGAAAGAATTGGCACCGGAGTTGGAAATCAAAGTTTTTGAGAAACTCGCAAAAGCAGGCGAAGAAAGCTCGAACGAATGGAATAATGCGGGTACTGGCCACGCGGCACTCTGTGAGCTGAACTATACATCCGAGAAAGCTGACGGGTCTATAGATATTAGCAAAGCCATTAAAATCAATGAACATTTTCAGCTGTCCAGACAATTCTGGGCTTACCTAGTAAAAAACAATCTCATCCAAAATCCGCAAGACTTTATTATGCCAATACCTCATATGAGTATGGTGCAAGGCGAAAAGAATGTAAGCTTTTTGAAAAAGCGTTTTGAAGCGCTGGCAAACAATCCTCTCTTTCAAGGGATGGAATACTCCGATGACCCTGAAAAACTGAAGGAATGGATTCCGCTCATCATGGAAGGCCGCGCATCGAATGAACCAATAGCTGCAACCAAAATCGACTCTGGTACGGATGTCAATTTTGGTGCTTTGACACGTATGTTGTTTGAATACTTGAAGACGAAAGACGTCTCGATTAACTACAACCATGCTGTTGAGGATATCAAACGTACGAGCGACGGCATGTGGAAATTGAAAGTGTACAATATGGGCACTGGTAACATCGAAGAGCATATTGCCAAATTCGTCTTTATCGGCGGTGGCGGCGGAAGCTTGCACCTGCTCCAAAAAACCGGTATTCCAGAGTCCAAGCATATCGGCGGTTTCCCGGTAAGCGGATTGTTTATGGTTTGTAAAAATCAGGAAGTGGTAGAGCAGCACCATGCAAAAGTGTACGGTAAAGCAAAGGTCGGCGCTCCTCCAATGTCGGTACCGCATCTGGATACCAGATACATCGACAACAAAAAATCCTTGCTGTTTGGACCTTTTGCGGGATTCTCGCCAAAGTTCTTAAAAACAGGTTCCAATATGGATTTGATCACTTCCGTAAAGCCGAACAACGTTATGACGATGTTGGCGGCAGGCGTAAAAGAAATGGCATTGACCAAATACCTGATCGAGCAAGTAATGTTATCGCATGAAAAGCGCATGGAAGAACTACGAGAGTTCATTCCAAATGCGAAAAGCGAGGATTGGGATATCGTGGTAGCGGGCCAACGCGTGCAAGTTATCAAGGATACACCAGCGGGTAAAGGTACTCTTCAATTTGGTACAGAAGTGGTTAGTGCCGCTGATGGCTCCGTAGCTGCATTGCTCGGCGCATCTCCAGGTGCTTCTACAGCTGTCCAGGTTATGCTTGAGGTATTAGAAAAATGCTTCCCGCAACGTATGGCAGAGTGGGAACCGAAAATCAAAGAAATGATTCCTTCTTATGGCGTGTCACTCATGCAAAACCAAGAGCTTCTCCACGAGATTCAACGTTCGACAGACGAGGCGCTGGGTCTAAGCAAAAAGGAACTGGCTTATAGTTAATTAGTTAATAGCAATCTTACAGTGAACCTTCGATCCGTTTTTGGATTGGAGGTTCTTTTTTTCATAGGAGGCTAAAGGACAAAATTCAAGAGGAAAGCAGAGCAAGGATGAAAAGCTTGAAAAAATAAAAGGAAATAAATATACTATACTGTGCTACGATATAATGAAAATGATTATCATTACCAAAAAGAGAATGGGAATGGGAGACACTGATTTATGAAAAAGAATAGCACTAATTTGTTCGCAGCACTTTCTTTCATTCTGGCAAGCTGCTTGTTCCTCACCGGCTGCGGTGCTAGCCAGGAACAAATGTCTACTGCCGGTAACAATCAATCATCTGCACAGCGGGTCATTGAACACTATTCCGGAAAAACGACGATAAAAGGGGAGCCAAAGAAAATTGCAGTGCTTGATTATCGGCTGGCTGACTCTCTTTACGCTCTTGGCATCAAGCCCTATGCCATGGCATCCTACCAGGGAGAAACGAACTTGGAATACATGGAGGGGAACCCGTTTGAAGGCGTGAAAAATCTGGGAGATGACCCGAATCTGGAAGCCATTCTGGAGGCAGAACCTGATTTGATCATAGGCAGGGAAGTCCATGCTAAAATTTATGACGAAGCATCAAAAATAGCTCCCACAATCATTTTACCAGACCAGGATGATTGGCGACTTGCTTTCCGTGAATTAGCGAGCATACTTGGCAAGGAAAAGGAAGCTGACACATGGTTGGCACGTTATGATCAAAAAGCCGAGGAAGCCAAGAAAAAGCTGGCGAAAAAAGTTGGCAAAGATGAAACTGTGCTCTACATGCGGGTCATGGCAAAAGAATATCGGGTTTACGGACCGAATCAACTGTTTGGCGCGACGCTTGCCCGCGATTTGGGATTGAAGCCGTTGCCGCAAGTGGAAGCTATGAAAAAGTTTGAAGTTATTTCTATGGAAAAATTGCCGGAGCTGAATCCAGATCATATTTTCATTCAGGTCGGAAATTCAGCCAAAGGTCCAGACAAAGAATCCGATAAGAGATTCCAAGAGTTGACTAACAGCGAATTATGGAAGCAGTTAAAAGCAGTCAAAAACAATCATGTATATGTCGTTCCTCACTGGATCATCAGTGATTTCCCCCACATCAAGGAGAAATCGATAGAGCTTGTCCTTGAAAAAATGAAAGCAGAGTAAGTCAGGACCGCGTTCATTCGGCAAGCTAAGTTTATGCATAGATTCATATGGAAGCCACTCCGATGATTTGGGGTGGCTTTGTCTGTTATCCGAAGGAGTGAACGATCCCTGACTGATTGTGACTATTAATGATTGTTTTTGATTGAATTTGGATGTATAATCAAAATCAATCCTGGTGCAACTAGGAGAAGGGAGGATACGATGCTAACCCCTGAACGTCATCAACTGATAGTAGCTTTAGTGAAAGAAAAAGATATTGTGCGCATTCATGAGCTTGTGGAAGCAACTGGGGCATCGGAATCGACGATCCGGCGAGATTTAAGCGAATTGGAAGAACAGCGCTTGCTTAAACGCGTGCACGGCGGGGCGTCTGTGCTGCAGAGCAAAATCGAAGAGCCGACGATTCTGGAAAAATCAGTCAAACATGAGCGGGAGAAACTGGCGATTGCCAAATATGCCGCCAGTTTGATAAAACCACACGACTCGATTTTCATCGATGCGGGAACTACGACGTATCAGATGCTGCCCTATTTACCTTACGAAAATATTATGGTCGTTACCAACGGGGTGGACATTGCCCTTCAGCTTATCAAACGAAACATTAGAACGATCCTGCTGGGCGGAGAATTGAAAGCGGCTACACTGTCGATGGTGGGGCGTGATGCGATCACTGCGCTCAGTCAATACCGATTCGACAAATGCTTTCTCGGAACCAACGGCATTGACCAGCATCACGGTCTGACCACACCTGACCCAGATGAGGCATACGTCAAGCAACTGGCCTTGCAGTTTTCTGACGAGCGATTTGTCTTGACCGACTCTGACAAGTTTTCCAGGGTCACCTTTGCCAAAGTGGGAGACCTGCAAGGCATCACGGTAATCACGGATGACGGTTTGAGCGAAGAGGAACAACAAGTTTACGGCAGACTATCAACTCTTAAAGTGGTGAAAGCATGATTTACACAGTAACCCTGAACCCATCGATTGACTACCACTTGTGGATCACTGCTCTGTCGCAAGGAACCATTCATCAGGCGCAAAAAGAGTGGAAGGTCGCTGGCGGAAAAGGCATAAATGTATCAAAGGTTCTCCGCATACTCGGGGAAAACAGCACGGCGCTGGGGTTTGTCGGTGGGTTTACGGGAGCGTTTATTCAACAGCAGATCGAGCAAGCCGACATCTCTCATGACTTGATCCAAATCGGACAGGATTCCAGAATCAATTTAAAAATAAAGGCGCAGACCGAAACGGATATCAGCGGAGTCTCGCCGGACATCCCGGAAAAAGCGCTCCAAAAGCTGATGCAACAGATCGACAGCTTGCAAAGCGGCGATTATCTGGTACTCGCGGGAAGCGTGCCGAAAAGCTTGCCGTCTGATATGTACCAGACGATCATGAAGCGGCTGTGTGGCAAGGGCGTACGTATCTTCCTCGATGCAAAGGGGAAAGCGCTTGAAACCGGTTTGTCGGAAGAGCCGTTTCTCATCAAGCCCAATCATCATGAGTTGGGGGAACTGTTTGGGGTGACGATTGCCACACCAGCAGAGGCGATCGACATGGCGCGTAAGTCTTTGCAAATGGGCGCACAGAACGTCATCGTGTCGATGGCTGGTCAGGGTGCTGTATTTGTCAATCGGCAAGCGGCCTATGTCGCCCAGATTCCGCAGCGCAAACCAGTCAATTCAATCGGTGCCGGAGACTCGATGGTTGCCGGTTTCCTTTATGGCTATAGGAAGGGAATGGATACGGAAGCGGCGTTTCGTTTTGCTGTCGCCGCTGGGAGCACGACTGCCCTGTCGGAAGGCTTCTGTACACATGAAAAGATAAAAGCATTTCTTCCGGAAATCACAATAACCGCCATTTGATAAAGGGGGTTCAACGATGAATAACGAGATTCGCATTGCCGATTTGCTAAAAGCTGAAACGATTCTTTTCCCTCTGTCTGCTTCCTCCAAGGAAGCGGTCTTAGATGAGTTGATTGAAAAATTGGACGAAGCTGGACGGCTCAACAGCAAGGAAGAAATGAAGCAGGCCATTCTCGCCCGCGAGGCACAAGGCTCCACAGGAATTGGAGAAGGAATCGCCATCCCGCATGCCAAGACAGCAGCGGTCAAAACTCCTAGCATTGCGTACGGTTTTTCCAAAGAGGGTATTGATTTTGACTCGTTGGATAACCAAAAAGCACATCTTTTCTTCATGATTGCGGCTACCGAGAACGCCAACCAGGCCCATCTCGAAACGTTGGCATTGCTTTCTCAGATGCTCATGGATGAAACATTTCGTCAGGAGCTGACGCGCGCAGAAACCAAGGAACAGGTTCTCGAGATTATCACGCGCAAAGAAAAAGAAATCCAGGGCGAAAATGAAAGCGTTGTAGAGAGCAAGGAGATAGAAGAGCAACAGGAAAGACAAGAGACCTCAAAGAAACAGCCGATAAAAGTAGTAGCGGTAACCGCTTGCCCGACCGGGATCGCCCATACGTACATGGCCGCCGATGCGCTGAAGAAAAAAGCAGCAGAGCTGGGGATTGCCATCAAGGTAGAGACGAACGGTTCCGGGGGTGTGAAAAACAAGCTTTCTTTGCAGGATATTGAGGAAGCGACAGCGGTGATTGTTGCTGCTGACAAGCAAGTGGAGATGGAACGCTTTGCTGGCAAGATCGTGATTGAAGTGCCGGTTGCGGAAGGGATACGCAATACCGAAGAACTGCTTCAGCGCGCAGTAGAGCAAAAGGGAAGCATCTACCGCGGAGGCGGGACCAGCTATCAGGATGATATCCAAGAAGCAAAGGCGGAGAAAAAAGCGAAGCAGCCTGCTTTTTACAAGCACCTGATGAACGGTGTGTCCAACATGCTTCCGTTTGTCGTGGGTGGCGGGATTATCATCGCGCTAAGCTTTATGTTTGGGATCAAGGCGTTTGATCCAAACGATCCGTCCTTCCATCCGCTGGCTAAAGTCCTGATGGATATCGGTGGAGGAACTGCGTTCAAGCTGATGATCCCGGTATTGGCCGGGTTTATCGCCAAGAGCATCGCTGACCGCCCGGGTTTTGCTCCCGGTATGGTAGGAGGCTTGTTGGCGGCTACTTCCGGCTCGGGGTTCCTCGGAGGAATCATCGCAGGGTTCCTGGCCGGATATATTGTGGTCGGATTGAAAAAAGCGTTGGCTGGACTACCCGAATCGTTAGAAGGTATCAAGCCGATGCTGTTGTATCCACTGCTTGGGATTTTGCTTACAGGCTTTGTCATGGTGTACGTAGTATCTGACCCGATCGCTGCCGCCAATACGGCGTTGGGTGACTGGTTGAAAAACATGGGCACTGGTAACGCCGTCATCCTTGGTGTGATTTTGGGTGCAATGATGGCCTTTGACATGGGGGGCCCTGTCAACAAAGCAGCATTTACGTTCGGGATTGCGATGATTGCTGATGGAAACTATACCCCTCACGCAGCCATTATGGCGGCAGGGATGACTCCACCGCTCGGAATCGCTTTGGCGACGACGTTGTTCAAGAAGAAATTTACCACGGAAGAGCGGCAGGCGGGTAAAACCGCTTACGTCCTGGGAGCATCCTTCATTACGGAGGGGGCGATCCCGTTTGCGGCGGCTGATCCGACACGCGTCATTCCTTCGCTCGTAGTTGGCTCTGCCGTAGCTGGCGGGTTATCGATGCTGTTTGGGTGCACATTGCCAGCCCCTCATGGCGGAATATTCGTTTTGCCGGTAATCGGCAACTGGCCGCTTTACCTTGTTTCCATTCTTGCCGGAACAATGGTTACGGCACTCATGCTAAAAGTTCTGAAAAAAGATGCGGTAGCGTAAAAGGAGCTGGAACCAGATGTTAACCAAAACTTTCACCATTCAAAATCCGACTGGACTGCACGCCCGTCCGGCAACGTTATTCGTACAAAAGGCTACTTCGTTTCCTTGTGAGGTAAACGTGATCAAGGGCACGAAAAAGATCAATGGCAAAAGCATCATGGGCTTGATGACATTGGGTGCGAAGATGGGGGAGCAAATCACCCTTGAAATCACTGGAGAACAGGCAGAGCAAGCAATGGAGGAGCTTGGCCAATTGCTTATGTCAGTTCACGGGTAACATGACAGGAAGCCCCCTCTGGACACCAGGGGGTGCGGCTTCGATAAGGAGCGATTGTAATGCTGCAAAAAGGGATCGCTGCAGCTCCCGGAATCGTGATTGGACGAGCTGTTGTACAAAAGGAAGAGATGGTTCGGTATGAACGACGCATTCTTGACCAAGATGAGGTGGCCGCAGAACTTGCGCGATTTCGGGAAAGTGTGAGAGCGGCAGATCTGGAGCTCGAGCAAGTCAAGAAGAAGGTCCGCCACGAGATGGGCGAAGAAGAAGCGAGAATCTTTGAAGCCCACCAGCTTTTTTTGCAGGACCCGGAGTTTATTGGTGCCATTGAGGAGAAGCTGGAACGCGAAAGAGTGAATGCGGAAGCAGCTCTGGAGGAGGTTCGTGACAGCTTTGTCGCCATTTTTGAAAGCATGGACGACGAGTATATGCGGGAGCGGGCGGCGGATTTGCGCGATGTCAGCCAGCGTCTGCTGAAGAATCTGCTCGGCATACACGATCAGTTACAAGCGGATTTCACTGAGCCGGTGGTGCTGGTTGTACATGATCTGACGCCATCTGATACGGCACAGTTGGACAGGGAAAAAGTAAAAGGATTTGCAACGAATATAGGCGGCCGCACGTCTCACTCCGCCATCATGGCACGCACCATGGAAATCCCGGCGGTGGTAGGCATGTCGGACATTACAGAGCAGCTGCAAACCGGGGATCTGGTCATCGTCGACGGCCTTGAGGGCGAGGTACACATTCGACCGGACGAAGCTGTCGTCGCAGCCTATGAAGCCAAGCAGCAGGCCTACTGGAAACAAAAAGAGGACTGGGCTCGTCTGGTTCATGAAGAAAGTGTTACCGCCGATGGGCACCGTGTGGAATTGGCAGCCAACATCGGGAATCCGCAGGACGCCGTGCAGGCCGATGAAAACGGCGCCGAGGGGATCGGACTGTTTCGTACTGAATTTCTCTATATGGGGCGGGAGCAGTTCCCCACGGAAGAAGAGCAGTTTGCGGCTTACAAAGCAGTAGCAGAAACCATGGGCAAGGATCGACCAGTTGTCATTCGAACATTGGACATCGGCGGGGACAAGGAGCTTTCCTACCTCGATCTGCCGAAAGAATTGAATCCGTTTCTAGGCTATCGAGCCATCCGGCTTTGCCTGGACCGCGTGGAACTGTTTAAGACGCAGTTACGCGCCTTGCTCCGGGCAAGTGTATACGGAAACATCAAGATCATGTATCCAATGATCGCCACTATAGCCGAGCTGCGTCGAGCGAACCAGATCCTGGACGAAGTAAAGGCAGAGCTGCGCAACCAAAGCATTTTGTTTAACGATCATTTGGAAGTAGGAATCATGATCGAGGTGCCAGCTGCCGCGATGATCGCAGACCAGCTCGCCAAGGAAGCCGATTTCTTCAGCATCGGGACCAATGATTTGATTCAGTATGTGATGGCAGCGGACAGGATGAACGAGCAGGTCGCCTACTTGTACGATCCGTACCATCCCGCCATTTTACGGCTGGTGAATCAGGTAATCAAGGCGGCCCATCAGGAAGGCAAATGGGTCGGCATGTGCGGAGAAATGGCCGGGGAGGAATTGGCGATCCCGATTCTGCTCGGGCTGGGACTGGATGAATTCAGCATGAGTGCCACTTCCGTTCTCCGGGCCCGCGATTTGCTGAGAAAGCTGGATTACAAGTCGCTACAGGAAACAGCTCAACACGTCCTCACCCTGGAGAGCGGCGAAGAGATCAGAGCCTTTATCAAAGAGGAAATTTTGAACAAGCTGTAATGGCCGGTATAGTTGGCAAAATGATAAGGCTCCGCCATGATGTGTGGCGGAGCCTTCATTCATCCATCTAAAAACGTTAAACCAACACTACTCTACTACCGCCTCTAATGTCACATCCACCTTCACAGTCCGCGTAACCGACTCATCTTCCTTGGAAGTAATCGTCACATACAGCGTAACGGTCTCTTCACCTTCGGCAGGCAGCTCCTTTAAAATCCCTTCATCGTCGATAAACGTCTCATCAGAGCTCTTCGTCACCTGATAAGTCACATCATCGCTTTCTTCCGGCAGGGAAAGCACTGGTTGATCGAGCTCTGTGGTGTTCGCAACCTCAAATTCAAATTGCTCCTCGGCTTCTTCCACTACCTTGGACAAGACTGCGTTTTTATCAGATGTCTTAATCATGAAGGATTTCCAAGCCTCGTATTCTTTTACAATCTGTTCACCCTTCGGCTTGTTTTGGTCAACGACTCGACCGACGAGCTTCAGCTTGTATTTGCCTGGATCAAGCTTTTTCGCTACTTGGGTACCATCGTAGTAAGTACCATCAAGATTAGAGAAGGTGATAGGGCCTGGCGCAATCAGCGCGTAATTGTTGAATACAGATGCGAGCGTACCGACGTATTTATCGTCCATGTCCCATGCCTCAACGGAGATCTGGTTCACGTCTTTGGCTTGCAGCTCGGCTTCGAGTGTGAACGAATCCTCATTGCCATCACCATCAGGCGTGATTGTCGTATCGGACAGCTTCAGGTTGTCGAAACCAAAGTTAGTATCCTCACGCTTGTCTCCCACGTGTACAGCAAACGGCAGGCGCAGGTCAGGGTTGCCTTTCGCTGTCAGCAGGACTTCTCCTTCATACACGCCGTCTTTTGCATCGGAGTCAACGGACAGGTTGAGCTCAAATGTGGTCTCAGCGCCTTTTTTAGCGGAGATGGAATCGTCGGAGATTTCCACATCGATGTCATCGACATCTGGCGTTTTGGAGCCTGGCTTGTACGGATCTGTCGTGACGGATGGATGCATGATCACTTTTGCATCGTAAGAAACTTCCTTTTTGGACAGGTTTTTCAGCTGGAGCGTTTTCGTGACGGTATTGCTGCCAGCCTTCAGCAAGCCAAAGGAAACGTTATCCGCATAGTACGGAATGGTTTTCGGCTCAAAATCTTCGCCCAAAATGGTGAGCTGCTCTACCGTTGTCAGAACAGCAGGTGTTTTCGATGCGGCGTAGCCGTTTACGCGGCCAGCACCTTGGGAGTATACATCGTACAGTGTGCCGTCTGGGCTATACAGCGGTTTGGAGGTGTTCGCGAGCGCTGCCTTGATATCGGCAGGTGTCCAGTCCGGATGTGCCTGTTTCAACAGCAGGGCAAGACCGGAAACGTGCGGAGCCGCCATGCTTGTACCGTTTAGACGGGCGTATGCCTTGTCGTACTTGGCGTCAGGGATCAGCTTACTCCAAGATGGATAGCTGGACAGAACAGCTACACCTGGCGCAGCCAGATTCGGCTTGATGCTGTAATCGTCGCCCATGATCGGGCCGCGTGAGCTAAATCCGGCGATGCGGTCGCCCGGATCATTTGTGCTTGGGTAGTTTCCTGAGAACGTAAACGTCAGTGTTTTCGCTTTTTCAGGGTCAGCCAGCAGCTCTTTTGCCAGTGTCCGGCCTTCCAGACCTTTCATGTCAAAGGTAGGGATCGCTTCGATTTGGTCACCCAGGATCGTGTTGACATAGCCCTCGCGATCACGGATATCCAGGTCAGCTACGCCATCCCCGTCGGCATCGTTACCGTTAAAGACCACGATAGCGACAGCGCCAGCTTTTCGGGCGTTTTCGATTTTTTCCGTGAAGCCGAGAGTACCACGGGAAACGAGCGCGACTTTGCCTTTTACATTTGCCTTTTCAAAATCGCTGCGCGAGCCAAGGTTGGCATAGACGACTGGCAGTGGTTTGGTTCCGATGATAGAGGCGAAGTTATCCTTTCTCACCTGCCACGCCATCACAGGGAATTCGTAATTGGCTCCAAAGGACGAGGTTGCGGAGCCGTCATATTGCACAGTAGGGGAGTCTACCGCTGCAACAGTGATCGGCAGCCTCGCGCCAGAAGGGGAGCCAGCCGTGTAGAAATGTCTGCCGCGCTCATCGTCGGCTGAATTTCCACCCGATACAACCGTAATCACACCAGACAGCACTGCGTTATTCACAGCGATGGCATCTGGGGAGTCAGAGTTCTTCTCCATAGCGGAGCCAAGCGACAGGTTAATGACATCCATGCCGTCTTTCACCGCTTTTTCGATACCGTCGATGACCTGAGCGGAGCTACCGCCTCCCCGGCCCAATACGCGGTAGACGTAGAGGTCTGCACCGTAGGCTACCCCTTTTACCTGCACGTCCGAGGTCTTGTTTTTGGCGCGTCCTACGATGGTACCGGAGACGTGAGTTCCATGGCTGGAGCCTTCATATCCTTTTCCATCGCGGTCATCCTCCACAGGGATTGGTGCTTCTTCATAAGGGTCTTTATCATTGTCGAAGGAGTCATATCCGCCTTTATAAGCATCCTTGAGATCAGGGTGCTTGTAATCGACACCGGTATCGATGACGCCGACCTTCAATCCTTTCCCTGTCAGACCTGCTTTCCACATATCGAGAACACCGATTTGTTGGAGAGGGGCCTGATCCCATTTGGTAGACGATGCTTTCTCGCTGACGGCATCAATTTCGGGAAGCTCATAATACGTATTTTGATAAATGCGTTTCACCTGTGGCAGTTCAGCCAGCTCTTCCAACTCGTCGGCTGACACCGTTACTTCCATCCCGTTGAATACATGCTCAAACTTGCGCTTTACCTTCAGTTTGACCTTGTTGTCTTTTGCCTCGTCGAGGAAGGAGGCCTGCTCGTCCTCTACTTTCGCTCGCAATGATCTAACGGAAGATTCTGAACCTTCACTATGTTTAGCTGTGATCGAAGGTTCACTTTGCAGCTCAATAATGATACTGACGTTTTTGCTGGAACTGGTGTTCAGCAGGGGGGAGATTTTCGAGATTTCGGAGCCAAGCTCTACTTCCGCGTTGGTATACTCGTTTACTTTTTCCCAATCCCGTTCGCTAAACTCCGCAGCTGCCAAGGCATTGTAAGGAAGGCCACTCAGTATGAGTGTTGCTGCAAGCGTAAGAGAAGCGAGAGTACGCATCTTCTTCATCAGACCACTCTCCTTAAAAAATATGTATAAGACGATTTGCATAAGTATTTCTCTTCTCGTAAAATTACTCCTTTTATTGGGAAAAAACTTTTTATCGAGCAGATTCGTCAAAAATAGACAAAGTTGACTGTATTTTCAATCGAATAAAAGGGAATCAAGTAAATATTTGTTGTTTCTTGCCATTTTATTTTCTATATTTTTCATAAGACATAGGGCAGGAGAGGGTAATGGATGATCAAGTTGAAAGATATCGGGAGTTTCGAAGAGCTGCGAGAAATCGCGATGCATATTTATCAAGGAAATGTCCCGGCTTTGCAAGATGCGATTTCGGCTGGCTGGGATATAGAAAAGGGCATTGTGCTTAGCAAATATACGACGCTAAGCCCATTGGATCTGGCGATTTTATCAGAGAAGCTAGAAGTTGTTAAGCTGCTGGTAGAGCATGGCGTTAATCTGAATGTCAAAAATAATCCAGCTTTTTTGATGGCCGTACGTTATGGCAAGGAAGAGCTCGTTCGTTATGTGGTAGCGCAAGGCGCCAAGCTGGATATGGTCAATCAGGTGCGCTCAAACGCTTATTCGGAGGCCTACTACGGCAACAAAAAGAACATCCCGCTCATTCAAGAGCTGGGACTGGATATAAGACTGCATGGCGGCGATGTATTGCGTAAAGCCGTGTCGGATCATGATCTTACGACCACGGCCTATTTTCTCGATCATGGAGTGGACATCAATTATAACAAACCGAATATGGTGTATCCGTACCAAGCGACCCCATTAACAGTTGCCACGCGCATGGGGAATGCCGCCATGGTCAAGTATTTGGTTGAACGTGGTGCGGACGTTATGGTAGCAGAAAGGGGTGGGGAGCGACCTTATACCATCGCGGTCAGCAATAAAGATACGGAGTTGGCTGCGTATTTGAAATCGCTGGAACCTGCCGAACTGCACGATGTGGAGAACAGAAAGTACGAGCTGCAAAAATTTAAACTGACCGAAGAACTGATTGGCTTCCTTACCGGAGAAGAGCTGCGTCTTGAGCTGGCAGAAAACGAGTATGACATCGCGTATATCGACTTTTTCACATTGACCGATACGATTGAAATGAAAATCGGTCGGCAAAAGCTGCTGCGCTTGTCTGCCGAAATCGACAACTACTCCCATCTTCATCTTGTGTGGAATCCGAAGAAAAAAGGAAGCATAGGCTGCTATGATGAGGAGCATAAGGAGTATGCGGACTTGTGTAGCTTTACGGAGTTCCTCGCGCAGCCGGAGGTGTACCTGATCAAGTTTATGGAAGGCGAATTAGATTCGATGTAAAAGGGAAAAATCACACGGGCCCTCGATCATTCGGGGGCTTGACAGTAAATTTTATCCAATGATAAGATCGTGAGCAAGAAACGAAAGGAGGAGGATTCCAACATGTTCGCATACGTAACCAAGCATGAAACAAAGCCATGTAGCGATAAAATCCAACTCCATAGGTATGCCTTTTACGCAATTGCGCTGTTTAAGGGTGAGCCAACTCCGTTTCCTATAGACTGCGGATAACGCCCTTGTGATAATCCAATAGCCCCAAGCGTAAAGGCTGCAATTCCATGCTGCATTTTTTCATCCAGGAAGGAAGAAATGAGCATGAAAGCGGCTTTTTTCTATTCATAAATAAAGAACGTATGTTCCTGTAAAACAATTAAAGGTGGTCTTCTTTTGAGCAACACACCGATTAAATATTTCATCAATCCGGAAGTAAAAGTAGAAAACAATGCGGTAGAGGAGCTTCATCGGCTTTTAGAGGTGAATGAAACAATTGCAACGCTGCAAAAGCATTCACCCGATTATTTTGACGATCCCGATTCCGGGGTTTTGGAAGTAGCCATTACTCCCGACTTTCACAAAGGAAGCGGCATTCCTGTAGGCACGACGTTGTTTACGCGTGGTTTTGTGCTGCCGCAAGCGATTGGCAACGATATTAACTGCGGGATGCGTCTGTATGTCACGGATTTGTCCGAGGAGCAGATTCGCACAAATCTGGATGCGATTGAGCGGAATGTGCGCCATGTTTTTTTTGAAGGGGGCCGCAATATTCCCATGACGCGGCATATGCGCGAAAAAATGTTCAAGGAAGGCCTGATCGGTGTACTGGACAGCCACAAGGAAGCGAATGGCGAGGGAATTTGGCGTTATTACAACGAAAAGCAGCAGGAGCTGGATTTGAACCATGTCAATAAAATGGGGTCCTTTATCGCGGAATCGACGATTGGCCTCGATGATTTTCTCGGCCCTGCCGAGCTTTCCCGGGATGCACAAATCGGCTCCCTTGGCGGTGGCAATCATTTTTTTGAGATTCAGGTGGTCAAAAAAGTGCACCAGGGCTCTATCGCCAGTCAGTGGGGGCTGAAGGAAGGGCAAGTCGTCCTCATGATTCATACTGGGTCTGTTTCCATTGGTTATAACAGCGGTGCATGGATCAAAGAAATGCTGAAAAAGATGTACCCGACTTCCTTGAAGCATCCGGATAACGGCATGTATCCGCTGCCACTTTCGGAGCGTTTCGAACCACAGTGGAAAATGTTTTGGAGTCTCCTGCACAATGCGGCGAACTTTGCATTTGCCAATCGATTGATGATGGGGCTGATGATGTACAAATCGATTTCCGATGTGTTGGGCGATTTTGAACACAAGCTGTTGTACGATGCGCCTCATAATTATTTGTGGGAGGAACAGCTCGAGCAGGTGGGTGGATTTTTGCATCGAAAAGGGTCGTGTACGGCAAAATCGGCCGAGCAAATGATGGGCACGCCGTTTCAGTATACGGGCGAACCTGTGTTTATCCCTGGTTCCATGGGCTCGCACAGCTTTATTTTGGCGGGGCTAGGCAATCGGAATAGCCTGTTTAGCGCAAGCCATGGAGCAGGTCGAGCGCTTTCTCGCGGCGATGCTGTGAAAGTGGACGATGACCGATTTCGCGAGTTTCTTGCCAACTTCCGCGTGATCAATCCGATTGACCCGAAGCGGGCGGATTTGCGTGGACGGAGCGATATTTTGAAGAAATGGGAAGAAGAGCTGAAAAAAGAGGCGCCGTATGCCTATAAAGATATTACTCCGGTGATTCAGTCGCATGTGGATCATGGGATGGCTGAGATTGTGGCTGAGGTGGCGCCGATTGCTACGGTGAAAGGCTAGATAAGAACCTCCGAGCATTCGGAGGCTTTTCTTCTTGTTAGGAATAAAAAAGAGACCGTTCAGAATTAAACGGTCTCTCCTAGTTCTTCACCACGAAGACATGCGTTTGCCCCATTTTGGCTACAAGATGTAGCTCGTCGATAAAGGTAACGCTCCTATTTTTTGCCTCGAGAACATAGTTCCTAGAAGGCTTGTCGGTCATTTCAAGATATCCTGCAACGTCTTATCGATATGGGCAAAACGAAACTGGTACCCTTCACGCTCCAGCCTTTCCGGAATGACCCAGCGGCTTTTCAGCACCAGCTCTGTTTCCGTCCCGATCATCATGGCCCCCATTTCCAGCATCCATTTGGGAGAAGGCAGCCCGAAGCTCCGATTCATCACGCTGCGAAAATGCTGCATGAATTCACGGTTTGTGACGGGATGAGGAGAAGAACAATTGAATACGCCGCTTAGGTCCGTTCGCTCTTTCAAAAAGAGAATGATCTGGAAGATATCTTCAACATGAATCCAGCTAAAACGCTGGTTCCCAGACCCTTGTACACCCCCGAGTCCAAAGCGAACGAGATTTTTGTATGGATCGATAACCCCGCCGTTTTCCCCCAGCACGATCGCCATACGTAAGGCTACTTGTCTCGTATGCGGCAAATCAAAGGAAAAGAAGGCAGCTTCCCATTGCTTGGCGACATCAACGGAAAAGCCTGTCCCAATCTCCCCGCTCTCTTCCGTCATGGGACGATCCTCCGCATGCCTATAAATGGTGGCTGTGCTGGAATTGAGCCAGAGCGAAGGCGGGTTTTTACAAGCCAAAACAGCATTGCCAAGTATGTGAGTGGTCTCTGTCCGGGATTTCAGGATTTCAGCCTTGTTCTTCTCATGATAACGACAGTTGACGGATTTGCCCGCCAGGTTGATGAGCAGCTCGGAATCTTCCAAAGCTTCCACGATTTTTGCGTGATTGTCCCATGTTATATGAGGGGAAGTTCTTGCGATGATCAAGACTTCGTAGCCAAGTTGATTGAATTTGTCTGCCAGATACTTGCCGATAAAGCCAGTGCCGCCGGCCAGGATCACTTTCTTTTTCATAAGCTCAACTCGCTTCCATCGATGTACATATTTCTTACAATAATTGTAACATAATGCGAAGTGGCGGCAGCATGTATCCGTCATTCTATCGATTTTTTTGATAGACCATACAATACACAGGGACATCATCGATTTTGGTTTGTTCTTGTAACGTAAATCCGAGCTTTTGATACAAACCCACATTCTCTTCCTTTTCCGTATCTAGCGCGACTCCCTGCGATTCGTGGTCAGCCTTTATTGTTTGAAACAGGTGTTGCATTAGGGTTTTGCCGACTCCCTTGCCCTGAGCCTCTGGTTTTACGCCAATCATAATGAGGTAGTGATGCTTCCAGGGAGGAGCGGCAGAACGTGTGATGCGCATATAGGAATTAAGGAGTATCAGCGTTTTTCCAGAAAGTTGAAATACTAACGGGATCAATCTACCGATTAACAGGAATCCCCCTTTTATATTCGAATGCTTGTTTGTTTGTGGCTTCTCGACGACGTAAGTGCCGAGCAAGCTATCTTCGTCAAAAATGCCCCACACTTCCTCGTGAAATAGAAAGCTCTTATCAAACAGAAAAGACAGAAAAGCTGTGATGCTTTTTCTTGCTGTATGATCGAGCTCTGAATCCCCAAATACATGCAGAAAGAAAGGATCACGCGAAAATGCCCTGCTCATGAGTGATACGAATGCGGGTTTATCTGACTTTGTGAGTTTGGATATGCGGTAGGAAGTCTTCATTTTTCTGTACCTGTGTCGTCGATTACTTTCCCATAATGATTGACAGCAAAGCTAAATAACACTTTTACCATAAAGAATAAGCAGGTGATCAACAGAAACGGATGCATGCCCGGCAGCAATGGTATCCAGCCAAGACCAACAGACAGGAGAATGCCTGCGACAAACAGCTGCGAACGATGCCTAAAAAGTGCATTCACAACAAAAGCTCCTACAATCGTATAAGCCCATACCCCTATGGAATACGCGAGGTTTTGCTGTAAGAGAAGGGCAACCAGGATGATATGGACGTGAATGGCGATGAAGACGAGGCGATTTTTTTTACGTGCGGCATAAAAATTGCTGGTTGAGATCGTAAAATTCGCTAGGCAGCCAGAAAATATATCGAATACAAGCAACAATGCAAGCGTGCTACGCCAAATGGGCAAGCTCTTTGTGAGTTCAGGGAATCGCAAATAGAGAGCAGTGGTCAGGACTCCGCCGAACAGCAGGATGGCTGCGATCGAGCCAATGCTCTGCTTTTCACCGAAGACGTCATGCAAAAAAGATGGAATCCGTATTTGTTTCATGATAAATTCACTCCTATCCCTTAAAATATGTAGTAAATATACTCATTTACTACAAAATCATTATAACTATCGAAGTCAGTTCATTTCAATCGTTTTGTAGTGAATTCGTTGAATTGCTCTAAATCCTGAGCTACACTACAAAAAGAGGTGGAGAAGATGAACGGATTCGAACGACGAAAACAGAACAAAATCGATCAAATATACAGCGCCGCTTTTCAATTGTTCTCTAAGCATGGCTTTCAAAAAGTCAGCGTAAATGAAATTGCGCAGAACGCGAAGGTTTCTCCGGCGACCATTTATAACTACTTTGGGACAAAAGAACAGCTCTACGCGGACATGCTAATGAATTGGATGGACAAGCAGTTAGAGCAGTACGAGAGAATTCTCGATTCGGGGAGTTCTTTTCCTGAAAAGACAAAGGACATCATGCTGTTGGAAGCCAAGAATTTGCATACCCTCACGGACGAGCTTCAGAACGCCCCCTTTTCTGAACTCAGTGGTTTGCTGCAACGAATCGAAAGCGAATACGAGCAAAAAATCAGGCATTTTTTTACGAGGTTTGTCGCGCTAGGGAAGCAGGAAGGTTATATTCAGCGTGATTTGACAGAAGAAATGATGATGATGTACTTCACGATGTACAAAAATGAGCTGGGACGCCATTGGGAAGCGTCGAATCGTGATCGAGTAACGCTGAGTATGGAGCAATGGGTGGATATGTTTTTCTTTGGTTTGGTTGGACAGAAGCAGAAGTAGGACGAAAGTAAAAAAGCTCTTACCCAAAAATTGGGGAGAGCTTCTTCTTTCATCAGAGATCGTAAAAGTCTGTATGCCAATCCGTTTTTACAATTGTGCTGTGCTTAGAAACAAAGTGGCGGGTAAATTCCCACTCATATTCGCGCAGGTAATCCAGCGATGTCTGTGCAGTCATAAATTGATAGCCGGCGATATATCCCGTAAAAAACTCGCCCCAATTGTTATAGGCTTGTTGTGTTTGTCGGACTGCTTGTAGCTGAAACTGTCTCGCTTCTTCTTTGCTGATATAGCCGTAGTCCCCTTTCCCACGACTTAAAAAGGAAGCCCAGGTATAATCATAGGCGGCGATCCCTTCCGCCGGGAGCCTACGCATATAGAATTGAACAACCTTCGCCTTGGCGATGCGTTCCTGATCTGATTCCAAGGAGTCGATATATTCCTTTCGCCCTGACTCCGACAAGGCAGTCATGAAATGGTGGAGCCGGGCAAACTCTTTGCGCTCCCCTTCTTGCAGCATCCACGTTAATCTAGCTCTCTGGCTTGCTGCGTCCTTCATGCCCCATTTGGTGTAGTTATCCTTTACATCGATTAAACGAGTGCCTGATCCAATTGTAATGGCTGCATGCATGCTGTAAGTAAATAAAGTAAATTGCTTTTCCTTCTTACTGGTAAAGATGAACATGTGCGAAAGTTCACTCCTTGTTTTTCAGAATCGAGTGAGGAGGTATATCTTGTACAGGGAACGAAAGAAGACGCGATACAAAAGCAGAAGAATGATCCCATAGAAAACAGCGGAAAACGGTGGCCACGAGAGCTTATGCTGCTTCGCATCGATCAGATGATCTGTTACGAGATAGTTGGCATCGTATGTAGACGTAAGGCCTGGCTGCTGTAGAATCTCCTCTGCGTCATCCAGTACTTTTTTTGGCATTTCTTGTATGTTCCCCAGCTCGATCTCAAGCGTTTTGGTTTCATTCATCTTTACCGCTTGTTCTGCTGTAGCCAAGAGTATGACCGGTGCGCCGTCCAAGTGGCCAATGTACACCCAGGCTGAGGGGGCAATATTAGGGCCTTTTTTGGCGACCGACATGTACGATTCATACGTGATGGTGCTGTTTCCGTCTGCATCCGTTTGTTGATACTGAAAAATCCCGAGAGGATGGGCATCCGTTATCTTGGTAGTGATGAATTGGTTGGGCTCCATTCGGTCGAATTCGTATGCCGATGTGATGTGGATAGGTCCATTCACAACATGCTTAACGTAGGAGATGAGCCCCAATCCCGTATGATCCTCAAACGCCCATGAGAAAAGAGAATGGAAAAGCACGATGAGAGCAAGGATCACCGTTGTAAAGATTACTTGAAAACGAAGAGCTTGCTTCATTTGCGTGTGCAAGCCTTTTCGTTCTCCCAGCTCAGCAATCAGCGGTTGCAAGGCCAGCTCCCGATCTTTTGCTGGCAGAGTCTTCGCCTGCTTCACCATGTCTGCACGAAGCTGCGTGAGCATGATTAGCGCCTGATAATCTTCTGGATTAGCTGCCAATAACTGCTGAAAGGTGGCTTTGGCCAAAGCGGCGTCACCCAGCTCCAATTGACATTTTCCAAGCAGGCTGAGTGCTTCTGCGTGACTCGGGACCTGAGATAGAATGTATTCACATTCATTCCGAGCCTCGGTGAAGTGCTGATGATTGTACCAGATATAGGCCCGGGCCACGTAGTTGTCGATAGCGTCAGGCTGAAGGCTGATGATGCGGGAAAAAGCGTCAATCGCGCCATCCATGTCGCCGATGCGCTGGCAATACTCCCCCAGCAGTCGAAGCAAATCGGGATCATCGGCAAATAAAGCAATAGCCGCGTGGAGTGAACGGTCGGCCAGCTCCAATTGATTTTCTTTCAATGCTTGATAAGCTGCATCGCGATAAGACAAAAACAAATCACGATCGATATCGGTTGCTTGGAGCAAAGTGTCAAAACGCAATCCGGGCTCGTCTAGCTGTTTTCGATAATAAGTACAAAACTCTTCCGAGTGCTCGTCCATATAGTAAGGTTTTTCAATGAGTTCTCGCCAATGAAAGCATTCCTCCAGCTTCACCCACACGCTTTTTGGCAAATGATGATGCACTTCTAAAAAATCAAACAGGCGCTCACGTACGAGTCGGCTCTGTTGGATATCCCAAACCAGGTCAGAATGGAGCAGCCTCGTCCAGTTTTCGGGATTGATTCTGGAGGGAAAGTCGTCGTACAAAGCTTGTACCTGCTCTATAAAAGCGTCGATTGAGTCCACCTGATCATCACTGTCAAGTTGCTCGTGAACGTCGTCTATGTGCAACACGCGCTGAACAGTCAGCGTGGGAACCTCTTCGTCTACTTCCTCTTCCTCTGGTGTAGAAGGATCGACCGGAATTGGCTCCATCCGCAGTTTTCCCTGGCCCTGCTTTGCCATTTTAATAGCAAGATCGTATGCTTCTCGCAGTTGTTGGTAGCCCCCCGGATCATCTTCCGGGTGATGCAGCTTTAGCTTTTTCGCATAGGCTTTTTTAATCGTCGAAATATCTTCGGTAGGATCAATGTCCAGTATCCTCCAAATATTCACAAGTCGTCACGCCACCTTTTTATGTGTGATTCATCTGTTGTTTCATGATTATAATCCACTGAGGATAATTTTAACTATCATGGAAAAATAAAAAAGACGCAGACCTTCTTTCCTGGTGAGAAGAAGATCGGCGCCTTGGAAGCTTTCAATCAGCAGGCTGTGTCAACAACAGAGCTGCATTGTATTTGGTATCTTTAATTTGAGATAACTGTCATTGAAGACGACGATTTTCATAGGCTTTTTGTTACGATTTGGTTGTATGCTTTTTCACTTCAGGCAAGATTTTCGTTGCGATCAGTTCAATGTTTTTCGCAATTTTATCAAAAGGCACGCCGCCAAAATCGATTTGCGCCATGAACCGTTGTTGTCCGTACATTTCGTATTGGTAAAGCATTTTTTCGATGATGGCGTCAGGGCTGCCTACCATTAACGCATCACGATAATCGACAGACTGTGCAAACTGTTGCTTCGGATAGCCACCGCCACGCAATGCGATAAACCCACCATTTAGATGCGGATAGAACTCGCGAAGCGCATCCGAAGTTTTGTCGGCTGTATAAAACAAACTCGTTGTCGCTACCGGCAGAGTCGCTGTGTCAAAACCATTTTGCTTCGCAGCCTCCCGGTAAGCATCGACGGAACCTTTGAAGTTGATGGCTGGACCTCCGAGTGTGGTCAGCATCATAGGCACGCCAGCTTGGCCGGCTTTAATCGCGCTGGCAGGTGGCCCCCCTACTGCACGCCAGATGGGAAGACGTCCTTGTAAAGGCTGCGGCAGGATCGTAGCGTTTTGTAGCGGTGCACGGAACTGCCCTTCCCAGGTCACGCGATCCTCATTATTTAGCTTGAGAAGAAGGTCCATCTTCTCTTCAAACAATTCCTCATAGTCACGCACATCGTAGCCGAGGAGGCTATATGCTCCTACTCGGGAACCGCGTCCGGCAACAATTTCTGCCCGACCATTGGAGATCAGATCCAAGGTAGCGAAATCCTCGTACACGCGGACCGGATCAGAGGTGCTTAATACAGTGGCGGAGCTAGCGATTTTAATGTTTTTCGTAGCTTGTGCGATCGCTCCCAGAATGACGGTATGTGCTTGTGTCGTAAAATACGTCTGGTGGCTTTCGCCGACAGCGAATACATCAAGCCCTGCTTCATCTGCCAGCTTACTTGCCTCAATTAATTCCTTGATGCGCTGTTCAGGAGAAATCTTGGAGCCGGTGTGTGGATTCGGGACATGGTCGCCAATCGAATACAAACCGAATTCAAGCCCCTTTTTGGTATCGATACGATATTGCTCCATGTTGATTCACTCCTTTTACTTTTAGTCTATAGGTGTCAATTTCGCTTCAATTTCTGCACGGCGTTCTTCGAGGAATGGAGGTAAGTCCAAAGCTTTTCCGAGCTCCTCGACGGTGGAATCTACTGTGAAGCCAGGACCGTCTGTTGCGATTTCGAACAAAATGCCGTTTGACTCACGGAAATACAAGCTTTTGAAGTAGAATCGATCCACGATCCCTGTTGAGCGGAAACCGCGTTTTCGTACGGCGTCATCCCAGTATTGCAGCTCTTCATCGTTTTTCACGCGAATTGCCAAGTGATGAACACTTCCTCGACCCGGTTTTTCAGGGGCCCCCTCTTCTTGCTTGATAACAATTTCACCGAAAGATTTTCCTGGGACGGATTGATAAATGGCTTCTTGTTCCGAGCGTGATACTTCGGTATAACCGAATGTGTCTGTCAACAGATTGGCTAATTTGTCCAAGGAGCGGACGGTAATCTCGACCGTGCCGATACCCAAGATGCGATGCTTTTCTTCGATCACGGATTCGTCCCATGGAGCCCAATTGGATGGAACCCCTTCGCCGTTATTATTGATCAGGATCAGTCGCAGCCCTTCCGGGTCTTCAAAATGCAAGGCATCACGGCCTGCGTACTTGGTAATCTCGCCATGGTGAACATTCAGTTGCTCAAAACGTTTTTTCCAAAAGGTCAAGCTCTCCAGTGACGGAACGAGCAGTCCGATTCGAGTGATCGCGTTCGTGCCGCGTACGGTTTTTCCTACCATCGGCATTTCAAAAAACGACAACTCTGTTCCGGCGCTGCCTGTCAAATCTCCGTAAAACAGGTGATACATCGACGGGTCGTCCTGGTTGACGGTTTTTTTCACTCTGCGCAGTCCCAATACGTTTTGGTAAAAGTGATTATTCGTTGGAGCATGCTTGGTTAACATAGATACATGGTGATGGCCTGGAATGGTGTACATGGCAGTTTCCTCCTTGTTTAACTTGACTAATCAAGTGAGTGTGCAAAAAAAATTACACAGGTGGTAATTCTTTTTTTTGGCTATTCTTATGAACACGTGTCATCAAGGCGTAAAGTGTTTTTTGTTCTTCTTCACTTAGTACCTCATCGAAGAATGACGACTGAAACGCTAGTTGTTCAGGAAAGGCTTGTTCCAGAACAGCTTGCCCTTTTTCGGTAAGGCTGATCGTTTTTGTTTTCCAATCCTGCTTGCGTACAATGTAGCCCTCCTTTTCAAGTCTGACGAGCATCCGAGAAATACCACCCTGTGTAACGGTTACCTTCTCAGCTAACTCCGACTGGGTGAGAGGCTGGTAGACGCTAATTTGCATCAGGACATCGAATTGTGCTGTTGTTAAGTCGAAGCGTTTGAGAAACTCATTTGATAGCTGGTTGCTCTGGGTGGTAAACCGCATCAAGCGTAACCAGATTAATGAACCTATGGTGTTATTACGCATGTTAGTTTGCCTCCCTTCGCTGAGCTTATTATCACTTTACTACTCAAGTGATAAAAAAGCAAGCAATCTCGTTTGTCTGAAAAAAAGAGATAAAAAGTAGGCTGTTATCCAGGAAAGGATGACAGCCCTGTTTTCTAGCTGGAACGAAAGTGTAGACTAAACCGTCTTTTTCAACGTTTCAATCAATGTTTTCAGGTGAGGAAGATTCCGATTTTTCACCTGGTAGGCCAGATACAAATCGTTATGAACCGTGTAGGGCGGGTACATGATCTTTACTTTGTTTCTGGACAAATGGTCATCCAGCATGAACGTGGGCAACAGGCTGATGCCAGCGCCATGCTCGATTGCCATTCAGCACACTGTGCAAATCCGGTACGACGTGTGTCGGATGCGTTTGTGAGCGTTTTTGGAAATGCTCGCGCCAAAAACGGCGGATGATCGGCAAATCCAAATCATAGCTGATCCATGGCTGGGAGCATAACTGCGCTTCATCATGACCAGTAGGCTCATAACCGGGGCTGATCCACGGGCTACTGAATGAGCGAACTGCATTTCTTCCGATGTGGGTGTATATATTTCATGGAGTTCTTTTGAAGTAGGGTTTCTTTTAAATCGCGGGTAGGCAGTACGTTCAATAGATGCCATGTGTTCCTCTCCTCATATGATCTATCTGATTTTCATATTCCTTTACACGTCGATAAAAGGTATTGGATTTTAGGTTAAGGCGCTTCATACATTCGGTGGCTGTGATTGATCCGGACTTCCATTCCCCATACAACTGAATGAACTCTGCATTAATCTTGTGCTTACGTCGTCCGAATTTCACTCCGTTATTTTTGGCGACTTCTATTCCTTCCGCCCGCCTGCCGTTGCTTATTTTTTTTCGTTCCTGTTCGGCTACGTAAGAAAGAAGGCTTAAAAATTGATCCTCCATTAACTTTCTGTGATTTTCTTCCATTCTCTAGTGATACCATCATAATCCCGTCCTAATCGGGCGATAAGCTGTCATATGACAGTAAAAACGCATCATGGTGACATAATGGCATCTTGGCAGTATGACAATTACTTTGCAATACTCGGGGAGACAAATCGCTTCGCAACGAATGAATGAATAATACGATTCTTTAATCAAAAGGAGAAACGAAATGAACAAAATTTCTATGCTCACTGTATCGACAATGATTACCGCGACTCTATTACTGCCATTACAAGGAACTGGTTTTGCAAAGCAGGCGGATCCCCTCGTTACTACTTACAGTCAAGATTCGCAGACCAAAGCCAAGCAACTTATCGATGAAGCTGCTAACCATCAAAATATACCGGGCATAATTGTAGCTTCCTCAAACAAAGGATCAAAATGGGCATATGCTTCCGGTGAAGCAAGCATTTACGGTACTGATCCGGTTAAGACGAACTTTACTTTCCGGATCGGTAGTCTAACAAAGACGTTTACTGCAATGGTCGTTCTTCAGCTTGTTGATGAACAAAAACTGAGCCTGGATGACACGATAGAAAAATGGCTGCCTGATGTTGTTAAGGGTACTGAATATGAAGGGGATCATATCACGATTCGGCAACTATTAAACCAAACAAGCGGTATTCCTGACTATTCAGAACACAAGGATATTCTCGATAAATTACTCCCAAACCCGTTACATTCCTTTACTGCTGACGAATTAGTTCGTACTGGACTGAACATGAAGGCGACCTCTAAGCCTGGAGAGAAATGGGTTTATTCCAATACGAATACGGTACTGGCAGGGATGATTATTAAGAAGGCTACTGGAGAAACATACGGGGAACATATTAGGAAACGTTTCATAGCTCCCCTTAACCTAACGAGCACTTATGTACCCGACGACTACTCGTTTATTCCAGGTGAACATGCACGAGGATACTTCGTACTCGACGGTCAATTCATAGACAGAACCGAAATGAATCCCTCTTGGGCAGATGCTGCGGGATCTATGATCTCCACAGCGGATGATATGAATACATTCTTCAGTGCTATACTTAGTGGCAAGCTATTAAAACCAGCTACTTTAGATCAGATGTTAACTGGGGTTGAAACTCCAGTAGGTGAATACGGCTTGGGGATCCTTGGAACAAAGCTGACGAATGGTATTACGATTTGGGGGCATGGCGGCAACTGTCCAGGATTCGCAACGTTCACAGGTGGAACTCGCGGCGGGGATTATGTACAAACCCTTAATATCAATGCGATGCCTTCTGAAATTAATACGTTGACTCTTTCCAAAAGCATTGCCGAGCAACTCATTGGCTCTTCATCACATTAAGAACACCAGCAAGCTGGCACTGGAAATTTCCTATTCCGGTGCCAGCTTGCTGCCATCTCGGAGCCCAAACATCCCAAACATATGCGAAGTTTAGTTACACCCCATATGCTCTCATTTGTAAACCGCCGACATGTAACTGCCCAGAAGATCGATGCAGCCATACGTGACATTCTGAATCAATACAATACACTAAGCCTGCCTAAACTATGGGGAGACGGGAAGACAGCTGCTAAAGACGGAACGAAGTTCGATTTGTACGAAGAAAATTTGTTATCTGAATATCATATTCGTTATGGTGGGTATGGCGGAATTACTTATCATCATATTTCAGATACCTACATTACTTTATTTAGTCATTTCATTCCCTGCGGAGTATGGGAAGCTGTCTACATAATAGATGGCCTACTAAAGAACAAATCAGACGGGGGAGATGGCGTGATCGCTGAGAATGATCCAGAAGAACAGGAAAAACGCATCAAGTACAACGATCTTGTAGCGAATGCAGTCATCTTTCAGAATGTTATAGATATCACCCTGATTTTACGGGACTTGATTTAATTGATGGGGTCATACTATATTGCCTCCTGTATTTTTTGATTGGGATACAGTTGCTATTCTAAGGTCGAGTTATCGATAAAACAAATTATGTTTTAATAGCGTATACATAAATAAATTTATCGATATAATTGAAAAGGAAAAAGGCTTATTGCTCTTGGAGTTCCCAAGGCAAAAGCCTTCTATCATTTTTCCATTTTAACTTAACGACTAAATTCCTTTTCGAACATGGCTTGGTTAGTGACGACAGGTTCTGGACCGACCGCATTGATGTTCGTCACCAAAATATCCTTCCCGCCTAAGGTACCACCCGCTAACGTTTCAAACCCATGAATGCCGCCTCCATGAACCCAATAGGTCTTTCCGCTCGGCAGTGTCACCCCGTAAATTCCCAGCCCATATTTGCCAAAAGGCGATTCCACACCTGTTGTCATCTGCTTCATCATCTCGTCATTTAATAATTTCCCACCCAAAAGCGCACTAAAAAAAGTGGTCAAATCTTTCCCTGTCGAAATCATTTCCCCCGCAGCATTCGCGAATGAAGGATTATACTCTGTGAAATCAAACAGTTTCCCTGCCCGATTCAAGCTATAGCCTGTGGCATGCTGGCCCGGGATTTTTGGATTACTACCACTAAAAGATGTATTTGTCATCTGAAGCGGGTCGAGGATCCGTTTCTTCATCTGCACATCGTACGTTTCTCCTGTCACCTTTTGAATAACAAGACCAGCCAGCACGGTATTTGTATTCGAATAGTCAAAGCCTGCCCCTGGTTGAAATACTGGCGGCTTAGCCAGTCCCATACGTACAAGGTCATCAACGGTATATTGAGGGAATGAGGTAGCGTACCGCATGTCTGTATTCGTATAGCTTGCAATCCCGCTCGTTTGGTTCAATAACATACGAATCGTGATTTTGTTGCCGTCATACCCATTACCCTTTACCACACCTGGGAGCCATTTTTCTACCGAGTCTTCCAGATTCAGCTTTTTCTCCTGAGCCAACTGTAAGACAAGGGTAGCAACAAACGCCTTTGTGACACTGCCAATACGGAAAGTAAAGTCTGGTTCCATCGGATTTTTATGATCGAGGTTGGCTACACCCGCTGCATAAGACCAGTATTCTCCGTTTCTTAACCCAGCGGCAATTATTCCAGGGACTCCCTCGACTTTTGCTTTCTGATCAATGAAGTCCTTCATTCCTTGCCCATGTTTTTGAGCTGCTTGATCCGGGGTGGATGGTTGCTTGGCTTGTCCCGAGAATTCAGTCATCTGGATGTTCTCCATATGAGAAACAGTATCTCCTAATGCATTGATACTCATCGCGATCACGTGCTTGCCGTCTTTTGTTCCACCTGCGAAGTTGGTGAATCCAGGAATGCCACCTTGATGACCCCATATGGTAGTGCCATTCGGCAATGTTACTTCCTGAATACCGAGTCCGAATTTCCCTTGTGGATGAGAAACAGTGGTTAACATTTCTTTCTGCATCTCAGGCGTTAACAATTTTCCGCCCAATAAAGCGCTAAAGAACGTTGTTAAATCTTTCGTAGTCGAGATCATAGCCCCTGCTGCATCTGCAAAGGAAGGGTTAAGGTCGGTGATATCCATTAATGTACCGGCATTGTTAAAGTATCCATTCGGACTGTTTTTCGGAATGGATTGAGACTTTGCCGGGAAAAACGTTTCTGTTAGTTGAAGCGGCTCAATCACTCGTTTCTTGATTTGTTCGGCAACCGTTTCTCCTGTGACCTTTTGGATAATGAGTTTCATCAGCACTGTATTCGTATTCGAATAGCCACCTGTGGTCGGTGTTTGCTTTAATGCGCGAGAAATGAGTTGTTCTGCTGTAAACGTTTGAGTGGAGTTCTGGATTATACTTTCCTTGAGTTCATCATCTAAGTAGTCTGCCACTCCACTCGAATGATTTAATAACTGACGAATCGTAATTTTGTTACCATCATATCCGTTTCCTTGGACGACACCTGGCAGCCATTTTTCCAACGAGTCATCGAGGCTTAGCTTCTTTTCCTCAGCTAGTTGCAGGGTCACTACACCGACGAACGATTTCGTTATACTCCCGATTCGAAATGAAAAGTCGGCTTCCATCGGTTTCTTACTTTCTATATTCGCTTCGCCGGAAGCATACGACCAGAAATCATTTCCCTTCTTTACTGCAAAGAGGATACCTGGAATGTTTTCGCTGGCAGCAGCTTTATCAATCGCTTCTTTTATTTTGGCATGATCCGTTTTCTTTTGTTGCGTGATTGCTTGGTCCACACTTGCTTCCGCACAACCGTAAGTAGGAAGTATCAGTGTCCCTATTAATAGTGCAGATAACGTAAGGGACGCTCCTTTTTGCATAGGGAATGGTTTCATTTCTCATCGCTCCTGTAAGTTGATTTGTGTTGTCTTTACACATCCACCTTATTCTCAGGGCTGTAAAATCACATAGTGACAATACCGTTCGATCTATGTATGACATCGTGCTAACCGATCATATTTACGGCATGATAGAATGTCATAAAGGCTATATGACACGGCGCATTTTGCTTGACGAATCGGGAATTGGTGAGGCATGATGAGTCAGAAACATTCGGGAAATTCCTTACCATTCAAACGAGCAGGAGTACATGACAAATGTTATCTATGATAAAAAAATGGTTCTGGTACAATTGGGTGATTTTTGCCTTGCGAACGATTTGGCTAGGTATCTTCGTCATCGCAGATATTATGTATCCGGCAATGATAGCCGTTCCGTTCGGAGTCATCATCCTAATTGCTTTTTTGGTTTATGCCATTCCATTGATCGTTCAATATAGAAAAAAAGATTGGTATCTAGCAGTCGAAGTCGTAATGACAGGCTTTTTTTATCTATTTGTGGCCTTTGTAGCACCTGGATGGACTTGGCCTTTCGTTTTACTAGTAATCATTATTGGTGTGGCCAGTAGTCGCAGAACGTATATGTGGACGGGAATCTCTAGCGGGATTATTTTTCCGGTTTTAAACGGGTTGATTACCAATCGTCTCCCGTACGAGTTCATGTTTAGTTGCAGCTTTGGTTTTGCGATGGGGATGGCATTTAGCATATTAATTGAGTCTCATAAGCAAGGCCGTATCATTCAAGAACAGAAGCAATTATTGGAGCAGCATATTAAGCAAATCGAGGAGCTGACACTGATCGAGGAACGTAATCGGTTGTCACATGAGTTACATGACACGATTGGCCATTCGCTAACCTCTCTGATTGTTGGCGTTGAGTCGCTCCGATCCTCGGTTCCTGATTCACAGGTCGAACGAGTTGATAAACTTGTCTCCATAGCACAGGGCAGCCTGGATGATATCAGAAAGCATTTGCATCAGCTCTCTCATGCTCATGCTCGGTTCAACCAGTCGTTAAGTGAGTCACTCCTGGAACTGACGGAAGAATTTATGAAGTCAACAGGTGTAACGGTCAACTTCCGTGTGATCGGCAGTGAGACGCTCGTTATGCAAAAAATGAGCATTTCTTTATATCGTTGCCTGCAAGAATTGCTTACAAATGCGGTTCGTCACGGCCAAGCAAGTGTGATAGCTGTTGATCTGTATTTCGAAAGTCAGCAACTCCGTTTACAAATTGAAGATAATGGAAACGGACTAGAGTCCATCGAATTCGGCTTAGAACTAAAGGGAATAAAAGAACGGCTTGAGCAACAGCAAGGTACGCTGTCCGTTCATTCACAATCCGGGCAAGGGACCGTTGTCATTTGTAATGTTCCCATACAGGCAGAAGCTGGACAGGGAAGTATCCGCCTGCTTATTGTTGATGATCAGGTGATGATTGCCGACAGCTTACAGCAAATTTTAAGCCAGCAGGACAACTTTATCGTTGTGGGTACAGCTAGTGATGGGCGAGAAGCATTGGAACAGTGTGAGCGACACCAGCCGGATATCGTGTTAATGGACGTGCATATGCAAGGGATGAACGGACTGGAGACCTTCCTTCAAATGAAAGAACGCTGGCCGAACATGAAGGTTGTGGTCATGACAACGTTTGAGGATTCGGTACAGGCAGCAACAGCATTGGAGCATGGGGCGGAAGGATATATGCTGAAGTCTACTCGTCCAAAAGAGATGATGGAAGCGATGAAGCTCATCTATAGCGGGGGAACGTGGCTTGATCAGTCAATCGCCACACGCGTTTTCGAAGAGATGAAGCGCCAACGTGAGCAATTAGAGAAGTACAGCCCGAATGATCCGTATGGATTGACGAAACGGGAAAGGGAGATTTTACAGCTTTTAACGGATGGGCTTCGCTACAAATCAATTGCCACCAAGCTATATTTATCGGAGGGAACGGTACGGAATTACTGTTCCACTCTTTACTCGAAGCTCGGTGTCAGCAACCGGGAAGAAGCAATTGAACTGGCGCGAACCGAGAGTATCCTATAGATGACAAAAAGACGGGAGAAATCCCGTCTTTACTCTTCCGGCGTTCGGTCGAGGAACAGCCGCGTTACCTTTGTGTAATCCCCTTTTTCCACTTCTTTTTCCGTCGCCTTTTCTTCCAAAGGATCATGACCGTACATGCTTGGCGCTACTGTGGGCTCGTGCTCGGCAGAACCTCGCTTTTTCTCCATGATTCACCACTCCTTTTGCCAGTAGGGTGTGATGGATGGCTTATTCTTATCCCCGATTGCAGCATATGACATTGGAAATGCTATTTCAAAAGTACCGATCTTCAAGATCGGTGCTTTTTTTGATGACAAATTGTCATATGGGGTAGGGAGAAACCGTTGGTAACGGGGCGTCTGAACCTTATGACAAAACGTTACTTGTTGTACAGGCAGTGCCCGGGCCATACTTTGAGCATACAAAGTTGTTTGGAGGAAAGAGAAATGAACTTGACGGCCTTTTACAGAAGTAGCATCGTCGCGGTATCGATTTTTGGTTTACTCATAACAGGATGCACGAATACAGCTCCATTAACCGAGACGGACAGCGAACAACAACAAGGGAAGAAGGCAGAAAATCTAAGTCCAAAAGAATGGTTAGAGCTGAACTCTTTTCAATTGAATAGCGCTGAGCCTGGGACTGATCTTAAAGATATTGAACCGCTGCGCCAAATGATCGGTTCTGCTTCAATCGTAGGTTTAGGTGAGGCAAATCATGGAAGTCGTGAAATTTATACGATGAAACACCGGTTTGTTGAATTTCTCGTCATGGAAATGGGCTTTACCACCCTTGTATTAGAAGAAAACTGGGGCAACGCATTGAAACTTGATCATTACGTTCTCACAGGAGAAGGGAATCCGAGTAAATTCCTAATGCCTATATTTCAAACAAAAGAAATCGTAGACATGCTGGAATGGATGCGTGAGTACAATGCCGATCCCGAGAACGAAACGAAACTGCGGGTGGTCGGAATGGATGTACAAAATGTCAGCGAAAATGTATACGATGAGATCAGACAGTATATAAAAAAATATAAGCCTGACCTGCTGCCCCGTGTGAATAATAAAATGAAGGAACTTGCCGAAGTTACGAAGGACCTGGAAACCTATTCAGCTTTGCCACAGGCCATTCAGAAAAAACATCAGGAGCAAGCGAAAGAAATCACGGAAATATTGGAACAAAACAAAAGCAGTCTGAACGGCCAATCCAAGGAGTTCGCAAGGATTAAGCAACACGCCAAGGTCATTGAGCAATTTACTGGCATGTATTTCAACTTCTCGGAGAATCCATCTGATTTATTTTTGAAGCATGATATCGCGATGTTTGAGAATGCGAAGTGGGCTCATGAACAGCTAGGAAAAACAATCGTATGGGGTCACAATGGGCACATCGCAAAGAACAATATGTTGCAAGAGGTATACCCGAAGCTCGCCGGTCAGTATTTACTGGAGCATTATGGAAAGGAATATGTAACGATTGGAACTTCATTCGGGAAAGGCGATTATAACGCGTTTAACATTGAAAATAAAATTGTTCCAGCTACCATTGAATCGAATGATCCAAAAACATTCAATCATACTCTGGATCAAGTCTCAAAGGATCAATACTTTGTTGATTTACGGAATGCTACAGGTCTCACCCAAAAATGGTTAGAGGAAGAACGGCCGTTTTTGATTGGATTCGGTTCTGCTGATCCAAGCAAACCAAACTCTATAACAACTTCGCTTGGGCAAGCATTTGATATTCTCATTCATTTAGACACAGTGAGCGCTGGCGAGCTTGTTCGTTAAATAGCAGAAAGAAACCGGCATTTACCCAAGAGCATTGGGAAAAATGCCGGTTTTATTATACAAGAAACCCCATCAAGCGCTTCACATGGTCGGTGTTTTCGCGGGATGTCAGTGACTCTAGCAAGGTGAATGCCACATCAAAAGCGGTCGAAGGGTTGTACGAGGTGATGATATTGTTGTCGATGACGATGGATTGGTCAGGGATAACAGTGGCACCCATCGCTGCCAGCTGCTTTTGTCTCAGTTGGTTATTCAGGTTGTAGGTCGTTGCGTTTCGTCCTTGCAAAATCCCGCTTTTCCCGAGGGGCAGAGCACCCACGCAGATGGAGGCAATCATTTTGCCTTGCTTTTCAAATTCACGTATGAAAGCAAGAACGTCCTCGCGATAAGCATCTTCATAAAAGCCTGCATGCTCAAAACCGCCAGGCAGTGCCAGTGCATCGAAGTCATTTACATCCGCATCGTCGATCACCATCTCGGGAATCACAGTAAAATTCCACGTGCATTTCAACTCCTTGCGCGTTCCCACCGTCACCAGCTCCGTTGTCCCGTCGCCCTCTTCCTTGTTCCAGCCGATTACATCTGTAAATACGCTAGCCTCTACTGCCTCAAAGCCATTCGGTAATAACAAGCACACTTTTTTCATCGAAAATCAGCTCCTCTGTTCGAATCGATCAAGCCGTACCGGTACTTATCAAGAATCATATGCTATCATTAATTATTAGTAAAAATGAAAGTTCTGAAGATGATCTTCAGGATTTCTAATAATAAACATCGGGCAGGGGGGAGCGGGGATGGAGATTCGCCAATTTCAAACCTTTAAGGCAGTCGTCGATTTCAACAGCTTTACGAAGGCCGCACAGGCACTGCAATATTCACAGGCGACGATTACATCCCATATTCAGCAGCTGGAAGAAGGAATGGGTGTCCCGCTGTTTGATCGACTGGGGAAGAAAATTCAGTTAACTGCTTATGGCCGTGAGCTGTATACGTACGTCGAGGAGCTGCTGGTTTCGTATGCGAAGATCAAGGATATATCGGCAAATGAGCAATCACTGCAAGGCGAGTTACGCATCGGGGCCTCGGAGACGATCACGATCTATCGGCTGGGTGACATTTTGTCCAGGTACAGAGCGTGCTATTCGGGCGTGAATATTTCATTTGTAATGGACGACTGCATTCGCCTGCGGGAAAAGCTGCATGATGGTCTATTGGATATCGTGATCACGCTGGAGCCAAAGCTCGATGATCCGAATCTGGTCGTGGAGCCGTTCTCTACCGAGAGACTGGTTTTTATCGGTGGGCGGGATCATTCGTTTGAAAAAATAGAGGATGCTGGCGAGGAATGTATGATTTTCAGTGGAGAGCATTGTGCTCTGCGGCGGTTTTTCCTACGCTTCTTGGAAAAAAGGGAGATCAAGCCGAAGCATCACCTGGAGTTCTCCAGTATGGAAGCGATCAAGCAGAGCGTGGCGAACGGGCTAGGCGTGAGCTTGATGCCGTATATTAGCGTCGAAGCCTTGTTGAATGAGCAAAAAGTGAAAATGATAGCGTGCGAGGAAGAGCTGTTGTTCTATGCGCAAATTGCCTACCATAAAAACAAATGGCTTTCACGGGCGCATAAGAAGTTTATTGATTTCATGCTGGAAAGTCGGGATATCGGGTAAAGAGGTAAACAGCCAGTCTGTTTTGGTCGAGAACCAGAGCAGGCTGGTTTTATTTTCGGAAAATTTCATAACTTGTTTGACATTCGTTTTTCTACAATGCTAAGATCGAAGTGAAATTAAACGAAAGATAAAAAGAAACAAAACGAAACCATACAATTTATGATCGTAAGGAAGTGAAGCAATATGCTGGCAGCCGAACGGCATAGCAAGATCCTCGAACAATTGAAGGCAGAACAGAGCGTAACCGTCAGCCAATTAAGTCTGGCGCTGGATGTGTCTGAAGTAACGATCCGAAAAGATTTGATCAAACTCGAAAATGATGGTCTGCTGACGCGCATTCACGGGGGCGCGACGATTACGAATTTCTTGCCATTGGAGCGCAGTTTCACAGAGAAGCTGGAAGAGAGAAGCGAAGAGAAGCAAGCGATTGCTCATCAAGCGCTGTCGCACATACAGCCGGGGGACACGGTTATTCTCGGGGCAGGGACCACGATGATGGAGCTCGCCAAGCTGCTGCGCGGCTTGAATGATCTGACGGTCGTGACGAATGCGGTCAATATCGCGATGGAGCTGAACAGTCAAGGCAAGCATCACGTCATCTTGATCGGGGGAGAGATGCGCCACAAGTCATTTGCGCTCGTTGGTTCTGTCGCATCGGACAATTTGCGAGGACTTTCTGTTTTCAAATGCTTTATCGGGGCAGATGGGGTTCATCCGGAAAATGGACTGACGACGCTCAATCTGGCCGAAGCGCAAATTAACCAAGTCATGATGGAACGCGCCAGAAAAGTCTATGTGCTCGCTGACCATAGCAAGTTCGGAGAGACGCATTTGGCGAAGTTCGCTGGGGTGTCCGATGTCGATCGGATTATTACGGATGCGGCGGCACAGCATCTTGTCAGTAAGTATGCGGAGCTGGGCATCAACCTGGAGCTGGCGAGCTTGCAGGGCGTAACTAGGTAAACTACCAGATCAGAGAGAAACGGAGGGATCGATATGGCGTTGGTATCATCGACACAGATGCTGCGCACAGCAAGGGAGCAAGGATATTGTGTAGGCGCCTTCAACGTACACACGATGGAAATGCTCCAAGCAGTAGTGGAGGCGGCTTGCGAAGCAAACGCACCGCTCATTTTACAGACCACAGTCGGAACGGTCCGGCATCTTGGATCGGAGTATGTAGCAGCAATCGCCCGGGTAGCCTCAGAAGAGGCCCGGGTGCCGATTGCCCTGCATTTGGATCACTGTCATGAACAGGAACTGATCATGCGATGTATCGAAGCGGGTTATACATCAGTCATGATCGACGCGTCGATGCATCCTTTTGCAGAAAATGCGGAGATGACGCGGCGTGTAGTGGAGCTGGCTCGGGAGCGCGGTGTCAATGTGGAGGCAGAGCTCGGCAAGGTTGGGGGCGTGGAGGACGATCTTGTCGTCGATGATGCAGATGCTGCACTGGCTGACCCGATTGAGTGCGAGAGGTTTATCGAGTTGACTGGCGTGGATACGTTGGCACCGGCGATTGGTACGGCTCACGGGATTTACAAGGGGGAGCCGCGCATTGATTTTGCTCGCATCGAGGAGATTGCCCGTCGTGTTTCTGTGCCACTTGTGTTGCACGGCGGCTCGGGAATTCCCGAGGAGCAGGTGAAGCGGGCGGTTCAGCTCGGCATGGCAAAGATGAACGTAGCGACAGAGCTGCGTATCGCGTTTTCGCAAGCGATCAAGGGCGTTTTTGACAACAACCCGCAGGAAAACGACCCGCGCACCTATATGAAGCAGGCCAAGCAGGCGGTTAAAGAAGTCGCACTCGCCAAAATGGAGATGTGCGGTTGTATCGGAAAAGCGAATGTACGTTAATCCAAAAAGACAGGAAGGGACGATTTTACATGCGTATAAACCTCGATGATGCGAAAGCGTTGCGCGAACTGGACACGATTTCTGCCCTGCAAGATACGGAAAGCTACGATGAACAGTTTAAAACAGGTTTAAAATTATCTGATAGTTTAGATGTGTCTAATATTTCTGTTAAAATTGAAAATATTGTGGTGCTTGGCACTGGGGGCGGTTCGGCTGCGAGCGTCAATTTGATCAAGTCGTATTTGTTTGACGAGCTGCAAGTGCCGCTTCAGTTAAATCAAGGGTATACCATCCCGGCTTTTGTGGATGCGAAGACGCTCGTCATCGTCGTTAGCCATTCCGGCAATACAGAAGAAGTCGTCAGCGGCTACGAAGCAGCTATCGCCAAAGGAGCACAAATCGCTGTCATTACGGCGGGCGGAAAAGTATTGGAGATGACCCGTGAACACAATCATGCGTGTTTGCTCGTGCCGGGCGGAATGATGCCGCGGATCGTACTCGGCTATATTTTCTTGCCGATTCTCGCCATCCTGACGAAGCTCGGGCTGATTTCCGACAAGCGTGCGGAGGTCGAGGAGACGATTGCCCTGTTCGAGGAGTGGAAGCACATCTACGGAACGGATTCTCCGATCGCGAAAAATGAAGCCAAACAAATCGCTATCGAGATGGATGGGCTGATACCTGTCGTGTATGGAACGCTTCCGTTTTTCGATGCCCCTGCATGGCGTTGGAAAAACCAGCTTGGGGAAAACAGCAAGCTGATGGCATTTTGGAACGCCATACCGAGCCTGCACCACGACGAGGCTGTGGGTTGGGATTCGCCGTCTGCTCTGCTGAAGGGTGTTCATTTTACACTCATTCGCGATCTGGAGGACAGCGAGAAGACGATCCAACGTGTAGAGATCAGCGCTGACATTTTGCGTGAGCGCGCTGGTGGGGTAAGGGTGGTTCATTCCCACGGTGTGTCCCGAATGGTTCGTTTGTTTTCTATCGTGTACTTGGCTGACTTCGTGTCGCTGTACGCTGCTCTGATTCGCGGCGTCGATCCAACCCCGGTAGAAGTGATCAATTTGTTCAAACAAAAAATGGGGCAGCCGCTCGTTACTGTGCAGGTGAGATAGCATGCTGGTAACGGTAACGCTGAACGCGGCCATCGATAAGACGTATCGACTCTCGCATTTTCGTTCTGGAGAGCTGCACCGCACGGGGGATGTACTGAGCTTGCCCGGCGGAAAAGGGATAAATGTAGCGCGTGTAGCGAAAGCATTGGGGCAGGATGTAGTCGCAAGCGGTTTTGTCGCCGGTCATAACGGGAGGTTCATCGCGGAAGGCTGCGAACGTGAGGGGATCACGTCCTCGTTTATCGAAACGCGCGGAGAATCCCGACTGTGTCTCGCTTTTCTCGACGAACAGGAAAAAACGGTGACAGAAGTGCTAGAGCAGGGTCTCTCGCCCAGTGAAGAAGAGATCAGTCGCTTGCAAACGCGTTTGATCGAGCTGGCGGATCAGGCACAGTACATGGTTTTTTCCGGAAGCTTGCCAGGTGGCGTTCCAACAGAAACATACGCTGCACTCGTCCGGGGTGTCGCCGGGAAAGGAACAGGAACCGCATGCGTGCTGGATACGAGCGGTCAGGCACTGTTAGAAGGAATAAAGGCAACGCCCTCGCTCATCAAGCCCAATCGACCGGAAGCGGAAGCGATTCTTGGATTTTCGCTGGATAGCGACGAGGCACGTTGCAGAGCGATACGCGAGCTGCGTGAGCGCGGTGCGCAGCGAGTCCTTCTCTCGTTAGGGGAGGAGGGCGCGTGGTTTGGTGATGGCCAGGAGACGTGGCGTATTTCCGCGATCCCGTTGGCGGATGCCGAAGTGAAAAATACAGTGGGCTGCGGTGATTCCATGCTTGCGGGTGTCCTTGTCGGAAAGCTGCGGGGCTTGGCTTGGCCAGATTCGATTTGGTTGGGGATGGCATGCGGCGCGGCGAATACACGGTCGTTTGGAGCGGGCATGATCGAGCTCGATGATGTGCAGCAGTTGAGGAGTCAGCCGATGCATGTGGAGCGAGTCGAGTAGAATAGCTGGTTCAGAAGGGAGGAGTAGCATGCGTCATGTAATTGGCCTCGATGTCGGTGGTACGACAATGAAAGGGGCGGTCATAGACGAGAATGGGCAAATTCTCCTCCGGGCTGCCAAGGAGACAAAAGTCCATAACAACTTGCCCATCTTGATTGAGCGAATGGCTGCCTTGATTAAAGAGCTGCGGGTTCAATCACCCGTTCCAATAGAGGCAGTAGGGATCGGATTTCCTGGTCCTTTTGATGCGGAAAATGGGATATCGGTTCACTCGCCCAACTTTCAATTGCATCAGGCAGACTTGCGGACACCACTCGCGAAGCTGGTGGAGCTGCCGCTTTTTTTTGAAAACGATTTACGGACGGCTGCGCTCGGAGAAGCCATATTCGGTGCGGGCAGGAAGGTAAGCCACCTCATTTTTGTGCCGCTTGGTACAGGGGTGGGGGCAGGGATTGTAAACGAAGGCAAGCTCGTTCGGGGCAGTCACGGATTCGCGGGAGAGATTGGTCATGTGCGTTATCCAGGGCTTACCGCTCCATGCAATTGCGGCAAGCTCGGTTGTGTGGAGACGGTCGCATCTGCCACAGGTATTGCCAGATTGGCTCGTGAGCGCTTGGACCAGGAGCTCGATGCAAATCCGCAGCAAGCAAAAGCCTCTCCTCTGTTTACTCTATGCGATGGACAGATCGAGCGGATTACGGCTGAGCAGGTGGCTACGGCAGTGGAACAAGGTGATGCGGTGGCGACCTGCGCATGGAACGAAGCGTGTGAAGTAACTGGCTGGGCCTTGTCTGTGTTGGTGAACGTGTGCAACCCGCAACTCGTAGTGATCGGCGGTGGCGTCTGCCGGGCTGGAGAGCTATTGCTGGCCCCCGTACAAGCAAGTGTACAACGGTACGCCATGGAAGTCGTTCATCAACAGACAAAAATCGTTTTGGCCGAGCTCGGTGCGGATGCAGGCATGCTCGGTGCTGGCGCCTTGGCCCTGCAAGGCATGAACAGGGAACAAGGAACCGTGAAAATGTAAAAAGAGGAGTGTACATCGATGCAGCAACGGTATGACTGGGCAAATCATCAGCTGCTAGAGCGAAATCGCTTGGCGGCGCGGGCTTACTTTTTGTCTTACCCGGAAGAGTCGGGAGCACTGACGTATGAAAGAGGAGCGACACCGTGGTTTCAGTTGTTGAATGGGCATTGGCAGTTTGCATACGCAGAATCACCACTGCGTGTGCCGGAAAACTTTTTTGCTACCGATTATGATGCGACCGAGTGGGCCCGGATTCAGGTACCGGGGCATTGGCAGCTCCAAGGGTACGGAAAACCGCATTACACGGACTTGTACTATCCGTTTCCAGTCGATCCGCCGCATGTCCCGTCAGATAACCCGACAGGCTGCTATTTGCGAGAGTTTACGGTAGCGTCTGCGTGGCAAAATCAGCAGGTGATCCTGCGGTTTGAAGGGGTCGACAGCGCTTTTCATGTGTGGCTGAACGGGAAGGAAGTCGGCTATAGCCAAGGAAGCCGCTTGCCATCTGAGTTTGATGTGACGGAGCTGTTGCAGGAAGGCAGGAACCGCTTGGCTGTTCAAGTGTACCAATGGTCGGACGGCACGTATGTTGAGGATCAGGATATGTGGTACTTGAGCGGGATTTTTCGGGATGTTTCCCTGATTGCCAGACCGAAGTTGCATGTACGTGATCTGGCAGTCGTGGCTGATCTGGATGATGAATTTCGCCATGGTGTGCTTCGCGTACGTGTCCATGTAGAAAACAGTTCCGCTGCTGCCTATGACGGGGTGAGCGTGACCGCAAAGCTGCTGGATCAATCCTACACGCCTATCGCTTCGCTAACCGACACCGAAGCAGGCGAACTGGCAGCCGGACAGGAAAAGGTCGTGACCTTGGAGCTTCCGGTGCAGGAGCCGAAAAAATGGTCGGCGGAGGAGCCGAACCTGTATCACCTGCTGCTTGCGATTGAGCAGGAGTCGGGCGAAAAGACAGAAGTCATCCCGATCCGCGTGGGCTTCCGACGGATCGAAGTAAAAGGAAACAACTTCTTCGTAAACGGTGTAGCGATTCGCCTAAACGGTGTGAACCGCCATGATCATCATCCCGATCTTGGGCGAGCAGTCCCGTATGAAACGATGCGCGAAGATGTGCTCATGATGAAGCGTCACAACATCAACGCTGTTCGTACCGCCCATTATCCGAACGATCCGCGTTTTTACGATTTGTGCGACCAATACGGATTGTATGTCATGGACGAAACCGATTTGGAGACACATGGCTTCCAGTTGACGGGCAACATTAGTCAACTGAGCGATGATCCAGAGTGGGAGCAGACGTACGTGGAGCGTATGGAGCGCATGGTGGAGCGCGACAAAAACCATCCGTCGATCATCATGTGGTCGCTTGGCAACGAATCCGGCTTCGGCTGCAACTTCCGGGCAATGGCCGCTTGGTGCCGACAAGCGGACCCGACTCGTCTCATCCACTACGAGGAGGATCGCGAAGCAGAAGTGTGCGACGTATTTTCCACCATGTACTCCTCGGTTGAAAAAATGATTCAGCATGGTGAAAATGAACATCTGCAAAAGCCGCATATCATGTGCGAATATGCTCATGCCATGGGAAATGGACCCGGTGGCTTGCGCGACTACGCCAATTTGTTTGACAAATATCAACGCTTGCAGGGCGGCTTTGTGTGGGAATGGATTGATCACGGCTTGCGCCAATATACGCCGGATGGGCGAGAGTATTATGCCTACGGAGGCGACTTCGGGGACTACCCGACGAATGGCAACTTCGTCATCGATGGACTGATTCGTCCAGATCGCACCCCATCCCCAGGGCTGCTCGAATACAAAAAAGTGATAGAGCCGATCGTCGTAGAAGCGACTGATTTGGAAAGCGGGCTCGTCACCATTACGAATCGTTATGATTTCCGCACGCTTGCGCACGTGAAAATGGTCTGGAGTGTGACAGCAGACGAACAAGTGATGCAGAGCGGAACGCTGTCGCTGCCGCATACAGAAGCAGGAAGTCGCACGATTGTAGCTGTTCCGTATACCTTGCCTGCACAGGTGCCGGCTCGAACCGACTACTGGCTGACGCTCTCCTTTGTGCTGGATCAAGATGAGAGCTGGGTACAGGCTGGACATGAGCTGGCTTGGGCGCAATTTGCCTTGCCAATGACTGCTGCGCAACAGGTTACGGTCGCTCCGTACCAATCTGTGTTAGGCAGAGTGGATGGAAAAGAAACGAAAACAGACGTGACCCTTACCGGAGCAGATTTTCAGTTCGTTTTTGACAAAGTGAGCGGTGTGCCGACGAGCTGGGTGTTTGCGGGTAAGGAGCTGTTGGTGGCAGGACCTCGTCTCACGTTTTGGCGTGCTCCGATTGACAATGACATGTACGTAGTGGAAGAGTGGCGCAAGGTATACCTCGATCGTTTGCAAAACCGGGTGGAGCATGTAAGCATCCAGCAGGATCGAGAAGATCGTGTGGTCATTACCTGCGATGTGCGCATTGCTCCACCAGTATACGACTGGGGTTTTGCATGTCGCTACACGTATACCGTGTTCGGAAATGGCGAAGTGCAGGTAGATGTTCAAGGCACACCCAAAGGTACCCCGCCAGCGATGCTGCCGCGAATCGGTTTGAAGCTATTGGTTGCCAAAGATATGGAGCGCGTCTCGTGGTATGGTCGCGGCCCGGGAGAGGCGTATATCGACAGCAAGGAAGCCAATCGCATCGGGGTGTATCACGCGAGTGTGGATGAGCTGTACACGCCGTACGTGTTCCCGCAGGAAAATGGCAATCGCACGGACGTCAAATGGATGTCGATCACGGATCAGCGAGGCATTGGACTTTTCGCGATGGGTCAACCGACCTTGGAATTTAGCGCACTTCGCTATGATACGGATGATCTGGAGCAAGCAAAGCACACGACAGATCTCGTAAAACGGGAGTATGTCACACTGCATCTCGATTATCGACAAAACGGGCTGGGTAGCAATAGCTGCGGACCCAAGCAATCCGAGCAGCATGCCCTGCGTCCAGAGGAGTTCCAGTTCCAGATGAGGTTGACGCCTTTTTCGAAGGATACGATTTCTCCGGTTCAGCTGTATAAGCGGAATTTGTGTGACTAACGATGTTATTCTCGAAGGCATCGCCGAAACGTTGTACAATCTAGTTAAAGATTGAATAGTGCAACTAATCGGAATACGGTGGTGGTTTGTCACATGAAGTCATGGTCGCTCTTCCCGCGCAGAAGCATTCATGCCAAGTTGCTCGCTTTTATGCTGATTGCAGCTATTATTCCGCTGATTACTCTGGGGAGTATGGCGTATTGGAAATCGTCGATGGTCGTTCGCGAGCAATTTAGCAAGTCAGGCGAGTATATTGCGACACAGCTGCAAATCCAGATCGATAACTACCTGAGTCAAATGAGATACATGGCCTATGACATCAATACGTACGTGTCAGACCCGACATTGGTCGTCATGCGGGAGGAACAGCCGAAGACCTACACGGGCTTCCTGGAACAAAAAAACTTCGAGCGATACCTGGGGGCGCACCGCAACCTTGATACAAAAGGCATTTTTATCGTGACGCCCTCGGGCTATTTTTTCGGGGAAAATGTCATCAATGGACAGGATCTGATGCGGGAATCGTGGTGGAAGGCACTGCCCGCCAAGCTGGATGAGGAGCGATGGATCGGCTTTTACACACCACGGCATTATGTCGGGTTTCAGGATGAGGCGGAACTGCGCAATCAGGAGAAGGTGCTTGGTCTGGTCGTTCCCGTTCTCAGCGGTTATGGCGTGTTGAAGGACAGCCGGATTTTGATCGAGATGAAAGCGGGCAAGCTGTTTCAATTGTTTTCCCAGCTGGAAAAGGACATGAGTGCGCATGTGACGATTACAGCCAAAAGTGGCGAGCTGATTTACCAGACTGCGGGTACGTTCGTCCAGCAAGAGAGCGATATCGTCTGGAACAAACCGCTGGAGTCCAACAACTGGATGATTCAAGTGCGTTTGCCTTACGAGCAAATGAATCGCTCTGCGGAGGTGATTCAATCCTTCTTTATCGCGGCGCTGATACTTTCGGCAGTGCTGGCACTCCTTTTGGCGTTTTTATTTTCCAGAAGAATTACAGGCAAAATCAAACGGCTTCAAGAAACGATGCGGCTGGTAGGAACGGGCGAGCTGCAGACGCGCGCAGAGGTCGACACGGAAGACGAGCTGGGGCGGTTAGGGGTGAGCTTTAACCAAATGGTGAGGCGGATTCAGACGCTAATCGCCGAGGTGAGTCGCACCGAGCAGTTGAAAAAGGAAGCAGAGCTGCGAGCTGTTCACTACCAAATCAATCCGCATCTGTTGTTCAATACACTCAATTCCATCCAGTGGAAAGCAAGATTATCTGGTGCCAATGAAATCGGCAATATGCTCTATCATCTCATCAAGGTGCTGGAGGGCAATCTCGACATCACGCAGGAGCTCGTCCCATTGGAAAAGGAACTGCAAACCGTCGAGCATTTTCTGCAAATCCAAGAGCTGCGGTACGGGCCTGTTTTTCAATTTGAACAGACTGGAGTAGAGGCTTGCCGTCGCTATTTGATCCCGCGAATGACTCTTCAGCCGCTTTTGGAAAATATCTTTTTCCACGCATTCGAAGACGGGCAGGGAACGATTCGGATCAGTGTCAGTGAAAAAGAAGGGCTTGTGACGCTGCTGTTGCAAGATGACGGCGCAGGAATTGTACCGGAGCGATTGGCCAAACTTCTCGATCCTGATCTGGAGCGTTCTAGCAAACGGGGACTCGGCGTGTACAACGTCGATCAGAAGTTCAAGCTTCATTTCCGTATGGAGCACGGCATGAAGATTTCATCTGTCAGAGGAGAAGGAACCACAATTCAAATCACATGGCCGAAAAGGGAGGAACTTCCTGATGAGCATCAAGGTAATGATTGTGGATGACGAAGTGCTGGTGCGAAGAGGACTGAAGGCAATGGTGCCATGGAGTCGCTATGGGATGGAAGTGGTAGCGGATGCACCGAATGGTCGGAAAGGCTGGGAGGCATTCCTGCAAATACAGCCCGAGCTGGTGATTACGGACATCGTTATGCCGGAAATGGATGGATTGGAGCTGTGCAGGCGGGTGAAGGAGCACGCACCACAAACAAAGGTGCTTCTGCTCAGTTGTCACCGCGATTTTTCTTTTGCCCAGCAGGGAATCTCTCTCGGGGTGTCGGGATATTTGTTGAAGACCGAATTCCAGGATGAGGAATGGGGTACGTTGTTGGAAAAGCTGCGGAATGAGCTGGCAGGCGAGAGTGCGCGACCCGAGCAGATTCGTGAACGCCCTGATGAATGGAAGCGGGAATTCGGTGCGTGGTTGACTGGCTTGAGCCGGGATTTCGAGCAAAGCTTGGCCTCCCTCCTGCAATCACACTGGTCGTGGATGAACGATTCCATGCGTGTATGGCTCTTGGAAGGGATGGGCAGTGCGAACCGGGAGGAGCAGGAGCGCGCATGGGTAGCAAGTGAGCTGGAAGGCGAATGGGAATGGATTGCATGTGGCGATATCCGGTTTTTGCTGACCCCCGCAGGTACTGGCAGGCAGGTAGAATCCTTGCTCGTGGAGTGGAAGCTGGCAGGAAAAGTGACGAGCTGGGAGACAACAAGCCCGTTTGCTGGACTCGAACCGTGGATGCAGACAGTACGGATGCTCTACCAGCGCAAGGAGCGGGCGCGCAAGTACGGCGTCATTCAAGACCCGTGGCAGGAACCGATCAAGCGGGCTGTTCATTACGCACTCGATCGTCTCGATACCCCATTGACGGTCAGTGAGGTAGCTTCACAGGTGGGACTGAGCCGCAGTCATTTTAGTGTGATGTTTAAAAAGGGAGTGGGCGAGAGCTTTGGGGAGTTCCTCGACAAACGCCGGGTAAAAATGGCCCGAGCGATGCTGGATGAAACAGCTCTGTCCATTCAGGAGGTAGCAGAGCGAGTCGGTCTTCCTGACGCGAAATACTTCAGCAAGTGGTTCAAAAAATATACAGGGATGACCCCGAGCCACTACCGTTTCAAACAAAAGGAGGAGTCCAGTCGAACAATCGTCCACTCCACCGCGCAAACCTGAACGAAGCGAAAAAAAGGAAACAAATTCACACACTATTGCGAACAGTTGGCGGTTTCACCGTTTTTTTCCCTTCATTAAAATAAAGAAAAATGAGGGGTAAATCTAGGGGGGATCACAGATGAAAAAGGTTGCGTCAAAATGGATGGCAGCTGGCATGGCACTTCTATTGGCCGTCGTAGCTGGTTGTTCACAAGCCCAGCCAGCAGGATCAGACGGCACGTCTAGCAACACAGGTACGACAACGCCAGCGTCGTCTGATAAAAAGGAAACGGTTACATTGCGTTTCGCGACATGGGACACGGACCAAATGCTGAAGATCCAACAAGATATCGCGAAACAATTCGAACAGAAAAATCCGGGTGTGAAGGTACAAGTAGAGGCATATGCAGATGGTTTTGATCAGAAGCTGGTAGCGGCATTCGGAGCGAAAAACCCGCCGGATGTCATGTACATGTGGGATTTCCCCACGTACCACGCCTCACTCGAGCCATTGGATGAGTACGTAAAGAAGGACCCATCCGTGGCAATCGACGACTTTTACCAAGGCCTCCTAAACTATAATCGCTTCGATGGAAAATTGTTTGGTCTCCCAGCGGGGTTCTCGACGCGGGTCATCTTCTACAACAAAAAGCTGTTTAACGAAGCAAATGTACCACTTCCAACAGACGACTGGACGTGGGAGGATTTCAAATCGGCAGCCAAACAGCTAACCGTTCGCGACAAGAAGCAGTACGGCTTCGCGGTTCGTTCAGAGCCGGATACGTACGATTTGCAGCAGTTCGTGTGGAGTAACGGCAGCAGCTTCATCAGTCCTGATGGAAAAACAATCGAAGGCTACATGAACAGCAAGGAAACGGCAGAAGCCCTGCAAATTTTCAGTGATTTGACGAAAGACAAGAGCGCTTTGCTCGTTGGTGGCAAAAACCAGCAGAGCGGGAATGACTTGTTCAAAGCGGGCAAGCTCGCGATGTATGACAACGGCGTATGGTCGCTCGAGTCGTACAAGAAGGCGAATGTCGACTTTGGTACGGTCGTGATGCCGCAATTCCCTGGCAAGCCTGGTAAGGGTGTCATTGCAACCTCCTCTGTATCGATCGCCAAGGATTCCAAAAACAAAGAGCTTGCTTGGGAGTTTTTGAAGTTCTTCGTTTCCAGCGATGCGATCAAGATGCGTACATCTGATTTGCCTGTCCGTATTAGTGTCGTACAAGAGAAGAAGCTCGATCAGGACCCGCTCTACGCGCCGTTCTACAAGACATTGGAGCAATCGACTGACACGCCTGCCTTCCTGTTGAATCCGCATTGGAACGAAATCAACCGGAACCTTTCCGCAGCGGTCAATGCGATCATGATGGGACAAAATGCCGAGGAATTACTGAACAAGGCAGTCAAAGACTCCCAGAAATTCTTGAAATAACGGGAAGGGGTCAGGAAATTGAATACAGAGAGTGTTGTGACACATAAACAGCCTGCCATGACCGTTCAACCGAAAAAACTGGGGGGAAGGGCGTTTCTTACGCCCTATCTTTTTATCTTGCCTTGGATTCTCGGCTTTCTCGCTTTTACACTGGGACCGATGCTGTTTTCACTCGTCATGAGCTTTTTTGATTGGCCTGTCGTTGGTGAGGTTACGTTTGTCGGCGTGGACAACTACGTCAATATGTTTACGGATGATCCATTGTTTTGGCAATCGCTCTGGGTCACGATTAAATTTGCGCTGTTGTTTGTCCCGTTGAATTTGTTCATCGCGTTGTTTTTGGCCATGATGCTGAATCAGAAGGTAAAAGGCAGCGGCTTTTTCCGCACAGTGTTTTACTTGCCGAGCGTGATTTCCGGTGTGGCGCTGGCGATGATTTGGGCGTGGGTATACGACGGGGAATACGGCATTTTCAACTATTTGCTCAGTCTGGTTGGAATTACAGGTCCAGATTGGCTAAACGATACGTCGTGGGCGCTCGTTGCCATGGTGATTGCGAGTCTGTGGGGGCAGGGCTCCATGGTATTGATTTTCCTGGCGGGGCTCAAAAGTATCCCGGAGAGCTTGTATGAAGCGGCTTCGATTGATGGGGCAGGGGCGGTGCAAAAGTTTTTCCGCATTACACTGCCGATGGTCAGCCCAACGATTTTGTTCAACCTGATTATGACGATCATTAGTGCGTTCCAGCAGCTGAGTCTAGCACTCTTGCTCACAGGAGGCGGACCGTTGCAGTCTACGTATTTCTATGCCATGTACGCGTATGACAACGCCTTCAAATACTTCAAGATGGGGTATGCTTCGGCGAACTCCTGGTTTATGTTTGTGATCATTCTGGTATTGACCTTCCTGGTATTTAAAACGTCCGGCAAATGGGTGTACTACGAGGGCGACAACCGAAGGGGGGGGGAAGAAGCTTGATACGCAAAACGATCGCTTATTCGAGCTTGATCTTTTTCTCTTTCCTGTTTCTCGCACCGTTTTACTGGATGATCTCTACTGCGCTCAAGTCGGATGATGAGATTTTGCAGTATCCACCCAAATGGATTCCGGATGTGCTGCATTGGGAGAACTTCGGGAATGCGTGGATGTCGCAGCCGTTTCATCTGTATTTGGAAAACTCGTTGACGGTGACGATCCTGACCACGATTGGCCAGTTGATTTCGTCTTCGCTGGTCGCGTACGGCTTTGCCCGGTTTACGTTTAAAGGAAGGGACTTCCTGTTCATGGTCGTTCTGGCTACGATGATGATTCCGTGGGAAGTGACGATGATCCCACTGTACATGGAGTTCAACTATCTGGGCTGGATCAACACGCTCAAGCCGTTGATTGTACCTTCGTTCTTTGGGTCAGCGTTTTATATTTTCCTCATGCGACAGTTTATTTTGACCATTCCGCGTGAGCTGGATGAAGCGGCGCGTATTGATGGTGCTGGTTCGTTTCAGATTTACGCCCGGATTATTATGCCGTTGATGATGCCTGCTCTGATTTTGGTGAGTGTATTCAACATCTTGGGCACATGGAACGACTATTTGGGTCCACTCATTTTCTTGAATGACCAAAGTCAGTACACGCTGACGCTGGGACTGGCGCAATTTAAAGGGATGTATGAAGTAGAGGCTACCGGGCTGATGGCGGTAACGTTCCTGATTTCGCTTCCGCCGTTACTCCTCTTTTTCCTCGCACAACGATATATCGTAGACAATTCAGCTGGCGTTGCCATTAAGTAAGAAGTTATCAGGTAAGGAGGGAGCTACAGTGGGGAATCGGGCGAAGTGGGAAGACTGGGCATGGTCATTTCATCAATTTGGTGAGCGATTGTTGCGGATGGCGGCAGCGCATCTCATGTGGGTGGTATGCACGCTCTTGGGAGGCATCGTCTTTGGAATCTTCCCAGCGACAGCTGCTCTACACGACGTACTTAGCGGCAAGTGGAATGACCGTGGGCTTTTTTCCGCTTTCTGGCATGCTTTTCGCCGCTACTTCTGGAGGAGCCAATGGCTTGGTGCAGGGACGGTGCTATCGGGGGTAATCCTGTGGGGCGATGTGGTGTTTTTTCTTCGCATGGGCACCCTGTGGGGGCTCTCGATTGCGGCCGTTTTTGCGGGGATTGGATTCTTGCATGCGGCTACTTCTTGCCATGCTTTTTCCCTGCTTGTTCGGGAGGATGCAGACGTGAAGCGGACGCTCAAGCAATCGTTTTGGCTAGTCGCGGCCTTTCCGTTGCATTCGCTCGTCACGATGGGAGGCTTGCTCCTTCTCTTGATTCTTTTGCTAGCGATTCCCGTTTTGCCGATCTTGTTGGGAGCGAGCCTGCCCGTCTGGTGGATGAACGCCAAAATGAGTCGTCTGCTGGAAAAGCGCGATCGTACACGATCGACGAAGCAACCTCGAGGTGAGACATATGCAGTTTGATTTGGGAATCGTTCCTTTTAGCCGATACGGGTCGTTTCTCGTACTCTCGCGTCTGGGTAACACCAAGCGAAAAGAAGGACTATATTTGCGCAATATTCGTGGAGGAGACAACCACGATGGCGCGATTTTTCGAATCGAAATGGTAGCCGATGATGTGGCGATTCCATTTGAGACGGAGGCTACGCCAACCTTGCTGCGTCTTTACGGGGATAAAGGCGAAGTGAAGCTGTGCATGAGCGAGCCGCAGCTGGTGCAGGTACGTGGTCAAGGCGTTGGTTTGCGCCTGGTGCTCGAATCGACAGCGGCAGATTATGCGATTCAAGCTGGAGCCGGATGCTGGGAAATCAATCACTTTTCCACAGAAATTCGCTTGCGATTGACTCCGCTTGCTGGAGAGCTCGTGGTAAGCCCTACGAAGGCATCGCGGGAACAGCAAGTCGTCGTAACCTTTCTTCCCGACGAGGAAACGGGTGTATTGGAAGGCGTATGGGAGGAGTTCCATACGGTATGGAAGGAGCGCAGCTATCCTGCCTTTGCCGATGGATGGGAGCAGGTAAAAAAAGAGTACGACGAGTGGCTGGAACGGACACTCTCTGTATCTGAGGAGCATGGCGAAGGCTTGAACGAAGCAAGAGAACTCGCGGCCTACATCACCTGGTCTTGTGTGGTGAGACCTGAAGGCTATCTGCCACGGTCCGCGATGTACATGTCCAAAAACTGGATGACGAATATCTGGAGCTGGGATCATTGCTTCAATGCGATGGCACTGACGCGAGCAAACTTGCCGCTGGCGTGGGATCAGCTCATGATATTTATCGACAGGCAGGATGAGAGTGGTGTTTTCCCCGATTTTATCAATGATCGGTATGCGTTGTGGAATTGCTGCAAGCCTCCGATTCACGGCTGGACGCTGCGCTGGATGCTGAATCGGAACGACGCAATTACAAACGAGATGCTGGAAGAGGTGTACGAGCCGCTTTGTCGATGGACCGATTGGTGGTTCCGTTACCGCGATGATGATCAGGACGGGATTCCGCAGTACAATCACGGTTATGACTGCGGTTGGGACAACAGCACGATTTTCCTCGATGGGGCGCCGATTGAAAGCCCGGATTTGCCTGCGTATTTGATTCTGCAAACGGATTTGCTGGCGGATTTGGCGAAGAGGATGGGGCGTTCGGAAGAGGCGGCGAAGTGGCAGGAAAAGGCCGAAATGACACTGCAACGACTGCTGGAGAAGCACTGGAATGGCGAAAACTTCTTCGCGACCCACTCCGGCAGCGACCAGCCTACCCGAGGGGACAGCTTGATTCGCTATATGCCTCTCGTGCTTGGCGAAAAGCTGCCGCAGGACATCCGGGCCAAGCTGATTGCCGATTTGCAGGAGCGGTTTTTGACCGAGAATGGACTGGCTACGGAGAGTCCAACCAGCTCCTTCTACCGCGCTGATGGCTACTGGCTAGGCCCGATCTGGGCGCCAGTGACGATGCTTTTGGTCGATGGATTGCGGCGAGCAGGTGAAGCAGAATTTTCTCAGGAGATTGCCAGACGTTTTTGCCGAATGGCAGCACGCAGTGGCATGGCGGAAAACTTCGATGCGCTGACAGGTGATGGATTGAGGGACCGGGCCTTTACGTGGACGTCCAGTGTGTTTTTGATGTTGGCGCATGAGTATGTGTAAAGTAGTTTCATAGGAAAAAACAAGCGGGCATGATGGATGAAAAATCGCATCATGCCCGTTGCTTGTCTACAGCACTTTACTGAGAAATGCCTTGGTTCTCTCATGCTGGGGATTGTCAAAAAGCTCGGCTGGTGTGCCTTCTTCGACGATATATCCGCCATCCATGAAAATCACGCGATCAGCTACTTCACGGGCAAAGCCCATCTCATGCGTAACCACGACCATCGTCATTCCTTCTTTGGCCAAATCCTTCATCACCTGAAGAACCTCTCCGACCATTTCCGGGTCGAGTGCAGAGGTAGGCTCGTCGAACAGCATGATGTGGGGGTCCATGGCGAGCGCACGAGTAATGGCTACGCGTTGCTGTTGACCACCAGACAACCGATCGGGGTACACGTCTCGCTTGTCCGCCAAATCTACTTTTTTGAGGAGTTGCAGCGCCTTTTGTTCATTTTGCTGGCGCTCTGAATTTTTGACATGCTTGGGCGCTAGCATGATGTTTTCCAAAACAGTGAGATGCGGGAAGAGATTGAACCGCTGAAACACCATGCCGACACGCTCTCGCAGCTTGTTAATGTCCACTTTGGGTGAAGTAACCTCCATGCCCTCAATGGTGATTTTGCCAGACGTTACTTCTTCCAACTGGTTCAGACAGCGCAGAAACGTACTTTTTCCCGAGCCGGAGGGACCAATGACACAGACAACTTCACGCTCTTGAATAGTAGTTGAGATGTCTTTTAAGACCTCCAACGGGCCAAAGCTCTTTTTCAAATTCTCTACATGAATCATTTCGCGTACCTCCTCTCAAGGGAACGGGACAGCAGACTGAGGATGTAAATCATCAGGAAATAGAAGACCGCTACTACAGCCCAAATTTCGAATGAGCGAAAGTTGCTAGAAATGATAATCTCACCACTGTTCATCAGCTCTCGGATACCGATGACCGTTAAGAGCGAGGTGTCTTTTAGCGTCACGATGAATTGGTTGACGAAAGCAGGAATCATACGGCGAACAGCCTGTGGCAAGATAACCAGGCGCATGGCTTTTCCGTGCGAGAGTCCCAGGGAACGAGCAGCTTCCATCTGTCCTTTATCGATGGAGAGAATCCCTCCGCGAAAAATTTCAGCCAGGTACGCTCCGGCATTGAGGCTGAGCGCAAGAATACCTGCGGTCGTCTCTGGAATTTTGATATCAAGGACAGGCGGCAAACCAAAATAAATAAAGAAGATTTGAACCAACAGCGGTGTGCCGCGGAGAAAGTCAACGTAAGCGGTTGCAATACCGCGGAGTATTTTGGAGCGGCTGGTGCTCATTAACCCAAAAAGCAATCCGATTAAGAGAGCGAAAAACAGGGAAATGACCGTTATTTTTAACGTGACCACAGAGCCTTGGGCCAAGACAGGAAGAGCATCGACAATGACATCCCAACTACTGCTCATTTGGACAACTCCATTCTTTCTAAGTTGAAAAAAAGGCGCGTCTTGCGCCTTTTACTTTTTCGTGCTCAAGTATGTGTTGATGATTTCGTCGTATTTCCCGTTCTCTTTCAGCTTCTTCAGACCGGAGTTGAGTTTGTCCTGCAGCTCTTTGTTCCCTTTTAAAACCGCGATGCCGTAGTGGTCACCATTGAGACGATCACCTACAATTTTCAGCTTGGAAGCAGGGTCTACCGTAATTTTATAAGAGATGACCGGATAGTCCTCGATGGTTACATCTGCGTTGCCGTTTTGAACCTCTTGGAACATGGAAGGGCTATCGTCGAAGTATTTGACAGTCGCTCCGTACTTTTTACCGAGCTCATCAGCAAAGGTCGCGCCAGTCGTGCCTTTTTTGATCGCAATCGTTTTGCCAGCCAAATCTGCCTCTCCATTGATCGTTGTGTTGTCCTCACGTACGACCAGGGAAAGACCTGCTTGATAGTAAGGTTCAGAGAAATCCAAAATTTCTTTGCGCTTATCATTGATGCTGATCCCCGCAATGGCACCGTCCAATTGCTTCGCTTGAACAGCTGGAATGATTCCTTTGAAGTCCATCGGCTTAATTTCTACCTCAAAGCCTTCTTCTTTAGCGATCGCATTGATCAGATCGATGTCAATTCCCACGTATTTTCCGTCTTTTTCAAATTCAAAGGGAGGGTATGTTGCATCTGTACCAAACACGTACTTTTTTGCACCGGATTGCCCAGATGTTGAGGCAGCCTGATCTGTGCCAGTGCCACACGCACTTACCGTAAGTGCCAACAAACCAGAAACCACAGCAAGCATTAGTTTTCTCATAAATTACCCCCAAGTATATTTATATTAGATATGATATGGACATGAATATATTAATATAGAAAAGTCTGCAAAGTCAAAACAAACCGAAAGTAATTATTATCCATAATTGTATGAATGATATCATGGTTAGATAACAGAAAAGACTTTTTATACCTGCTATAATGGTAGGAAATGTATACAAGGGATGGGAAAAACGATGAAGCATGTCACCATATTGATCGCCGACGATGAAGCGGAGATTGCGGAGCTCGTTGCCTTGCATGTGAAAAAAGAAGGTTACCACACAATTATTGCAGCGGATGGAAAGGAAGCCCTCCAAGCTGTGCAGACGCATTCGATTGATTTGGCGATTCTCGATATTATGATGCCTGGGCTGGATGGCTATGAGGTCACCCGTCTCATTCGCGAACAACACAATATGCCGATTATCTTTTTGAGTGCCAAGACGTCTGATCTGGATAAAATTTCGGGATTGGTGATGGGCGCAGATGATTATATGACCAAGCCATTCAACCCAATGGAATTGGTCGCTCGTGTGAATGCCCAGCTGCGACGCTTTAAGCAGCTGAACCAACCGGCAGTAGCAGTAGCGAGTAACAAGGTGGTAGAGGCAGGTGGACTTATCATTTATCCAGAGCAGCGAACCGTGAGCCTGTACGGAGAAACGATTGAGTTAACGCCAAAAGAGTTTGATATTCTCTACCTGCTGGCCAGCTATCCAAAGAAGGTGTTTAGCGCGGACAATATTTTCCAGCAGGTGTGGGGCGAAGCGTACTATGAAGGCTGCAATACAGTCATGGTGCACATTCGCACCTTGCGAAAGAAGCTGGGAGAAGAAAAAACCAAAAACAAGTGGATCAAAACGGTCTGGGGCGTCGGGTATTCATTCCATGGATAACATGATACGAAGCTTTCGGTTCCAAATGGTCAAGCTATTGGGCCTAAGTCTGCTTCTATCTGGTTCGGTTACCTATGTGATCTTTAAAGCGCTACAATTTTACTATCGATCACAGGTGAAAATGGAAAGTATTTTAGCGCCGATTCGTCATTTTATGCGAGAAATAGGGGACATTTACTTCTTTCTAATTATTTTTGTTCCACTCGCCATACTGTTTTTCTTCTTGCTAACCAAACGGTATGCCGTCTACTTTCAGGAGATTTCCAGAGGAATTCATCATCTTGCAAACGGCGACTTTACCCATCATGTTCAAATACCGTCAAACGATGAGTTTGGAGATATTGCCAAGGACATCAATCTGGCGGGTGAAAAATTGCAGGAAGCCGTACAAAGAGGAGATTTTGCTGAAAGCAGCAAGGATCAGTTGGTTTTAAACCTGGCGCATGACCTGCGGACGCCACTGACTTCTGTTTTAGGGTATTTGGACATCATTTTGCGGAACGAGCAGTTAACGGTGGAACAAGCCCGACATTACACGAATATTGCTTTTACCAAGTCGCAGCGTTTGGAAAAGCTGATTGATGAGCTCTTCGAAATTACGAGAATGAACTACGGCATGCTCACCATCCAACAGAACCTGATAGACCTGAGTGAACTGCTCATGCAGTTAAACGAAGAGCTATATCCTTCCTTGGAGAAAAATCAGTTGGAAACGAGAATGAATGTGGCCTCACGATTGACGGTTTGCGGGGATGGCGAGCTCTTGGCACGCGTTTTCGAGAACATCATGACGAATGCCATCCGTTACGGGCACGATGGTCAATTTGTTGATATCAACGGTTTTCTTGCGGGTGACGAGGTCGTTGTGCAGATTATCAATTATGGTCACGAGATTCCCCCGGAAGATCTGCCGCATCTTTTCGAGGTGTTTTATACAGGTGACAAGGCCCGAAGCCATCAAAACGGAAGTACAGGTCTCGGGCTATTTATCGCCAAAAATATCGTCGAGCGCCACGAAGGGACGATTTCTGCGCAGAGCAATTTGATCCGCACCGTTTTTGAAATACGCTTACCTTACGAACAGACTCCCTCACTTTAAAAAAATTTAAGGATTACCCCACTTTTTCTTTTAAAAGTTTTCCTTATCCTGATCGGGTGACGAGCCAGGGTGGAACCTAATAGAAAAAGTGGGGTTTTTTGATTGGCTAAGAATGGTCGGGGTTTAAAGTTTTTGGGGAGGTAAGGAATATGAAAAAACGTTTGTGGATCTGGCTGGGGGTAGGCGTACTTGCCGCTGGGCTTGGCGGCTATGCGGCTTCTTCGGGCGAAAAGAAGAGTGGCGTTCCTGTCACGTTATCAACGGTGGTAACGGCCGACTTGGAAAGTACGATTTTGACGTCGGGAATGGTCAAAGTACGAAATGAACATACATTGTTCGCCAACTATGCAGGCGAACTGCGGAATTTCTCCATCAAGGAGGGAGACAAAGTAACGAAAGGACAGGTGATCGGCAATATCGACATGTCCGATGTCAGCAATGAAATCATGGATATCGAGGCGCAAATCACCATTCAGGAAGCGAATATCGCAAGGCTCTCCAAAGGTGTGGAACCCGAGGAAGTCACGAAAATGCAGGAGCAGCTTTCCCAGCATGAACGGGAATACCAAACGGCATTAAAAGATTACCAGCGAACGCAATCGCTGTTTACCGCAGGCGTGTCTACCCAACAGGCTGTAGAGGAGGCGAAGCAAAAGCTACAGACCGCGGAATCAAGAGTAAAGGTCGCGAAGCAAGACTTACTTTTGAAGCAAAAAGGGCCAGACAAGGCAGAGATTCGCTCCTACGAGGCACAAATTCAAAAGCTGAATTTGGAAAAAGCAAAATATGAAAAGCAACGTGTGCAAAGCAGTATCGTGTCTCCGATTGACGGGACGGTGCTCTCCATGAAGGTGAAACAAGGGAAGTACCTAAGTAAAGGCGAGGAAATTCTCACGGTTGGAGATACCAATGATGTTATGGTCGAAGCAGCAGTCGGAGAAACTGACTTGCGTAAAATCAAAATCGGACAGGATGCGGTGGTCTCAGGCATTTCCTTAGGCGGAGAACAGTTGCAAGGTAAGGTGTCGCGCATATCCCCTATGGCTGTAACCAGCAAAGAGCCGGGTGGAGAGAGTACGGGAGTGCCGGTCGCTGTCCATCTAAATGAGACGAGGGAGTATTTGAAGCCAGGTTTTCACGTCGATGTGAACATCGTCCTGCAAAAAGCAGCAAACGCCATGCAAGTCCCCATTGAGGCAGTCGTGACGGATCAAGATGGATCTTCTTTTGTCTGGGTAGCGGAAAATGGCAAGGCCAAGAAGAAAAAAGTGACGACTGGAATTGAAAGTGAATTGTTTATCCAAATTGAAAGCGGATTGGATGGCAGTGAAGAATTGGTAGCGAATCCACCGGAAACCTTGCAAGAAAATGAAGTGATCTTCCAAGCATCTCCCGAAGAGTTTGCGGAGTAAAGGAGGATACATATGCTGAACATTGAGGGGTTAACCAAACGGTACAAGACGGATGAGCTGGAGCTGTTCGCTTTGCAAAATATCAATATCCACGTGGCTCAAGGTGAATTCGTGGCGATCGTGGGACCTTCTGGTTCCGGAAAATCGACGTTTATGAACATGCTGGGTTGTCTGGATCGGCCAACCACGGGCACGTATGTCTTGGATGGGATTGATGTTACGAAGTTGAAGGATAGTGGGCTGGCGCAGGTACGCAATCAAAAAATCGGTTTTGTCTTTCAATCGTTTCATCTGTTGCCACGTGCTACTTCGCTGCGAAACGTAGAGTTGCCGATGATGTATGCGGGCGTCGGCATGACAGAGCGCAAAAAAAGAGCGAAAGCGGCGTTGCAGCGTGTCGGACTTGCCCAGCGGATGGATCATAAACCAACGCAGCTGTCCGGTGGTCAAAGACAGCGGGTAGCCATTGCCAGAGCTTTGGTCAACCAGCCTGCGATTTTACTTGCTGACGAGCCGACAGGGAATCTGGACAGTCACTCCAGCATTGAGATCATGGCGATTTTTCAGGAGTTGCATGCGCAAGGGGTAACGATTCTGCTCGTCACGCACGAGGCGGATATCGCTCAGCATGCCGAGCGCGTCATTACGTTTCGAGATGGTCATATCATCCGAGATGAGCGAGTGGAGAATCGTTTGTTTGCTACTCCGTCCGAGGAGGTGATCCTCACGTGAATTTACTCGAAAGCTTTCGTACGGCTCTGGAAGGGATTGGGACAAATAAGCTCCGAGCTACCTTGACGATGTCTGGGATCATCATCGGAATCATGTCTGTTATTGCTGTATTTACACTAGGAAACGGCAGTCAGCAGGCCTATACCGATCAGTTGGAGAAGCTGGGTGCTACTAATTTCAACGTTACTATTTGGTGGGGCCAAGGAAGCAAGATTACTGATTTGACAGTGGAGGATGCTTATGCACTTCCCCAACAATCGCCCTACATTGAAGCGGCCGTGCCGTTCTTAGATCTTTTTGGAACGATTCGAGGCCCAAAAAAGGGGAAGGACGCATATATACAAGGAACAAATGAGGATCTGTTAAAGGTTCAACCCAACTTGAAAATTGTTGCAGGCAGATATTTTACTGCGAAGGAAGTAAGAGAGGGGAAGCCGGTTATCGTTTTAACCGAAAAGCTAGCGGCAGGGCTTTTCGGACGTGAAGACCCGATTGGCAAGCGTTTGACTTACCAAACAGCATCAGTCATCGTTATTGGCGTGGTAAGGGAAGCCAAGCTGATGATTGACGCTGGTCGATCCGAGGGTGCCTATGTGCCGATTACCTTTCTGCACAATATGGACGGGCTCAAATACGTTCAAACGATAACCGTAAAAGCCAAGTCGAAGGAAACAATGGAAGCAGCCAAGAGGCAGACAGAGAAATACTTAAACCGCAGGCACGATCGCGAAAACTATTACCAAATCGATAGTATCGAGAACGCACTGGGGGAGATGGATTCCTTTTCCGGTACGCTCACCACGATTTTTAGTGTCGCAGCCGGGATTGCGCTGTTTGTCGGTGGGATTGGCGTCATGAACATCATGCTCGTATCCGTCACGGAGCGGACGCGGGAAATCGGCATTCGCAAAGCGTTAGGGGCGCGTTACGGAGATATTATGCTGCAGTTTTTGATCGAGTCGATGATCGTCTGCCTGATTGGTGGAACGATTGGCGTGCTGCTCGGCATCGGGACAGCCATGTTTGCCTCGCAATATGTCGATGTGCCGCCGTTATTATCGTGGGAAAGTATCGTAATCGCTTTTGGGTTTTCCAGTGCCATCGGTATTTTCTTTGGGCTCTATCCGGCTCATAAGGCGGCGAGGCTCAATCCGATTGACGCGTTGCGATATGAGTGAGGAACGAAAAAGAAATGACTAGCAGAAATCGCAGCTAGTCATTTTTTTATTAGTCCCGAACCGATTTTAATGCCGTTGACCAACTAATCACTTGATTTAACATGTCGTTTACATGTGGGGTGTGCAATTCGGATGGTTTAAAAACAGTGTAATTTTCAAAATCCGTAAAAAGATTGAAGGCAGGTTGTGTACGGACGTCGGCAACCTGCAATTCCCCCAGGATTCCCCGTAAGTGCTCAGCTGCACGAGTTCCGCCTGATGAACCGTAGCTGACGATACCAGCCGCCTTGTTGTACCATTCCTTGCGGGCGAGGTCGAGTGCGTTTTTTAATACCCCTGTGATGCTGTGGTTGTATTCGGCGGTAACGAATACAAATCCATCCAGGCTGGATAGCTTTGCCGCCCATGCGGCTACTTGTTGCTCACCACTCGGATCGCCAAAGAACGGTAAGTGAAAGTCCGCAATATCAACGATTTCATACGCTGCATCTCCTCGTTGATCGGCAACTCCTTTGAGCCACGCACTTACTTGGGGACTGACTCGGCCTGGGCGAGAGCTGCCCAGAATAATCCCGATTGTTAAGCTAGAAGTACTCATGGTTCGTTCCTCCTTATGCGGCTTAGTTTAATGGTAGTTCCTTGGATCAAACATTATGCTTCAAAAAAGGCCCCAACTGTAAAAATCAGTTGCGGCCTCGGAGTCCTATGAGTAATGAATCGAAAGAAAGTTCCAGTAAAATAAATAACCAGTATACAGGATGGAGAGTAACGCTGCTGCGCTATTCGCTACCTTCCAGCGATCCCGTTCCTTGGCTGTTCCGATTCGCAGGAGCAAATAAGCAGCGGCGGCCAACGAAACAATCGGCAGGGATGCGACAACGACTTGGTAGAAGGCCGGGTAGCCATAGACAAGCTCTGCGTTTGCATAGGTGAATTGGATGATAAAAAACAAGCTATGAAGCAGAGCCATAATCGGAACGATTTTCGAAATAGCGTGCGATTGTTTGCGCCATTTGCGTAGCCCGAAACGAGCGATCCAGACGAGCGAAAGAAGGATGAACACGATTCCGGGAATCACATACAGAGCCAAGAGAACAGGCGGACTTTCGATGAAGGAGATACGAGGGAGCGAAAAGTTCATCGGTCCTGTCATATAAAATTTCCCTTGTTCCTCATGAAAATATAGCTGCTCCTCACCGTCGATCTCTTGAAAGAAATGCTCGTCTACCTGCGCAAACTTTTTCTCAAGGGATTGCTGTCCTTCATTCTGGAATAAACCAGTCACGGATATCGTCTGCCCATCCAATGCCTTCACTGTGTACGGGTAGCTACTGAGCAGACGAAGCCCTTTGCCCCAGCCATTCTCGGGCGTCAGGGTAAGCAGATATTGACCTTCCAGCTTTTTCATTTCGTCTATGGTTCCATCAATAGGAGTTAGGGGCTTGCGGACTTGCTCTGTCAGTAGCTTGTCGGTAAACGCGTTCACGATATTGCTGTGCAGCTCCAAGCCCGGATGCGTGGCGTTCACCGTAACGAAGATGCCGATTGATTCTGAGGGAAGCAGCACCATTTTTGAGATAAAGCCATCAATCCCACCGTTTGCCCATAGGGTAGGAATGCCGTTTTTCGTCTCTCCTTTAAAAAAGCCGTAGCCGATTCCGTACATGCGCTTATGGGCGGCGAATTGCTGGGCATGCATAAGCTGGATAGTTTCTGGTTTGAGCAGAGATGTGCCATTATAGCTGCCGCCAGAAAGATGGGCGATCATATAGGGGGCGAAGTCGACTGGTGTCATGTTAGCGGCACCACTCCCTGGGAAAATAATCCCTGAGTAAGGAATCGTTTGATAGCCGTTTCCGTCGTAATAATAGCTTTTAGCCAAGTTGCTCCTGTCCTCTGGGAGATACAATTCGGCGGAATCCATACCTAGCGGGCGGAAGATATTCTCCCGCATATAGTCATGCAAAGATTGACCGGAAGCTTGTTCGACTACACTTCCTAACAATCCGGTGCCCGCATTGCTGTATTGAAATTTGCTGCCTGGCGTGAAAATCGTCTCTTGCATCTGAAGCGTTTCATTTACGGTTTCGGTCGAGAATTCCGGTATCACACTCTGGCGGTTATCTCTTTTATAAATCTTTTCATCTATGCCAGCTGTATGTGTGAGCAGGTGGTGGAGTGTGATCGGGCCGTAACGATTATTGGTAATTTTGTAGTCTTTTAGGACGGTATTCAAATCTTTGCGCAAGGAAAGCTTGCCTTTTTCCACGAGCTGCATCGCTGCAGTAGCAGTAAACGACTTGGTCACGGAACCGATTCGAAACACCGTACGCTCAGGATCAACCGGGATTTGCTGTTCCACGTCGGCAAAACCATAGCCTTTTTTAAAAATGATGCGATCTCCCTGGGTAATGACAATGGCTGCGCCCGGGATATGCAAGTCGTTCATTTCATTTTTCATGAGAGGATCAACAACTTGCTCGATGGAAGGAGCAGTAAGCGGCGAGCGAGCGTTGACCACAGATAGGGGCTGTATCAGCATGAGGCAGGATACGAGCAGAACGGCAAACCAATTTCGTAGAGCTAATAATGTCATGTTCATCACCTTTCGCGTTTTGCGTCCGTCAATTGTTGTAAGCCAGCGACAGGGATGAGTATAGGGCGATGAGTGTCACGGTGAGAAGTAACGGAATGTCATTGTTTATCGTGATAGTAGCTGGGCGTCATCTGAGAATATAATGGAGAGAAAGTTTGGGTGTAGATGAGGTGTGCCAATTGCTTGCATTTGTTAAACGATGGTTATGGGTCGACTGGATGATCTTCATCATCCACTTTATGTGGGGATTGACGATTATTCTCGGCTTTGTCCGCCATCACGATCAATTGCCCTATCCGATAGTGATGACATTGATCGTTTTGTTCTTCGTGCTTGTCGTCCCCAGTTGTTTGCGTCGATACTCTCGTAACCTATATTTGTTCGCTGAGATGATATTGAGTGGAAGCTTGTGTATTGCCTTGAACTTCTTTTTTGAAGGAGTAAGATGGCAGTTCATCCCCATCGCTTTTCTCATCGGATATCACAGTGTGGAACGATCTTATCGCTGGACGGGACCATTAGCGATTTTGGCGATTCCGTTTCTTGTGGGCGAGGCAATTGGGTTTGATTTCGAACCTATAGCCGTAAGCGATCTAATTGTGTACCATTTCGCGGCATATGCGCTTGGCTTTGCCTTTCAATTGCTTAGCCGTATGCACAAGCAAGGCCTGATTATTCAACACCAGAACCAAATCTTGGAGCAATACACCTCCCAAGTGGAGGAAATCACGCTGCTGGAAGAACGGAACAAAATGTCCAGAGAGCTGCATGATACGATCGGACACACGATGACATCACTCATTATGGGGATGGAGATGCTTCGGTCTAAAATACCAGATACGGAGGCTAGTCGGCTGGACATGCTTTTGCAGATGGCCCGACAAGGTTTGGACGAGTCCAGAGGGATTTTCCACAAGTGGGCTCAGAATGGCTATGAATCTACTACAACCATGGAGTCCGCCTTCGTTGAACTGATCGAGCAATTTCAAGTGGCTACAGGGGTGTCCGTCAAGCTGCGTATGTACGGCGCTGAGTATGCATTGAGCCGGTCCATGAAGCTGACTTTGTACCGCTGCTTGCAAGAGACGCTGACCAATGCTGTGCGACACGGAAAAGCATCACAAATTCAAGTGGGACTTTACTTTGAAGAAGCCCAGATCCGATTGCAGGTCGAAGATAATGGAGAAGGAAATGGGGCGATCGAATTCGGATTTGGTTTGCAATCGATGAAGGAAAGGCTGGAAGCTCTTCAGGGACGATTATCGATCCATTGTATGGACGAAGGAGGTGTGACGGTCATTTGTAGTCTGCCAGCTAAGCAGGCTGTACAAAGTGTAGGCATACGTATCCTGATCGTCGATGATCAGCCCATTGTGAGGGAAAGCTTGCAGCTCGTTTTACAGAATCAGCAAGATTTGCAGGTGGTCGGGATCGCAGAGAACGGCTTGATGGCACTGGACATTATTCCAAAGGAAAAGCCCGACGTCGTACTTTTGGACGTTCAAATGCCTGTTATGGACGGGGCGAAGACACTACAAGCGATACGTGAACGGTGGCCGGATATGCGTGTCATTATGTTGACGACCTTCGAAGAAACAGCCCTTGCAGCAGAAACGCTAGGGAGAGGCGCTAATGGCTACTTGTTAAAATCGGTTAGTCCGGTCGAGCTCGTAGAGGCGATACGAGTTGTTCATCAGGGTGAAGCGTTGATTAACCATAAGATTGCGGATGTCCTTTTCAAAGAAATGCGCTTGCAGCAAGAAGAGCTGATTGGACTTCGCCAAAAGCAAGGACGCGAGTGTCCCTATGGGTTGACCGAACGGGAAAGGGGCATACTGGCCTCGTTAGTAGAGGGGCTTCGCATGAAAACAATCGCGGAGAAAATCTTTCTTTCTGAAGGAACGGTACGCAATTGCACCACAGTGATTTATGCAAAACTGGGTGTAAAAAATCGCGAAGAGGCCGTTAAAAAAACACGGGACGAAGGGCTTACTGGTTAGATGGCCAGATTTTCAGGCTAGTTATGGTAGAATGGACAGTATCGAATGGAGGTTATATCAAAGATGAGTCAATTGCCAAATTGCCCAAAATGCCAGTCAGAATACACGTACGAGGATGGAAGCTCCTTGGTATGCCCGGAATGCAGCCATGAGTGGACTTTGCAAGCAGAAAGCGACAACGGTGAAGATAACAAGGTCATCAAGGATGCGAATGGGAACGTCTTGAACGATGGCGACACCGTAACCGTCATTAAAGACCTCAAGGTTAAAGGGACTTCATTGGTCGTGAAGATCGGGACAAAAGTTAAAAATATTCGTTTGGTTGAGGGAGACCATGATATCGACTGCAAAATCGATGGTTTTGGTCCAATGAAATTGAAATCGGAATTTGTGAAAAAGGTGTAAGCCGAGAATGTAACGGATAGGAAAAAGCTGACTGCATGGTAGATTGCAGTCAGCTTTTTGCATAAAGGCAAGGTCTTGTTAGGTGAGACGATGAATGGACCAGACGATGCCCTGGCCGTCTCCACCTAAGTTGAGGTCGATGGTCAATCCATTGGCAACATAGAACAAACCGAGTGTATCACCTGAATTGAGTTGAACGTCACCTACGAGTGTGATGGTCCCAGCACCCAGAATAGCTCTCAATGTGAGTACGAGAGCAATGTTTACGTTGAGAATTGGGAAATCACCGATAATGAGACTTGTTGCAGTAGGGGTGATTCTCTGTACTTCAAATGCAGGGGTGATTTCTGGGCCTAAATTATCGGTAATGGTCGCGGTCGTTTCATAATTAATGGTTGCTTTTATGGCGTAAGTTCCAGTCGCTGGTACTGTATAAGTCCCAGTTAGCGGATTGAAACTTGGACTGCCATAATAGGGGCTGGCTGTTGACCAGTCAACTAATTGAGAAGATTCGTTAAGGGTCACAGTTGATAAGAAGGCTGAGAAGTTTTCAGTGGTGAAAGCAGGTCCAGTCGCGCCCGTGGCCCCAGTCGCGCCCGTGGCCCCAGTCGCGCCCGTTTCTCCAGTGGCACCCGTAGGTCCAGTATTCCCCGTCGTACCTGTCGCCCCGGTGACACCCGTCACACTAATGCCCGTGGCTCCTGTCGTGCCCGTAGCTCCAGTAATACCAACGCCCGTGGCTCCTGTCGCGCCCGTAGCTCCCGTTATGCCACCTGTGCTGCTGGATGGAACAGACAGGATGTTTTCCAGTTTCGATTGCAAGAGCATTTCTTTTTTTGCAACGTCTTGCAAGGTTTGGCGAACGCTTGCATTCACCAGAAGGAGATCGCTTACCGAAGCAGGAACAGTCAAGCCTGGTAGTGTACCAATGGCATATTCCAATTTTTCTGCTTCTGCATTCAGTATATGCCCGAGGCTGAGCTCTTCGATGGCGATGGAAGTAAGGAGGAGATTGATAGCATCGTCTCTCGTTACAGTAATGGTGGGAGTAATATTAGGAATATTGGCTTGAGACATGGCATTCATCCTTCCTGTTACATTCAAAAACTTATTACTATGCTATGAGGCTTTATCTGTGCGCGTGCCTGGCTGTATGGAAACAGAAAAAAGCCAATCTGATTTCCAGATTGACCTTTGTGTTTACTGGTAAGCACCGTGCTCATCAAAAAATAGACCACCATTGCTTCTGGCATGTATACATTCACCCACAGGGTGGGTAACTTTTTCATGATCACGAGGGGAATCAGGTCAGAGACTCAAAATACCTTTTGTTGTAGAGAATGCTAGGGTGAGTGGGGTTGTAGGAGTAGGCAATATCATTGTGGTGACGTGATTTCTCGTTTTCCCCGATTTGAGAATAGCATAAGCAGAGTTGCAGATGAGGTAGCCAGGTCCAGGCAACGTGATCGATGTGTGCGAGCTTTTCAGCAGGTCGCTCTACTTTCGTTGCAAGATCATACCAAAAAATGGCCAGTAGCCAATTTTTATCTTCGACATGAATGGCTCCAATCTGGCAGCACGCTTCCGCCCGTGGGCGATCGTAGTTGAACGTACGATATAGCGACGACAGAACATTTTGTCTCTCGTAGAGGTGGGAATAGCAACTCGCCAACTTCAAGCAAGCGTTAATGTTGTCCTCTACCCAGCCTTGTTGGGTGTTTAGGAACTTCGTATAAAAAGTAATGGCCTCTTCATAATACTGATTGTCGCGTAATTCATTCGCATAATAGTACAAGTCCCGTGGAGAGAATTCTTCCCCCTTGGCATCCCTGCGTCGATAGATTTGCAGATTGCGGTCCGTGTATTCCTTTTGCTTGTTATGCGTGATGGATATGTCACTGTTGATGATGTTTCCGCTCACTTCCAAATACTCATGGACGGGTCCGATCCAGCGAAAACCGCGGTCCCGTTTTACGAGGCGATTGCGGCGAATGCTGTATGCCACATTCCCATTGCTGTCTACAGAAAGGTTGTAGTTCATCGTCACACTGTCGATGCTGTAATTCAATGTAAACTTCAACTCGAGGAAGAGCTGGCGGTCTTTTTCCAGAAGGATATCGTCTGCATCCAGCCACAAAATATAAGGGCATGTTGCCTTGCTGAATGTATAGTTGCGTGCAGCTGAAAAATCATCAATCCACTCGAAATCATAAATGGTGCAGCCATAGTTAGACGCGATTTCTTTCGTGCGGTCGGTTGAACCCGTGTCGACGATAATGATTTCATCGACGAGATCCGCAACGGTGGAGAGGCAACGCTCCAGAGCGTCTTCTTCATTTTTAACGATCATGCATAAGCTGATAGAAATCTGATTTGCTTTCCCCGCTGTCATGCCATTTTTTTTGCGATACGCGCTCACTCCTGCCAGATCCGACTGACGGTAGATGTGGTACCCAGGAAGGTGTGTATCCACATGCAAAGAAAAGCCCATAGCTACAGCCCGAACGCAAAAATGTCGATCTTCTCCCCAGAAAGACAAGTTCGCTATTCGTTTAAAATTGACGCCTGCCTCCAAGACCTTTCGATGGATTAACGTGCATGCACCGAGGCCTCCTACCTCATACACCCCCGGCTTACGCAGCATCTCTAAAAAGTTTTGGTTCTCCGCTGATTCGGACGCGCCTTCGCGTGTCAGCGTGTATTGATCCATCAGCCAAACTTGAGGAAGCTCAATCGAATCAGGCTGCCAGCGTGTCCAGTAAATGTTGGAGATAATATCTTTATTGGCTTGCAGCAATTGTTGCAGGGTGTGAGGGTGTAAAACGAGATCGGAATCGATCAAAAACAGGTAATCGAAACCCTCTTTGAGCGCATAGGAGATAATCGTATCTTTCATTTGCGCTACTTTCCAAATATTTCGTTCCGTCCAGTAATGGGTCATTTCATTTCGGACATACGTATCATCGTCTGTGTTTTTGAGGATGACGGTTCGTTTGTTCTCGTTCTCGAAATCGGCCAAGAGTGTACTGGATAGTGGGTCTTTGTTATCGTCAATGAACATGTAATGAACCAGTTCGTTTTTGGTAGTCAGCTCCGTGAGGGATAGAAGGAATTCCTCCAAAATGATCGGGAATTGCTGGATGGGACTACCGATTAAAATACGTTTTTTACCCATGGTACACCCCCATACATAGCCTTTGTTCAAGTGGTTGCCGCAGGTTTGCTGAATAGCAGTAAACCATTGTCCACTTTTGCGACAATTCGCTTCTCTTGCTGTAGTTCTTTTAAATAAGAGCGGATAATCGAGGTAGTCAAACCGTAGCGGTGCAAGTCATCTTCAAACCCATACTTTTGCATGACTTTTTGGACTACTTGTTCAAGAGTGCTTGGCTGCTCATGAATCCATGCTTCAAGAAAAGCAGAGGTGTCTTTTAGTAGGGTGAGATGCTTGTTAATTAACCCCGTGACTGTCTTATAGGGTCCGCCATGGTACAGCACATAAGCGTTCAATTTCATCATCGAGAGCTTCTTGAAGCTTCTTCTGGCAGCCCTCAGATCGTTAAAAAAAAGGAGCTCCTGCTTGTTCAATGTTTTGGCGCCAAACAAGGCATCGCCGCAGTACAGGACATGATCAGGGGTAATAATGCCGACCATTCCCGGCGAATGCCCAGGCAAGGAGACGATTTTAAATGGAATGGTATGGACGTGAAAGATACCATCGGTGGATGGCAGATAATCCGTTACGAGTGCACGAGTATTCTCATTGTTTTCATCAGGCTTCGTATCAGAATCTCCACCTGCGTCGAAAGCCAAAGGCTCGAGATGTGGATTTTCAATGAGATAGGATGCCAGATGTGTCGCATAGATGCGGAGGTTGGGGAACCTTTTTTTCAAATAGGGATTGCCACCGTGGTTAACAGCGTGACCATGTGTATGAACAACGGCAAGGATTTGATACCCTCGTTCGCTGATTCTCGTGCATACTTTCTCGATGACCGTGGCATTCGGTCCGCTATCCATGAAAACAGCAGTTTTGCTGGATCTATCCAAATATACTCCGATCCCGTATTTACCGGAGACCACATAACTGTTGCCGGCCACTTCGATCAATTCCAAACGATCCATATCCCTTACTCCTTCATTAAATTCAGGTTCATATGTGGATGACCTTGGTGACATTGCCGATACGTACCTTTACGGAGTTGGGTACAAAGGGAGGTTTTTTAGGTGCAGACTCTTGCTTTGCGAGCATTTTTTTCTGGCCACGCACTTTTACCATGTTTGTTACAGGCTTGGGACGCTTGGATTTGCGTTTGTTTTTATCGGGAGTAGGGACGGAGGCAGCCTGTGCTAATAATGGGGGTTTTGGACGTACTGATTTCCGGTTGTTGGCTGTATCGATGCGTGCGTTGTTTGCGAGCAATGGAGGGGTTGGGGCAGGCATAGGTGGGACGTCAGTGGTTTTCGGTTGCTCACCTGGATCTAGCTGTACAGGTTCGTGATCTGGAATATCTCCTTCCAGCTCCAATTGCATCGGTTCGTCGCAGGGGGAATCCTCTTCTGGTTCTATTTCTATCGAGTAGAAAGCTTGTAATTGCCGGAAATGATTTTCTATCAAGGTGGTGGTTTGCTTATGTGGAAACCTCCATGTCTTTACCAATTCCGATAACTGAGCTATCGCAGCAAGGACAGGAGTGTGCATTTCACTAGTGGGATGCGATTCAAAAAGGAAGCTGTGAGCAATCTGCTTATTATGTATGTGGGTATGCAGTCTGACGAGCAGATTGATCATCGTCGATATTTGGTAGCCAAACAGCATGAGCTCATAATCTTTGGCATGATGAAAGCGAGATTCCAATCCTTTGACCAACTGGACGATGGAATAGGTCAGCTTTAGAACGGTTTGGTCATCGATACCTTTGTTCTTCATGGCAATTGACCTCGAATTCCTGAAATGATCAATCGTTAATAGTCGATGGTGAAGTCGTCATCCAATTCATCCCCGAAATTGGATGCTTCCATCTCAAAATTTGATTTAAGCGCCACAGGGTACATGTGAATGGCTGCATCCAACTTTTTTAACAAAAGCCACTCAGCCATCAGCACCGAATCCAGAATCGAAATGACTGTACGATTAAAGGTGATGATTTCATCATTGGAGGGGTTGTTAGGGAAGTCCAGATTTTTGCCAACGAAAGCAAGGGCTTTGTCAGCTTCGGCGTTTAGCAATCTGGACAAGGCTTCTTCCTCTAGGGCAATCGATTGCAGCAAATGACTCAGAGCTTCTTCGCGCGTAGGCACATCATATGAAGGAACTTTATCTTGTAAGGTCATCATCATCCCTCTTCAGTAAAATTAGGATCCCATGAAAAGCAGTGTAAGTAGTAAGGGTTATTCTTTGAAGCAAGAAAGGTCGGGGATGTTAGGGGCGTCAGGCAAGTCATCGTGATGATGCTCATGATTATGCATCTGCTCCAGCTTGATAATATCCTCCAGCCTGAATTGTAGGAGCATCTCGGTCTTGATGACATTGCGCAGCATTCGTTCTACGCTGTTGTTTAAGGCAAGCGCATCATTGAGCGAGAGCGATTGCTCCTTCACGATCCTTTGAATCTTTTCCCCCTCTGTATTAATAATGTGAGAAAGTCCGATTTCCTCCAGCGCAATGGAGGTGAGAAGCAGATTTAATACTTCGTTTCGTTTCAATATGATTTCCGGTGTTATATTGGGGACCGTGGGCATTGACATCGTTATCCACATCCTTTGTTTGTATGGCTTTGTATACCTACAAAATAAGACTGGCCCAATGAAGAAGGCGATCTGCTTCCCTTTATTTGCACAGAACGCCTTCGGCCAAGTTTCTTGCAACAAAAACGATAGGATCGTCATAGGATCGCGTGATTGATAGTGAAGAAATGGAAACTTCCTCGCAGTACATGTTATGTATCCGCGATCTTAATATGACAACTTAATCGTATTGATTGGATAACGAGGTAGAGGTGCTCGGGATAATGCTAACAGTGTAATATTTGGAATGGTTGCTTGAGACATACTCATCACCTCATGGACTTAATTTTTGGTTCCCTGGAGCCTTACCAAGACCCAGCGACGATTTCCGGCTATCTCTCGAAAAAGCTCTTCGTAGTGATAGATTTTTCCGAGATATGCCAGAAAGGGATAGTGATCAAAATCATCTACGAGAATAAGTGCATCGGGTTTGAGTGTGTCAACAAATAGTGGGTAGGCAAGAGAGCGACCGTTGCCATGCGGACCGTCCACAACCATGACATCTACCGAATGGCCGGATAGCGAAAGCAGTAGTTGGTCCAAATCGGCGTAAAAGGTATTTTGTATAGAAAAATGATCAAATTGATTCTCGGGAACATTCTGTCCGATGGCAGGCCACAAGCTCTTACTCTCTGCTGGATTGTCGAAGACCTTGTTCCATTCCTCTTCGGATAGTTGCTTCAAAGAGCTGGTCACCAAATCGACATGCGGTACATCCCCTAGACTCTCCTTGATTTCCTTTGCACGAATCGGATGATGTTCCACAATGGTTGCTTGGACCCGGAGCAGTTCAAGATCGCCAAGTGATTTCCAAAACAGAGCGGAGTCACCTCCACCCAACTGAAGCACCTGACACTCCTCACGTTCTTTGTTGATATGACGGCATACATGTACGAGGGCCTGTTTGCTCAACGAGAGAGAGTTGTATCGCCATTGATTACAATTGGACTGCTGCAAAGCCTTTTCGATCTCGCGAATCATCATCTTCATTCCACCCATTCCAGCAGATTGGGATGTTGATCCAAGATGGATTCATACTGTTCCTTCCAGCCATATCTGGCGTCGGGGTCGAGGAGTTGATAACGGTTGTATTTGCTTTGTCTGTCTTCGAGTCGGGCCCAGCCAAAATGTTTCACGCGTGACGGATGGCACAGGTAAGGGAACTGGTGGATCGAGAGAGGGAATCTGCCGCAATGCTGAGGGGTTTCCCTCCATAAATATGGGAAGTCAGGGCGGTACTTGACCATAAAAGGACGATAGTAATGATGGGCTTTCCAATACTCATCTTCGCGATAATGCGTGTCACTCCACATATCGTACAAACGAAAGTAGATCACCTCGTATGTCTGCTGTTCCAAAATCTCGGAGACTTTCGAGGGGAAGGAGCTATCCATGAGTTCATCGGCGTCCAGATTCAAGATCCATCCCGGATCAGTCTGAATCGTTTCTTGCCATTGTTGTTTGCGCAAGGCGACCTCGTTGGAAAACTGAGAGGTAGCGTTTTGAACCAGATGAAGAGGAATGCCCTTGAGAACCTCTCTACAGAGATCCACGGTATGATCCATACTGCCATCGTCGATGATGACGGCTGCGTCAATAAAGTCTTTATGTGCTTCCAGTGCTCGTCTCAAATAGCGATTGCCTTCATTTTTCACAATCATGGAAAGAGTTAGTTTGGCTCTGGTCATCTATGTGCTGCACCTCCTGCGCTTGTCGTGTTGCAATGCAGAAGATTTCATGGCCCTGGAAGTTCGACTGAAGATTCACGGCTAGCTTCATGATGTCCTGAATCGGCAAAGTTGTTTGCGTGGTCTTGCGCAGATGGTTTTCCAATCGGTTCGTTTCTTCTCGAGAAAAGATGGAGAGAACCTCCCAGCCACCCTGATGAAGGAGTGAGATTAGATTGTCACGGGAGTAATGAAAGAGGTGGTCGTTCTCGGTATACAGCGGGGAATACACTCCAAACAATTTATTGGTGAACGAGTTTTTGTTCGGCACGCTAAAAATGATTTTTCCTCCTGGTTTAAGAAACCCTTTCAATTCTTCAAGGTATTGCTTCGGATGCGAAATATGCTCAAAGACGTGACAAAAAACGATGGCATCAAATGTACCAATGTGTTCGGGGGCGAGCACGGCGGAGTTCCACAACGAATGAACCAGTTGTAACCCATACCTGTCTTGGGCGTATGCGCATGATTGTTGTGACGGTTCTACCCCAACAACCTCCCACCCAGCCTCACGAGCAAGGAATAACAACTCTCCTGTTCCTGGACCAATTTCGAGCAGCTTCCCTTTTTCCGCAAACCACATATCGAGCAGCAATGTATGGAAGATCGCGTGTTCCGTAAATGTATTCTTGGCGTATTGATCCCGCATGGAGACCCAACTCGCGTCATAAATGTCTGCAACCAGCTGTGTCACGTTGACTTGGTCGAGGTGAGGTTGAAAAACGAGATCACAATCTTTGCACGTTAGGAGTGAGAAGGTAGAGTACTGGTGGAAAAGCGCCACCTGAGTACTGTTGCACAAAGGACATGAGTCATGCATGGATACGATCCCTGCTTTCTTTGTGATATCTGCCTACAACTACCTATGCGCTGCTCCAGGAAAAGGTTCGAAAGCCAAGGAAATGGCACCGTTCTGAAAAAAGCAGTCCACTCATAGAGTAAAGGGGGGATAGACTACGATCTCAGTGATGTGTGTAAAAGGAGATGAGCATCATGTCTGAGGCGCCCAAAATTTCCTTATGTATGATTGTAAAAAACGAAGAAAAGTGCCTTCACAAGTGCTTGGAAAGCGTGAAAGATCTTGTGGATGAAATGATTATCGTAGACACGGGGAGTACCGACAAAACGGTAGAGATAGGCAAGTCATTCGGAGCGGTCGTGCACTTGTATGAGTGGCAGGATAACTTCGCAGAAGCGCGAAACTTTGGACTGGAAAAAGCAACAGGCGACTGGATCTTGTGGATGGATGCCGATGAGGAAATGAATCAGGAAGACAGCAAGAACTTAAAGGAGCTGCTTCGCGGTCAAGAAGATTCTCTTTTTTATATCCATCTAATCAATTACATTGGAGATGAAATAAATGAAGACGATGCTTTTCATATCGCTCACTCACGTTTGTTTCGCAATGGCATCGGTTTTCGCTTCCATTTTCCGATCCACGAAACGCTCAACGTAGAAGAGGTTCTTCCCAATCTGACCGAGGATTTCCACATTCCAATCTTGCCTGTACGGATATACCATTACGGCTACCTGAATGAATGTACTGGCAGAAAGAACAAATTCGAGCGCAATATTCAACTACTCATGAAGGAATTGGAAAAAGAAGGCCACTCTCCATGGATTGAGTATCATCTTGCCAGTGAATTCTCACGTATCCAGGAGCATGAGAAGACGTTCAAGTTCGTGAATCTGTCTATTATCGGGTTTCTCGAAAACCATATGATGCCTCCTTCGCTCCTTTATAAGCTCAAATACTCTACATTGATCTCGATGGGCAGTGCTGAGGGAGCGTGGCCAGGAATTGAAAAGGCAATCGAGATTTATCCTGACTACGTTGATTTACATTTGTACAAAGGGATCATTCAATATTTGAAAAAGGACTACAAACGAGCATTGATGACGTTCGATCACTGCCTGGAGCTAGGTGAGAGCAACATTCGGCATCTGACCTTGAAGGGATCGGGAAGTTTTCACGCCTGGTATTACAAAGGGCTTTGCTACGAAGGATTGGGTCAAGTGGAAGAGGCTATGGCTGCTTATCGGATGGCGCTGGCTATGGCGGAGAATCATGCGCCTGCCAAGGAAGCATTAGAGAAGCTGAGCTTGAAGACGGAAGTAAGTCATACGCTAAACAACAAATAGCATCGTGGCGAAAAGCCGTTTACGTCGATGGTTCAGGCGTAACGGCTTTTTTTCGTAATGGCAGAGCGTGAACAAAATGACGTTAATCACTTTTATTGCGGTAAAAGGTTTAATAAGCATAATGTTTCATTTGCGGCAGCGGATTGTTACAATAAAAAACGCAATTTATCGGTAATAATAATCATTATCAATTACATCAAGTGAGGGACAAAAATGAAGCAAACAAACGGAATGAAGCGTCTCGGCTATATGTTTTGGACGCTTGCACTGGCAGGTACGGTATTACTGACCGGGTGTGGCAGCGCAGAGCAAAAACAGCCAGCAGCAGGTCAAGATAGTGCGCAAACCGCACAAAAGCGCATCGTGAAACACGAGTTGGGCGAAACGGAAATTACCGGAGACCCGAAAAGAGTCGTCGCGTTGGAGTACTCCTTTGTAGACGGGTTATGGGAGCTGGGAGTGACGCCTGTAGGAATCGCGCAGGAAAAGGATAAGGACGTAGAAGGATTGATCGGCAAAAAAATCGAGTATACCCCTGTGGGGACACGCCAGCAGCCGAGTCTGGAAGTCATCAGCTCGTTGCAGCCTGATTTGATTATCGGTGATTTGAATCGCCACAAGGACATTTACAAGGATTTGCAAAAAATCGCACCGACGATCATTTTGAAAAGCCGCAACTCGACGTATCAGGAAAACTTGAGCTCGTTTGCCACGATTGGAGAAGCGTTGAACAAGCAAAAAGAAGCAGAACAGCGCCTGATCAAGCACAAGGAGATCATCGCAGAGTTTAAAAAGAAGGTACCGGCTGAGGATTCCCGCAAAGTCATGCTGGGAGTATTCCGCGCAGATTCGCTGTCTGCACATGGGGCGAAATCGTTTGATGGTGAGTTGCTCGAAATGATTGGAATCAAAAATGCCATTCAAGATGCGCCAGAACCAACAGTAAAAATCAGCCTGGAGCAAATGGTGCAGTGGGATCCAGATGTGATTTTCCTGGCGGAAGCCGACGACGCGCTGTTGAACGAATGGAAGCAAAATCCGCTCTGGAACAATATCACCGCTGTCAAAAATCAAGAAGTACACAAAGTAAATCGTGACCTCTGGACGCGCTATCGTGGGCTGAAATCTGCGGAACGCATTGTAGAAGAGGCAGTGAATCTCTTATATAGCAAAGAAAAATAACATACGATGCAAATCCTGGAAGAGACCGATCGCTGATCTGGTCTTTTCCGTGTTCCTGCACGTCGTAGTTGATCGAGGTGGCTTGTATTGCAGAAAACAACGACACGACAACGAAAAAGTACTTTCGTCCTCATTGCGATCGGCTTGGCAATCCTCTTGTTCATTGGTTTGTTGCTGAGCTTGTTTACCGGAGTAGCTTCGCTGCAAATTCGATCATTAGTGACGCATTGGTTACCGGGTGAATACTCCAAAGAGCTCTTGATTTTCCAGACCATCCGCGTTCCGAGAGCTGTGCTGGGAGCTATCATTGGGGCGAATTTGGCTGTGGCAGGAGCCGTGATGCAGGCCGTTACCCGCAATCCACTGGCATCCCCGCAAGTATTTGGCGTGAATGCGGGGGCTTGTTTGGTGGTTGTACTCGCGATTGTGTTTTTACCGGATATCGGGAAAGCCAATCTCATCTATTTTGCCTTTGCTGGAGCGATAGTCGGGGGACTTGTTGTCTTTGGATTCGCAGCTTCCCGCGGGATGACCAATCTCAAGATTGCTTTGGTAGGAATGGCGATCCACCTGCTGCTCACCTCCATTACGAAGGGAATTATCATTTTTAACGAACACATCTCGAATGTATTGTACTGGTTGTCTGGCTCTATTAGCGGAGTGGCTTGGACGGATGTGCAATTGATTTTGCCATGGTCGATAGCGGGACTCCTGCTGGCGATCTGGCTGTCCGGCTCATTGTCAGTGTTTCGACTGGGGGAGGAAGTCGCGATGGGGTTGGGACAAAAAATCGCCCGCGTCCGACTGCTGTCTTATGTTGTGGTCGTTATTTTGGCAGGCGCCTCTGTTGCTGTCGCCGGAGCTGTTGGTTTCGTCGGATTAATGGTTCCGCATATCGCAAGGAGGCTCGTGGGTTCGGACTATCGGGTCGTTATCCCTGTGTCTGCGCTTGGTGGTGCTGTCCTGGTGACAATCTCCGATGTACTGGCTCGATTGATTTCCTATCCGTTTGAGTCTCCTGTAGGAATTGTAACGGCTCTCCTGGGAACCCCGTTCTTCCTTTACTTGGCGAGAAAAAAGGGGAGGGAAATGGTATGAGTTCGCGAAAAAACACCCTGCTTCTGGTTGGCCTCGGGGCCCTGGTCATAGTGGCAGCGTTGCTTAGCATGGGGATCGGCCCGATTTTTATCGGCCCTGATCAAATGATCCGAGTGATCATGGGCGAACCTTCGTCGCTTACATTTATGATTGAAAACTATCGATTGCCGCGGGCGCTGCTCGCGATTCTTGCCGGAGCGGGCTTCGCGATCGCTGGTGTGATTTTGCAAGGAATGATCCGCAATCCGTTGGCATCTCCGGATGTCGTAGGGGTAACCAAAGGGGCGGGCTTATTCGCGGTTGTGGTCATCATTTTGTTTCCGCTGGCTTCGCCACTTCTTCTCCCGATTGTCGCGTTTTTGGGAGCATTAGCGGTAGCGATTGCCCTCATCTATTTCGCTCGGAAAAGCGGTGCACAGCCAACTACGTTTGCCTTGGTCGGCATGGGAGTAGGGGCAATCTGCCAAGCGTTGACGGAATTCATTATGGTGAAGTATCCGATGCAAGCCAATGATTCTCTTGTCTGGCTGGCAGGGAGCTTGTGGGGGAAAGGCTGGGATGAAATTTACGCTTTGCTGCCGTGGCTGCTCGTATTCATTCCGATTAGCTTTGCCCTGCATCGTAAGCTGGACATTATCAGTCTGGATGAAGGAAGCTCTACGGGGCTCGGATTGAATGTCGTGCGAACACGCTATATGCTCTTGTTACTCGCGGTTGCCTTGGCAGGCGCATGTGTAGCGGCAATTGGCTCGATTGGCTTTGTGGGATTAATTGCGCCACATATGGCGAGAAAGCTGTTCGGTCATCAGCATCGTTATCTGTTGCCGGGTGCGGCGGTTTTGGGCGCGTTGATTCTCGTCATTGCAGATGCATTGGGGAGGGGACTGAATCCTCCGCTCGAGATTCCCGCGGGTATCGTGACTGCGGTCATCGGTGTTCCGTACTTCTTGTATTTGGTGCGTCAAGAGAAGAGAAAGTAAAAAGAAAAGCCATCTTTTCCTCTAGCTTTTGGAGAGAAAGATGGCATTTTTTTATTCGGGCTCCTCTTCGAAAAAAGCACCTTGTTCCAAGGCATACACAAAATTTTGCAACCACTCGTAATACTTTTTTGCATGTCTGAGCTTATGCAAATCTTGGAGAGCGAGCTTTCGTTCCTCATCAGAGATACTTTCCTGAAGGATCAGCTCGGTTAATTCAGGTAGTGCCTGATCGATGGCACCGGTCATCACATCGACTTCTCGTTGCAGCTTATATGTGAAAAAGTTTTGGAACGCTGTGAAGAAATTGGTCTCCGCCGCATACAGCTCTTTTCGTTCCTGCTTTTCCTCGAGCTTTTTGACCATACGGGATTCCATTAAGGATCTCACCGCATAACTCATATTGCTTTTGCTCATGTTCATCTGTGTTTTCATCTCGTCGAGCGTCATCGGACGATTCTCGAAGAACATGACACCGTACAGCTGACCCGAAGAATGAGTAGCCCCATACAAGTCCATTGTTTCTGCAATGGCTTCGATCATTTGTTTACGAATATGAAGGCGTTTTTCTTCAAGTACATTTTCCTCGTTCAAAGACATGCAATATTCACTTCCCTCTCGTGCCACCGTCATCATCATTTTCGTTCAATTCTTTTTGTATGTTGCTTCTATTATAGCAAAAAGTTTTCCTACACAGTGATAAAGCTATTGTTAGGAGTATTTACGTAATCTTAATGCTCAATTAACAGTGGTTTCATGGGCGGAACACAATGCGAATGTACAATAATTTTTGAACGCAGGATGTTTTTATCCGATACTTTCTTTCAGAAGAGGAGAATCATCGTGAAAATCAAGTGGAATGTGATGGCAACAACGTTGGTCGTTACGAGTTTGTTGGCAGGCTGCGGAGCACCGAAGACAGAGGGAACAGCATCGAGCAGTGGGCAAACCGGTTCGGAGGCTGCTGTGTCTAACGCATCTGGAGAAATCAATGTGTACACGGCAATTGAAGATGAACAGATCAAGACGTACCTGACTTCTTTTAAAGAGCAGTATCCGGATATCAAAGTAAACATCGTTCGTGACTCCACTGGCATTATGACAGCCAAGCTGATTGCCGAGAAGGACAACCCGCAGGCTGATGTGATCTGGGGACTGGCTGCCACGAGTCTCTTGGTGATGGATGATAGGCAAATGCTTGCGCCATATGCTCCCAAAGGCGTAGATCGTGTACTGCCTGAATTCAAAGACAAGGCCAACCCGCCAAAATGGGTAGGCATGGATATTTGGGAGACAGCCATTATTGTCAACAAAGCAGAGATGGAAAAACGCAATCTGGCGATCCCACAGTCGTACGAAGATTTGGTCAAACCAGAATACAAAGGCTTGATCGCCATGCCTCACCCTGCTTCTTCTGGAACGGGCTACTTGACCGTCAACGCCCTGCATCAGTTGTACGGCAAGGACAAGGCTTGGGCATACATGGACAAGCTGCATGAAAACATGATGGTATACACGCACTCTGGCTCCAAGCCGGCGAAGATGGCGTCCTCTGGTGAAGCGCCAATCGGTATCTCTTATGGATACAGCGGCATTAACGAACAGAAAAAAGGAGCGCCAGTCGAAGTCGTGTTCCCGAAAGAAGGCTCGGGCTGGGATATGGAAGCAAGCGCGCTCGTAAATAAAAAAGACATCAAGCCGGAAGCAAAATTGTTCCTCGACTGGGCGATCAGCGATGAGCCGATGAAGGAATACAACAAAAACTACGCGATTTTGAGCATCAAGCAAGAAGGAAGTCAAATTCCGGAAGGCTACAAACAAGATCCTGTATCGCAGCTGACCAAGCTGGACTTGTACCAAGCAGCAAGAGACCGCGAAGGCATTTTGAAAGAGTGGGAGCAGAAGTACGGCTCCAAGGCTGAACCGAAAAAGTAAAGAATAAAGGGGCATTTGTGATGGAGCAAGGCTATTTGTCATTACGCAATCTCGCCAAGCGATTTGGAAAGCACACGGCGCTTCAGGAAATTCAACTGGACATTGCCAAGAATGAATTCATCTGTCTGCTCGGACCGAGCGGCTGCGGTAAAACAACGTTGTTGCGCATCCTTGCAGGACTGGAAAAAACGGATCAAGGGAGCGTCGTCATTGCCGGGAAAGACATTACCTCGTTGCCAGCAGGGAAACGGAATTTTGGCATGATGTTTCAATCATACGCTTTGTTTCCGAATTTGACGGTCAGTGAAAACATTGCTTACGGATTGCGTAATCGCTTCTCCAAGGCACAAATTGCTGATCGGGTAGAGGAAATGCTTCATCTGGTGGAGCTGGGAGAACATCGCAACAAAGTCCCGGCTCAATTATCAGGAGGGCAGCAGCAGCGGGTAGCACTGGCGAGGGCCTTGGCCTTTTCGCCGGACTGCTTGCTCTTGGACGAGCCATTATCTGCGCTGGACGCCAAGGTTCGTGCCAAACTCAGGAACGAGATTCGTCGGCTCCATCATCAATTCGGGATGACGACGATCATGGTGACGCACGATCAGGAGGAAGCGTTGACGATGGCGGATCGCATCGTGGTTATGAACCAGTCGCGCATCATTCAGGTCGGTACGCCAAAAGAAGTGTACGAGCGTCCCAAAACACCATTTGTCGCTGATTTTATCGGAGCCATTAGTTTTATCCAGTCGGATAAGCACTCGGATCAGGCTATGCTCGCCATCCGTCCGGAGCATGTTCAGCTGCTGCGTGACGGTCATGAAAAAGGCAGACAAGGAATCGTGCGCGAGCTGGAATATCGCGGTACGCATTACCGCATTGTGGCAGAGTTGATCGGCTCACAAGGTACTTTGTTGCAACAGTTTGTCACGATTGATGTCCCGGCACATGCAATGGTGTCTCATCATGTTTGGCCCGATCAAAAAATTGCCTTCACCCTGCCGCCAGAGCATGTCATCCGTTTTGATGATACGGCAGACCTGGCTGTTGGCTAAGGAGCGCACAGAATATGGACACCTGGTTAAAACGAATACGACCGGACGCCAACCAATGGAGCCAAAACGCAATTATCATCTGTATGACCATTGCGCTGTTGTTCGCCATCCTGTTGCCGCTTGGTGAGCTGGTGATCAAGGCAGTTACCGATCAAAACGGAAACTTCATCGGGTTCATGCACTTTGCGAATTACTTCTCGACGCCGGCCCTCGTGATGTCATTGTGGAATTCCATCAAGGTGTCGACGGTCACGACGATCATCTCCGTTACGTTAGGCTTCGGATTTGCTTACGCACTGGAGAGAAGTGCGATCCGCGGCAAATGGTTTTATCGATCTGTTGCGCTCTTGCCGCTATTCGCGCCCTCTATGCTGCACGGCTTGGCGCTGACCTACCTGTTTGGCAATCAAGGGCTGATTTCTACCGGATTTTTTGGGCTATTGCCGGAATTCCGCATTGAGCTCTACGGGCCTATCGGGATTGTAATGGCGGAAGTGCTCTATACGTTTCCACAGGCGTTTCTGATGCTGTCAGTGGCACTCGCAAGTGCTGATTACCGGATGTATGAAGCAGCAGAGACGCTTGGAGCGTCCAAGTGGTGCAGATTTTGGACGGTCACGGTACCGGGTACGAGGTTTGCGCTGATCAGTGCCATTTTTGTCTGCTTCGTTTTGACCTTTACCGACTTCGGGGCTCCCAAAGTGGTCGGAGGGCAGTACAACGTGCTAGCGACAGATTTGTACAAGCAGGTGATCGGGCAACAAAACATGCAAATGGGTGCGGCCGTTGGGGTGCTGCTGTTGATACCAGCCGTCATTTCATTTGTGATCGATCGCATCTCCCAGCGCAAACAGAGCGGCTGGTTGAGTGCGAAGTCTACCCCTTACCGAATTGAACGCAACAAACTGCGGGATGGGTTGTTCTACACGCTTTGCTCCGCCGTTTCCGCTGTGATCATCGGAATCATCCTGGTTGCTGTTTACGGCTCTCTTGTAAAAGTGTGGCCGTACAATCTATCCATTTCCTTTGCGCACTATGAAGACTTTTTGGATGGAGAAGGACCGTTTGTGACGAGCTTGCTTATTGCCTCGGCTACGGCTTTGATCGGCACAGTCGCTACTTTTTTGTTCGCGTATCTCATCGAGAAGTCACGCGGGCATCGTTTGCTGCGTCAGTCAGCGTATTTTCTGTCTATGCTGCCGCTCGCGCTGCCAGGACTCGTGCTCGGTTTGATCTACGTATTCTTTTTCAACAATCCGAATCAACCGCTGCACGGCATTTACGGCACGATTTGGATCGTCATTTTGTGCAACATCGTTCACTTCTACTCGGTTTCCTTCCTGACGATGACGTCCGGTCTCAAGAAGCTGGATCGTGAGTTCGAGGCTGCATCGGAATCAATGAATGTGCCTTGGTATCGGACATTGCTGCGGGTCACAGTTCCGCTGTCATTGACGACGATTTTGGAAGTGTTCCTCTACTATTTCATCAACAGCATGGTGACGGTCTCGGCCATTATTTTCTTGTATGCACCGGACCTGAAACCGGCTGCGGTTGCGATAGTGAACAAGGAGGACTCGGGCGATATCGCGCAAGCTGCTGCGATGTCTACGTTAATCATCGTGGCGAATCTGTTGGTACGTACCGCGATCATGTGGGTTTCAGGCAAGATTCAGAAAAGAACGGATGCGCTTCTCGTCAGGACGAAAGAGTAAAGCCATATCCGATGATAAATGGAATGCAGGTGGATAAGATGCCCGACTTGCTTGTTAACAACAAGAGATATACGGTCAAAGCGATTTTGTTCGATAAGGATGGTACTTTGCTGGAGTTTGTGAGGCTCTGGGGGTACTGGAGTGAATCCGTCTATCGTCATTTTGCCAACCAGCTTCCACGGCCGACCGAGATCGCCCCTCTTGCAGAACTGTGGGGGACTGTAAACGACGAAGATGGGCACGTATGCGACTACAACATCAATGGTCCGTTAGCGATGGGCTCGACAGGTGATTTGCTTGCGATCCTGGCATGGCAGGGATATCGCCAGGGACTATCGTGGGGAGAATCAATACAACTTGCCCGAAAGTGCAAGGAACGAGCCTATCAGGATATGGACCAGACTCGTCCTGCCTATCCGATTCCGGGGCTGATCCCGTTTCTCGAACAATGTCGCAGCCACGGAATGTTTATGGGGATTGTAACCGCAGATGAAACAGAGGAAGCGATCAAGCACATGGAATGGATGGGCATTCGCTCTTATTTTCCGGTCATTATCGGGAATGATCAGGTAGAGCGTGGCAAGCCTTATCCGGACATGGTGGTAAAAGCCTGTACTCAACTGGGCTTGAAGCCGAGAGAAGTCGCTGTCATCGGTGATACGAGCGGCGACATACGCATGGGGAAAAGTGCAGGGGTCTTTGTGACCATTGGCATTGTAAGCAAGGAAGACTCTTCTGACCGGATACAAATCCTGGAGGAAGCAGAAGCGGTGATTTCCTCCTACGCGCAGCTGAAGGTAGAGGCATCACGGCATGAATGAGGGAAGTCACTCATTGTGATTGGTGTCAATGGTCTGAAAGTCAGCAGCAAGGTCGTGTAAAAATCATCAGTCGGACTCTATCAATCTGATCGAAATGAGGTGCGCTTTTATTATGAAAGTGATAAACAAAACGATGTCGATGGTACTGGGTGTTACGGTTGCCTTTATGGGAATGACTCAACCTTTTTTGATCCAGGGCGTTCAGGCAGCAGGAGCGCAAACCGTCACGATGGACAAGCAAGCCTATTTGTATGGTCAACCGATTTCCTTGTCGTATACAGGAGCTTCTCTAAAGGATTGGATCGGACTGTATAATGCTGGTGCCATTCCACAGGGCAGCAACCCTTCCCTTACTTGGCAATACACGAGTGCAGCCGGTCAGCCAAACGGTACGATGAACTTTACGAAGTCATTGCCAGCAGGTGAGTACGAAGCGTTGTATATGCAAAATGATGGCTACAACATTTTTCAGCGTGCGCCTTTTTCGATCATTACCTTGAATCCTCCTGCGGGCATTACTTTTGTCGATACAGATGACGATACAGACCAGATCGCGGGCGATGTGAAAATCAAAATTCCTGCCGATCCTGCGAATGTGACTCACTACAATCTGTACTGGGGAAATGATGTAGGAAAGCTGCCAGGAGAGCAAATCATCGCACAAGTGGAGCCTCCAACTACGCCAAGTGAAACGTATGCGACCTATACAATCCCAGCGAACACGGTCATTCCGAAGGGCGCGACGAAGCTCCTTGCTTACTCGGATTCAACTGCGGGTGAAACGACTGCGAGCGCTGAGATTACAATCCCTGGAATGGTGAAAGAGAAGCCATTGGTCAGTTTTGAAGTCATCACAGACATGCATGTGCAAACCAGCAAGGATCACGTTCATAATAAAAACCTTGAAGATGCCTTCAAAGATATGATTGCGCTGAATCCGGAAAGTGACGGACTCATGACCATCGGGGACAATACCGAGAACGGAACCGAAGCGCAATATATGGAGCTGGCCCGGATTTTTAACATGTACAAGGACCAACTCCCAGAAACGTATTTTGTCCAAGGGAACCACGATGTTCGCTGGGGGGACTGGACACAATTTTCGGAGCTGTTCCACAAGTACACCAACATGAAGTCTAGCTACTACAATGTGTGGATTAACGGCTACCAATTCATTTTCCTTGGGACAGAAAAAGGGCTGAAGGACTTCTCCTACCTGTCGGAAACGCAGTTGAAATGGCTCGACGAGAAGCTGGCTGATTCCCAAGGCAAGCCCACGTTCATTTTCCATCACCAGCCGTTGAAGAACACGGTAGCCGGTGCCAATGATGGCTATCTCAAAAGCAATTACTGGTACGGTGTCAGACAAGATACGGAATTGAAAACGATCCTGGCGAAGCATCCTGGCGCTTTCCTGTTCAGTGGACATACACACTGGGAGTTGGGTGCGAAGGATACGATGTACAACGCCAAATACGCCACGATGTTTAATGCGGGCGCTACCTCTTATTTGTGGACAGACGCCAATACAGGCAAGGACGGAAGCCAAGGCTTTTTCGTGGAAGTTTACGGAGATAAAGTCCGGGTAAAAGGCAGAGATTTTAAAAACGACACATGGATCGCCAACGCCCAATATGAAATCGATCTATTCGAGAAAATTCCAGTGGTAGACCCTTCTTCCGATCCAGATTTGACCCTGAGTAATCCTACGGTTCAGATGGCGAAAGAGAAGTACCTGTCGTCAGAAGCGATTGAGGTGGGTTACACGAACTCGGTAAGAGAAGACTGGATTGGAATTTTCCCTACAGGCACGAAGTTGGGCAAAAATATAAAAGCAATCGCGCAGCAAAAGACGAGCGGCGTGAAGCAACCGAATGGAACGGTCTCATTCAAGGATTTGAAGCTCGCTCCGGGCAAATACGATGCGATTTATGTCGGGGAAGCTGAATATCGCTCAGATAACGACAATATTGAACTCGGTCGAGTTACCTTTACGATTGTCGATGAGACGCAGGCGCAAGGACCACAGGCAGTATCCTTTACCGATGCGGACAAGAATAAAGGTGTGATTGGCGGGGACGTCACGATCACTCCTGCGGCAAATGAAGCGAACATAGACGAGTATGTACTCTACTGGGGGAACGAAGAAGGCAAGCTGTCCGGGCAATCTGCAATCGCATCTGTAGCCAAGACAGGCGAAAAGGTCATCTATGCGATCCCGAATGGTACGGCGATCCCGAATGGCGCGACGAAAATTCTCGCTTTTTCCAAGCAAAAGGACACAGAGTCAGCGGACTTTGCCCAAACAGCATTGAAGGATGCGTTTACCGAAGTACCACCAGTCACACCACCGGTAGATCCGCCTGTACTCACGCCAGATGAGCAGTTGCGCCAAGCGAATCGTGCTGCTGCAGAGGTGATGAAGAACGCGACAGATGAGGATGTAGTAGAGGAGCAAGCAGAGAATGCGATCAAGCAATTGTCCAAGCTGATCAAGGACGACCAGCTCAGTGATTCTACGCATCTTGCATTGGTTTCCGATTCAACAGATACTGTCTTGGCAGCGATGGTTTCCAAGTGGAAAGAGGATATCGTCGATGAGGATCAAGTGTTAGAACAGACCTACTCGCTGTTGAAGGACGCTTTCTTGCCAGTTGTAGATGAGATCGAGAAAAACGATCAAGAACAATGGGAGCAAGCAGTCAAAGTCATGGCTCATGTAGCAGAGACGACGCTTGCCAAGCTGGATAAAGACGATCTCTCTGAAAAATGGGTGAAAAAGCTGAAAGAACCCATCACTGAACTTTTGGCACAGGTCAGCACAATTGAAGCAGACGATACCGAAAACACAGAGGAGATAGTCGCTCAGATCGAACGTTTTGCCCAAGCGGTAGAGGACATCGAGACAGCATTGGACAAGCAAGCATCGCTGTTTGGCTTGGAGAAGACAATCGAGATTCGCATGGATCGCGCTCGCCATGAAGTTCGTGCAGCGAAAAAATCGGAGGAAGAAGAAAAATCCTCCATGACACTAAGTGGTGATCTGGTAGATGCTTTGGGACAAAAGCAAATCAATGTGGCCCTAGTGAACAAGGAAGACGCAGGTGTGTGGCTGTCCACAGAGCTTCTTAAAGAGAATGACGGTGCGGATATCCGCGTCGAGCTCTCGAAGCCGGAAAACATCAAAAAGCCTTCGAAATCAGGCAATGCCAGCGATATGTACGAGGTTCGTCTGGAAGCAGACAACAAGGAATTCAAGCGCTTTGACAGCGAGACTGTCCGCATGATTCTGCCGTACGAGCACAAGGAAAAATATTTGACGCCTCAGTACTATGATGAATCGAAGCGAGTATGGAACGTCCTCAAGACCTCCAAAGGCAAAACAGTAGATGTGATCAAAACGGGTGACCGGGCAAGCTTCGAAATCGAGAAGCCGGGTATCTATATGGTAGCAAATACGGGTCTGCAAAGAGTGAACGTGACACCAAGCCGGGCATCCCTGTTGCCGGGTGAGAGTCTCCAGCTCGAGGTAACCGGATGGTTTTCGAACCGCACCGAGCAGGATTTGACTGATGGAGAGAGCGGTACCGTCTATGAATCTGACAACAGTGGCGTCACGGTTGATGAAAACGGCTTGATCGAGGTTTCCGAGGATGCGCGAACTGGCAAAAAAGTTACCATCAAGGTGAGCAACGGAGAAAAATCGACCAAAGTGACGTTCACGATTGCAGAGGTCAAGAGTATCAGCCTGTCCGCCAAAAAGAGTACAGTAAAGCCTGGTAGTACGGTTCAAATGAGCGTATCGGCTACCATGACGGACCGCAGCAAACGAGACATGACCAAAGAAAGCACAGGAACCACTTACACTGTCGTGGAAGCCGAATATGCTGAGATCAGCGAGGATGGCTTGGTAACCGTCCATGAAGATACACCGGACAAAACTGAAGTGACGATTGTCGCCGAAAACGATGGTCATACAAGCGAGTACACATTGAAAGTGAGAAAATAGAAAGACCGATTTACTAGGAAGAGTCTGACCAGTGATGGTTGGGCTTTTTTCATCATAATTTAGCGTACAGCGGCTCATGCTACTAGTGGCAGACTCATTCCCGACCATTTCCTTTCATGGTAAACTGTCATGTAAGTGTCATGCTTCACTCATTCTTTCCTACTAGGTGGTACATACATGCGGTCTATATGGAAGATTTACAAAACGGACTGGATTAACATTTTCAAGGTCCCGACCGGGATTTTTCTGATCATCGCCATCATTCTCATTCCTTGTTTATACGATTGGATCAACATCAAATCAGTATGGGACCCTTACGCCAATACGCAAGGGGTCAAGGTGGCAGTGACGAGCGAGGATCAGGGAGCTATGGTTGACGATAAAAAGGTCAACATCGGAGACGAGCTCATAAAGAGCTTGCATAACAACCAGAAACTAGGATGGACCTTCGTGGACAAAGAAGAGGCCAGACGAGGCGTGGAGCGGGGCGATTATTATGCCAGCATCCTGATCCCAGCTGACTTTTCCACAAGAATCACGGGAATTGTTCATGGCAACCTGACCAAGCCCGAAGTGATCTATACGGTCAATGAAAAAGTGAACGCCGTCGCACCCAAAATCACCTCATCAGGTGTTTCGGCGATTGCCAAGCAGATCAACGAGAGTTTTACGGAAAGCGTCAGTGAAGCCTTGCTCACGAAGCTTACAGAGATCGGCATTAAAATTGAAGAGCAATTGCCGACCATCCGCAAAATCGAGAGTGGCGTTTTCCAATTGGAAAAAAGCCTGCCTGAGATTCATGCCGCAGGGCAAAAAGTACTGGAGATTGAGAAGAAACTTCCCAAGATTCACGAGAAAGCGCAGATCATTCTGGAAGTGGAAAAAAGAATCCCCGAGATCAATCAAGCAGGGCAGGCCGTCCTCAAAATTCAGCAAAACTGGCCGAAAATCAATGAGGCCGCGTCTGTCATTATCGGGATGGAAGACAAGCTGCCGGTGATTGAGCAAGCCGTTGGACGAATTGAAGAGCTGGATCGAAATTTTGATAAAGTGGCAAACGCAGTGACTACAGCCACAGAAAAAGCGAGTCAGGCCATTGAGATCGTTTCGGCTGCTCAAGATGCGTTGCCGCGTATCGCTGATCTGACTGATAAGGGCGCGTCTGTTGCCGATCAGCTCAATGACTTTTTTGCGAAGCATGACGGTGCCTTTGAAACGATTGCACCGCTGATCAAGCAAAATCTCATCTTAGCCCAGCAAGCCGCGGATGCCCTCACACAGCTTACGGACAGGCTGCTGCAAATCAATCCGGATCGCCTGCCTACTGCCAGTGAGGTAAATGCCGTGAAAGACAGGTTATCCAGGGCTGCGAATGTTTTGGGGCATACCGCATCGATTGTAGAGAAAGTAAACAGTTATATTCCAGGACAGCCACTGAGTCATTTCGCAGAGCGGCTGCGTACGATTGAGAACAGAATGAACCGGCAAATCGAGATTCTCGGCATGATTGCAAGCGCGCTGGAAAACGGCAAACAGCCTGCGAAAGATTTGGTAGAGAGCCTGAATCAGCTCTCGAAAAACACTAGCGCGGAATTGGGAGACATCCTGTCCCGTTACGATAGCGAAATCGTCCCGAAAATATCCGAGGGCATTGACAGGCTAAAGGTGATCACAGGAGAATCTGCCGATCTACTGCATAAGGCCCAAGAAAAACTTCCGGATATCGAAGCGATTCTCCAAGAGACAAAGACGGGCTTGGAGCTGGGATTGGCAGAATTGAAACGAATCCATCAGGAGATGCCGCAAATACGGGCGCACGTCCACGAGCTCGCGCAAACGCTCAGAAGCAAGTCGGATGCTTTTGCAAATGCGATTCGCGTAGCAGCGCCATTCCTGAAGAGCAATCTTCCTGCCATCGGGAAAAAGCTCAACGAGGCGGCAGCATTTGTCCAGAACGATTTGCCCAAAGCGGAGGCAGATTTGACCAAGCTGGCTGATTTTGTGCGCTACAAGCTCCCGGAAGTGGAGACAGGAGTCCATAGAGTTGCTGCATTGGTTAGAGACGATCTGCCTAAGCTGGAGAGTGCCATTGGGCATGCGGCTGACAAGCTGAGAGAAGTCGAGGCGAACAACAACTTCGCCGATCTTGCCAAGCTATTGCGCGGCGACATTAAAAAAGAGAGCGAATTCCTCTCAAGTCCCGTGCAGATCAAGGAAAACCGCCTATACCCGATTCCGAATTATGGTTCGGCCATGTCGCCGTTTTACGGTGTGCTGTCTCTCTGGGTAGGCGCGACCTTGTTGATTTCCTTGCTGAAGCCGAATGCGGAAAATCCAGGCGGCGTATACAAGCCGTATCAGTTGTACCTCGGTCGCTTGGGGACATTTGTGACAATCGGGTTATTTCAAGCGTTGTTCGTCACACTTGGTGATATTTACATCCTCGGGGCCTATGTAGCGGATAAAGCTCCGTTTGTGTTATTTGGTATGCTGGTCAGCCTGGTGTTCGTCACGATTACGTACACGCTGGTGTCCGTCTTCGGCAACGTGGGCAAAGGCATAGCGATTATTTTCATGGTATTCCAATTCTCCAGCTCGGGCGGTACGTTCCCGATCAGCATGACCGCGCCGTTTTTCCAAGCGCTGAACCCATACATGCCTTTCACGTATGCGATCAGCCTGTTGCGTGAAGGGGTGGGTGGCATTCTCTGGGAAACGGCGATTCGGGATATATTCGTACTATTTGGCTTTATCGGTATCAGCCTGTTTGTGGCACTCGCGCTGAAGCGTCCGTTGAGCGGAATCATTGAAAAGTCGATGGAGAATGCGAAGAAGACCAAGATTATTGGGTAAGGGTTACACGATGGAATAGAGCAGGGTGTCCCCACGTAGGTATCACTACGGGAGGGGCACCCTTTTTTCAAGGACTGCGTGTCTAAGCAGGAGAATGAATGACAGGCGGATTCGCGCCAAATGGATGATCTATGACATACAGCCAACTGCCATCTGGCTGCTTCCGCACGATTTCAGATGTATGGCCTTCTATTTTCATGGCGTTGCCTGCGTCATCTGTGGTATGAATGATAAAGTGAGCCCGCAATAAAGCGATATTTTCAAACGGAATACAAAATACATTCTCGGAAACCATCGTACCTTGCACTTGGAGTAATTGCTCCAGTGTTGCGCGGATGGATTCAACTCCGTGGCTCTGCTCGTTGTCTTGGGTTATGAGGATAGCCTGCGGTTCATAAAGAGCAAGAAGATTGTTGATGTCGCCAGTGTTGAATGCTTCTGCGAAGGCGGGGTTCATATCTTCCGGGTTTTTGACAGGTTGATTGCGATGAGAGAATGGCATGGGAACTCTCCTTTTTGGTATCGTTGAGTTGCGTGTTAAGCATAGCTCGAGACGATGTAAGCGAAAAGTACGCACATTATAATGACTAAGTCATAAAAAGCTGACTGTTGGGAGGCTGAGATGCCGTATCAAGATGGCGAGTTTGGATGTCCTGTCGAGGTGGGGCTCCAGCTGATCAGTGGAAAATGGAAGCCTCGAATCATTTATGAATTGCTCAAAGACACGAGAAGATTTGGAGAATTACAACGGCTGATCCCGGAAGTATCTCGACATGTGCTAACTGTGCAGCTGCGAGAACTGGAGAACAGCGAAATCGTAGTACGACAAGTGTACCCGACTGTGCCACCAAAAGTGGAATACTCACTTACAGACTTTGGTAAGAGCGTAGCGCCCATCTTGGAGCAGATGATTGAAGTCGGCGAGCAGTATATTTCTAGACAAAAAAAGAAAGCTATGCCTCCTGAAAAATAGGCATCGGAGGCATAGCTAAAAAAGTATTGGATACCTTTTTTCAAGGTGTCCTTTTTTCTTGAACAGGTACGGATCGTGTCGCCAGTCGGGCAGCAGATACCAGTCCCAGTATGACGATGAACGTCTGAAGGAGCAGGGAAACCGTAATTCCAACAGAAAGTGAAAACGCAAAGGCAGTCATCACAGATAGGATGGCGCCTCCCACCCCAATAACAATCGCAGGCGTAAATGTATCAGCGATAGATAGTTCAGCAGATACTTTTCCTTCTTCACCGGATTTTGCCAGAGAAAACGCAATAGCACCGCTTGTCGGGTGAGCCAAACCGATTCCGAAGCCCATAATGATCTGGCTAACAATCGCGGTCACGATACCCAAAAGGTCTTGTTGAATCAACGTCAGCGGTACGGTGCAAGCGACTCCGATGAGCATAATGACGAGACCGATGATAATTCGCTTTTTGCGACCAGCCCCCTGATCTCTTTTGTCCAGCTTTGCCTGTACATTGGCTGCCAGCGACCAACTAATTGCTGCGGAGGCAACAGCTAAACCAGCTTTGTCGGCGGTTAATCCTAAAATCGAAGTGAGTCCAAGGACGAGAAACGTTTGTGTGCCGTAATAGGCAGCGACAAATAGACCCCGAGACGCGATGACAGCAGGTAAGCCTGAGCGTGCGAGGAGCGTTCCTTTAGGCATCAGCTTGTATAAGGGCACACTGAGGGCGAGCAAACCCGCGATGGATAGCAGGAAACCGTAGATCGAGGGAATTTTGCCGAGTCCAAATAGCAAGGCACCAGTCCCAATGGCCAAGAAAAAGGGCAGGAGAAGACTACGATTGTTTGCAGCGCTTGCTTTAGGCGGTTGTAAGCCTCGGAAAGAGGGGGTGGTTAAGAGTGCAGACAGAAAGATAAAGGGAAGGATCAACCAGAAGACATATCTCCATGACAACTGTTCAGCAATAATCCCGGCGACATACGGTCCGAACAGTCCTGGAAGGATATAAGCGCTGGAGAAGACAGCAAGAATCTGAGGGCGAAGAGAATCAGGGTAGCGCAAAGTAATCATGGTATACACACAATTGACCAAGGCACCGGCTCCGAATCCCTGCATCACTCGCCCAAGCAGTAAAGTAAGCATATCAGGCGCAATTGCAGCAACTACAATGCCAAGGGCAAAGAGCACGATCGTGACAATAAAAGGCTGGGCAGGCCCTTTTCTATCGACGAATTGACCTGTGACTACAGTTCCAATCAGCTGAGCCAACAAATAAGCGCTGAATACCCATCCATAAAGATCCTCACCCTGTAGCTCTCGGGAAAGACCGGGGGCGATTGTCGTGACAGCCAAGCCTTCAAATGCTGTAGCAGTCACCACAATAATAATACCAATCGTCAACGCCCGGTAATGCGTGCTCCAGATCCCTTCTGTGCTCATCATTTTCACTCCTTTTTTGTATATATTTCGCCTTGAAAGTTGTTATAAACACTGTTGCTACAACAACTAATTATATACAAAAAATGACAGCCTGCAATGGTTTTTGTTTTTACAAGTTTTTTACGTTCTCATAAATGATATTGAGTGTTCTTCGAAATTGGTTCACTTCTTCTTCGGTCAATCCTGCAATGGTTTTCTCGTACGCTTCAATGGAGGGAGGAAGGACCTCGTCTTTTAAAAGTCGCCCTTTTTCCGTCAGATAGACACGTAGGGAGCGACGATCCTTTTTATCTGTTTCGCGATGAATGAATCCTCTTTCTTCCATGAGAAAGAGCATCCGTGCGATATTTGTTTTGTCCTTGTAGGTACGATCTGCCAATTCGTTCTGGGTCAGACCTTCTTCTTCCCATAACACGACAAAAATCATCCACTGATCGATGGTGATGTTATACGGATTGCATACTTTTTGATAATAGTTGTTCAGTTTTAAATCCGTTCGTTTCACGATGACGCCAATATACTCATCCAATTTCATTGCGAAACCTCCTCGGTTAGGCAGTCAGGGCAACTGTTGATAAGACAACTATAAGGATGCTTCCGAAAAGTGTCAATTTGCAGGGATGATATGTTGGACGCATGAAAAAGCCAAATTTGCTCAAAATAACAGCGGGATTTAATACTTATCAAAAAGGAGAAGGAATAGATGACTCCAATGCTCAAGAAAGTAACATTGTTGATGATTTGCGTGGCATTGCTTGGTGTGCCGGGTATGGCAGCAGCCAAGGAATCGCAAGGAAATGTAAAGCAGGCAGAATGTATAAAGCCGAAAGAAGTAAAACTACAGGGCGATATGCGCAGGCTCTGGATTGATCATTTGCTGTGGGATCACACCTATATGGTAAGCGCCTTGGCAGGGCTGGAAGACAAAGACGCCGTACAGGCACGACTCTTGAAAAACCAGGTGGATATCGGGAACGCAATCAAGCCGTATTACGGAGAAGAAGCAGGTAAAAAGCTTACCGAATTGCTGACGGCTCATATTACCATTGGCGGCAAAATCATTGACGCAGCCAAAAAAGGCGATCAGGCTACTGTGGCAAAACTGGATAAGGACTGGCACCGGAATGCGGATGAGATCGCCAAGTTCTTGAGTAGTGCCAACCCCAATTGGAACGAGAAAGAACTAAAAGAGATGATGTACGTGCATCTGAAGCTGCTCACTGATAATCTCCAGGCGAGATTGAGAAAAGATTGGGAAGCGGATATTGCTGCTTTTGATCAAGGTGAGGATCACATCATTTCATTGGCGGATGTACTGACAGCAGGCATCATTAAGCAGTTCCCGAATCAGTTCTAAAAGAAACTTCTCTAACGAAATGAACGCCAGCACTTATCGTAATCCGTGCTGGCGTTTCTTTCTTTTTATCCTTGTGCCGTCTTTTTCAAATAAGCTCTCCATGTGATGCACCATTGATCAGGATCATCGAGCACGGACTCTAATACACGGTGACCTGTACTATTGTGCGGCGCTGTTTTGACAATTTCCGGATTCTCATAGGCTTCCTGTGAAATATGGGTCAGTGCCGCGATGTATTCGTCCAGCTCTGCCATGGAGTAGGACTCCGTCGGTTCCAGTGTAAACGGCTCCGGCACGACGTACGGGTGGTGACTGGTCCAGTAATGGTGGGCAAAGTCGACCATGCGGCGCTGAACATCGTATGTCGTGACGCCTGTGTCTTCTTTTAGCTGCTGCCAGCTATAGCGAACCTGCTCCAGACGTCTGCCTTGTATATACGGAGCACTCGCACCACGGATTTGCAGGATTTTGTGATAGAGATAGTTGTTGTTGAGGCAAGCAATTTCGGCGACTTCCCTCAAGCCGTCAGCTCCAAGTGCACGGACCCAAGCGTAGGAGCGCAGGACAGCAGGTGGTACCCCATAAAAGCTGCGGACTTTTCCGATGCTGTTTTTCAAGTCACGCTTATAAAAGTAACGCTCTCCGTCGAAGTCTACGATCGGTCCCGGCAGGAATGGCGCAAGCTCGGCAGTGACCCCGATAGCGCCTGTTGCAGGTCCGCCGCAAGCGTGTGGCACGGAAAAGGTTTTGTGCAGGTTGAAGAAGCACATGTCGAAGCCTGCTTCCAGTGCGCGGGTAATGCCGAGCAAACCATTGGCGTTTGCCTGATCGTAGCAGCACAGTCCCCCTGCGGCGTGGACGACGTCTGTGAACTCCTTGATGCGGGAGTTGTAAATGCCTGTATCCTCTGGATTCGCTACGGCAAAGGCAGCGGTTCGCTCCGAGACGAGGCCCTTTAGCGCTTCCAGATCAGGGTAGCCGTTTTCATCGGCAGGTACATAAATGATTTTGAAGCCTTTGACTGCGGCCGTCGCGGCTTGGGACGGATGGGAAAAATGGGTGGTAATAAACTCGTTGCGCTGCTCTCCTTCGCCGCGAGATTTGTGGTATTTGCGCACGATAGAGGCTTGGGTAAACAACGCCTGTGTGCCGCTGCCCGGTTGGAACGAAAATTTGTCCATTCCCGAAATCTCGCGAAGATATAAATCGAGCTGGTACGTCATCTCCAGCATCCCTTGGACAGTGGACTCGTCTTGCAGCGGATGCAGCTCCGCCATTTTCGGCGAGCGCACGAAGCGTTCATTGATTTTCGGGGAGTATTTCATCGTGCAGGTGCCTTGCCCGATCTCTACGTTGAAATCCGACCCCAGAACCTCCTGAGAGATGCGGGAGTAGTGACGGATCACGCGATACTGACTGATCTCGGGAAGATTCGGCCGTTTTTTCCGGCGCAGGCTGTCTGGCAACTGAGAGATGCCATCGCCTACTGTCTCTACGATTTGTGGCTCGACGGGTGGTACCTCGACGCCACGCTCACCGGGCTGGCTCAGCTCGAAAATGACAGGCTCATCCCACTTTGCTTGGTGGAAGCGGCGTACCTTATGGTCTCTCGGAATCCGTTTCATTTTGTCGATGGTTCCTTCGGATGTTTTCATGGGCGGTTTCCTCCTTTTTCGTTTTTACAAAATGCTTTTCATGGCAGTAACGAGCGTATCAATATCCTCCTGGGTATGAACCTCCGTGACGCAGTAGAGTGCACATTGACCCAATTCCGGGTAGTGTTCAGTCAAATCAACTCCGCCGAAAATGCCTTTGGCGAGAAGCGCAGCGTTGATGTCTTTGACGGTTTTGCCTGTTTGCGAGAAGTCGATCACGAACTCCTTGAAGAAAGGAGCGGCGAATTTGGCCTCGACCCCGGGAATGGAAGAGAGCTGCTTGGCGGCGTATTGGGAGCGCTGCATGATGCCTTGCCCGACTTCTTCCATGCCCACTGGTCCCATCGTCGCCAAGTACACGCCTGCGGTGATGCCCCATAGCGCGGTTTGCGTTCCGACGGACTCCTTGCCTTTTTCACGTTTGGCAAAAGAGGTGCGGTCGTACGCGACATCTCCGAAGCCGTATTCGCCTTCGACCTCTGTCGGAGCGATTCCGAACAGGCGGGACGGATATTCCATGACGTAGGTCGGGTCGTCATGCGTCGCGATAAAGCCGGATTGTCCGCCGCCGTAATGCATGTGTACGCCAAGCGGCTGCAAATCTCCGCACACGATGTCCGCGCCGTAATTCGCCGGAGCTTCCATCACGCCGAGAGAGATGGGATCGACGCCGACTACGCAAATGGCACCGGCTGCATGAGCCAAGTCCGCAATCATCTGTCCGTTTACTTCCACGGAGCCGAGGAAGGTCGGGTTTTCGAAATAAACCGCTGCTGTATCTACACTGAGCTTTCCTTTTAGATCATTGAGGTCGAGTCTGCCTGTTTCGTTCTCAAAGTCGATCAAGGTGACGGTAAGATCAGGAGACGTATAGTTTTTGATGATCAAAAGCTTGTCGGGATGGATATTTTTCGAGACGAGTAGCTCTGTGCGTTTGGTGATACGTGCTGCCATGCGCAGAGCAGTAGAAGCAGCCTGTGCCCAGTCAAAGGTCGGAACGTTCACAACATCCATATCGACAAGCTCAGCTACGAGGCTTTGGTACTCGAACAACGCCTGAAAGCGCCCTTTGTCTTCATAAGGCTCACCAGCATACGCCGTTACAAACTCTGCGCGGGAGTTGATTTCATCACAGACAGCCGGAACAAAATGGGGCCAGCAGCCTGCGCCGAGGAAGCTGATATTTTCTTTCGTTGTTTTGTTTTTGTTCATGAGCTGGTTGACGTGGCGTTCCAGTTCGTATTCGGTCAAAGCTTTCGGGATGTTCATTTTTTCTTTTAGGCGCAGCTCCTCGGGAATGTCCGCATAGATATCCTCGATGCTGGAAAAGCCGATTTCGGCAAGCATTTTCTCTTTGACTGCAGGTGCAGAATTCGGAATATACGGGTGGGCATAACGCTGTACGCTCATCTCAGGTTCCTCCATCTCTTCGTTGGAATATTCAGTCGTAATAATGGAAAATTAAGCCAAACCGCCGCCATCGACGACCAGTACGGAACCCGTCACCCAGGATGACAGATCGCTGGCAAAGAACAGGACAGCATTGGCAATATCTTGCGGAGAACCGAGACGCTCCAGCGGACGCCCTTGGGCGGAGGAGACGAGGAATGCTCCTTCTTCCTTTTCCAGCTGGCGCGCTTCTTCACGCAACAGAGGTGTGTCGGTATCGCCAGGTGACACGCAATTCACACGGATGTTTTCCGGACCGTGGTCAATCGCCATTGCCCGCGTCAGGTTGACGACGCCTGCTTTTGCCGCGCAGTAGGCCGCAGCCTTGTCACCGCCCTTGATTCCCCAGCCAGAGCCTGTGTTGATGATGCTGCCTCCGCCTGTTTTCGCCATGACCGGAATGACGAATTTGGATAGGTTGTAAGCGCCCTTCAAGGAGACATCGACGACCAGATCCCAATCGTCTTCTTCCAGCTCGACGACCGTCTTTCTTCTGATCACGCCTGCGTTGTTGAACAAAATATCGATGCGACCGTACGCTTCCTCGATCGCTTGCGTTACTTCACGACAATCCTGTTGGGAAACTACATTGCATGTAAAATAACGGGCTGATCCGCCCTCTGCTACGATTTCTTGTGCCGCCTTTTCCCCTAGCTCCTCGTTGATATCAAGCAGCATAACGTTTACTCCGAATTGGGCCAGTCGTTTCGCTGTTGCAAGTCCGATACCGGAAGCAGCACCTGTCACCAAGGCTACCTTTCCTTGCAGATTGAATACCTCGTTCGTGTTTACCATGGTTGATCACTCCCCCTAGATGAAAAGTTTATAATGCAAACACTGTGCCAAGTGAGAAGTGAATCCCGCTGGGCAACATGCTCCTTACTGGACCGCAAAAAACGAGGTTCCGACTGTGTTTCGTATCGTTATGACAGTGACAAAAGTGGCAATGAGTTGTCATGATTGGCAAACATCAGTGGCAAAATGTTTGTGAACTATCTAAATATTTCGTAAAATGGAGAGCGAGGACAATAAGCAGGGAGGATATCCATGGTTTCGTTGGATCTGTGCAAACCAGCCATCGAAAAGGTCATTACAAGCATTTCAGATATATTGAACGTGGATGCTGCGGTGATTAACGAGCGCGGTCTCTTGGTTGTGAGTACGGAGCGCTACTTGAAACAAAAAGGCGAAAATGTGCATGTGCCCTCGATTGAATTCGTGTTGGCAAAAGGACAGTATGTCGTAGACAAACCCGGCTCCATGGAAATGTGCAAAGGGTGCCGTTTTCTCGACAGCTGCCCTGCCAAAGTCGAGCTGCTCTCTTCCATTAAGGTAGCCAACCATGCAATCGGGGTCGTTTCTCTCACATCCTTTACGAAAGAGGGACAAAATCGGCTCTCCAGGCATACCGAGAGATACCAGCAAATCCTGACAGAAGTCAGCGAGATGATTACAGCGATAGTACAGTCCCATGAGACGAGACAGATCGAATCGTCTAATGACACCATTCGGCTATTGGAGGGGGCACTGGATACCGTCGCCGATGCGTATTTCACCTTTGACCGAAGTGGCAATGTCATTCACACGAATGCCAGCGCGCGCAGACTGCTGTCCCAGCATGAGCTGCTGCCAGCGGAGGTTTCACGGATGCTGCTACCGTCATTATCCGGGATGACCACACATTCCTTGCCGATCCCCAATTGTCTCGTTGACAAGCTGGATGCTCCGACCGAGGCCACGCCGATCATCGTTAACAATCAGCTCATCGGCGGCGTGCTTCGCGTGCAGAGGGGATCGCTAACCGTTCCGCGTCTGATGGATCATCAAGGGAGCGGTAAGCCCGGCAAAGCGGATAGCCTTGCTCAAATCGTAGGAAACAGCCCAGCCATCAAGCAGGTCAAAGAAATGGCGATGAAAATCGGTAACAGCAGCTCCACGGTACTGATTACCGGCGAAACAGGGACAGGCAAAGGGCATCTGGCAAAAGCGATTCACGAGGCAAGCACGCGCGCTTACTACCCGTTTGTCGCCATCAATTGCGCCAGCATTCCGGAAAATCTGTTCGAAAGCGAATTGTTCGGTTATGAGGACGGCGCGTTTACTGGAGCTAAAAAGGGAGGAAAGCCAGGACGGTTCGAAATGGCAGAGGGAGGTACGCTTTTTCTCGATGAAATAGGCGATATGCCGCTATCGTTACAGGCAAAGCTACTGCGTGTCTTGCAGGAAAAGGTCGTGGAACGCATCGGCGGCACGCGATCATTTCCCATCAATGTACGAATCATCGCGGCGACGAACCAGAACCTGGAGGAGCTCGTGGAGAAAAAAGTGTTTCGTGCCGATCTGTACTATCGGTTGAACGTCATTCCGATACACGTCCCGTCACTCGCAGAGCGCAAGGAAGATATCGAGCTCCTGGCCGTTTCATTTATGGAAAAGCACGGAGAGCAAGCTGGACGCACCTTCTTCGGAATAGCACGAGAGGCGATCAACCTGCTCAAGAACTATCACTGGCCGGGCAATGTGCGGGAGCTGGAGAACGCCATCGAGTACGCCATGAACATGGAGCAAGACACGGTTTTGACTGCTGACAGCTTGCCTCCGCGCCTTCGTGCACGTACTTCAGTGGCTCCTTCGCATTCAGGTCCAGCTATCAAAGCGAGAGTCGCCGATGCACAAGCGGACGCCATTCGCGCTTCGTTGCAAAAGCACGGCAGTGATTTGAAAGGGAAGCAGCGAGTGGCAGAAGAACTCGGGATCGGGCTCCGCACCTTGTATCGGAAGCTAAAGCTGCTCGGTATTTAAGAATTCGGCAGGAGCTTGGTGTAAACTTGTGGGAGAAACGATAGGGGAGGAAGAAGCATGAGTGAGCTGAATGTTTTATTTCGGAAAAGAATCGGTATGCCTGAAAATGAAACGATTACCTTCGATACATTGGATCGCCTCCTTGATCTGACAGCATTGGCGATTCCTTTTGAAAACCTGTGCATTGTGGAAGAGCGAACGAGCGTAATCTCCAGACAGTCCATCATGGAGAAGATTTTGGTCAAAAACGAAGGCGGTCTTTGCTACGAGCTCAATCCCATACTGTATTACTTCTTGTTGGAAAATGGCTTTGACGCTCATCTGATTCGTGGAGTTGTTTACAGGCATGACGTTGGCGAGTATTACACGATAGGCCGAACGCATGCCACGATTTTGCTTACATATGAGGGACAAACGTATTTGCTCGACACGGGCTTCGGCTCGAACCTGCCGTTAAAGCCTGTTCCGTTAACAGGGGAGACCATCTCTTCGCGCAATGGTGAATTTCGGATCAAGAAAGAGCAGACGGAATATGGCGATTATGTATTCGAAATGAAGCTGCGGCACAAGGATACGGACTGGAGGATCGGCTATACGTTTGATTCGCAGAAGCTGGTGACGGATGAAACGGAGTTAAACGAGATTCAGACGATCATCGCTGAACATGAACAGTCTCCCTTCAACAAAAGCCCATTGCTTACGCAGCTTACAGAGAGAGGCAATGTCACGTTGACGAATAGTTCTTTTACGCAATGGGTGGATGGTGTTATGACGAAAGAGACGATTGATGAGGAACGATCTAAAAAGCTGGCGAAGCAGCATTTTGGGTTATAAGAAAAAAGCAGAAGCGATTAAAAACGATGAAAACCCATCAGATGTTCTTAACCTGATGGGTTTTATAATGGGGTTACTGCTGTGTTTTCGTATTCACAAGCAGCTTCATCGGATCAACGGGTATACCATTTTCGAGAACCTGGAAAGCAAGATGCGGTCCTGTGCTGCGTCCCGTACTTCCTAACAGCCCAATGAGCTGGCCTTGGGTCACAGTAGCGCCAGCGGTGACCTCCAGCTTTTCCAAATGAGAGTAAACGGTTTGATAACCTCCTTCATGCTCCAGAATGACCTGGTTGCCTTTCCCTGTTTTTGTATCGTACTCAGCTTTGAGTACCTTACCTGCGGCGGCTGCCTGAACGGGCGTATTCAGGTCGTTTACGATTCTCAAGCCCATTGTTTGGTCAACAGGACTTTGGAGTGTACCTTCTGCGGGGACGACGAAGGCCTGCTCGTTCCCAAGTGCTTTTGTTGCATCGGTCAAAGTGAAGACGCCTAAAGCCAAGACGACCACGATACCAGATAGGGTCCACGTATACGCCCGTTTTTGAAAGTGACGAATCATTTCTATTCTCCTTTTCACCTGTTTTTTGGAGCTGGAGAACCCGGCAGTGAAGTGGATTTGTTTGGGCTGGGCATACAGCTCGAGCATTTTGATCATGGTGTATCCGTAGCGAGGTACCTCCGTCTCCTGCAAATAGGTCAAAGCCAAGGCATCACAAGCCATTTCCTGGTCCTGACGCATGCGGGAAGCGGCGTACCATAACAGCGGGTTGAACCAGTTGAGGATCAGCAGCACGCTCATGATGCTGTTCACAGGAATATCTCGTCTTTTCCAATGCGCCAGCTCATGCAAAAAGATGTGGCGCAGCTCGTGCTCGTTGAGTTTGTCCAACAGATTTGCTGGCAGCCAGATTTGCGGTCGCCAGATTCCCATCAAGGCAGGACTTGTCATCTGATGACTCATGCGCAGGGGAATGGATTTGGTGATGCCCATCAGTTTTTGGCATTGGAAAAAGACGCGCAAAACAACTTCATCCTGTACGAACACTTCCTTTTTTAGCTGAGAGAGCAATCGGTATGTACTGCGAGTCATGGTGATAGCGAAAATAGCGATGCCGCCGAACCAGATGAGGGAAAGCAGGCTGATCCAGGAAAAGCTCGCTTCGTTTGCTAGAGAGGCATCTGATTGGAGGGCAGATTCATGCGGTTGCAAAGCCTCAGTAGCGAGAACGATCGGTTCCGTAGGCGGGTACGCTTCCTGCACGGATGTCCAGGACGAAGTAGGCAGCCAGTTATACAAACTGATCGTGCTGTCTATCGACCAGGGAACCGCGAGCTTCCAGAGAAGCAGGAACCATACGGCGTGGTGCCAGCGGATGGGGAAATGCTTTTTGCCGAGCTGCTGGCAGAGCAGGATCAGGAGCACAAGAAGACTGGCCTCGATGGAGTTATACAGTGTCCACGTAAATGCTTGGTTGAGGGTGAGTGTGAGCCATTGCCAATCCACCAGCTTATTTCTCCTTTTCGGAAAGGATTTTTTTCAGCTCGTCAATCTCTTGGGAGGAGAGCTTTTCTTCTTTTAAAAAGTGAACTAGCATGGGCTTTAAGGCCCCGCCGTACACGCGCTGCAAAAAGGATTGGCGCTCTTGGTGCTTGCAATCTTCCTCTGTGAGCACAGGGGAGTAATAGTAGACGCGATTGACCTGCTCGTAGGTGAGAATGCCCTTTTGCAACAGGCGGCTGAGCAAGGTTTTGATTGTGTTGTCTTTCCACGTCTTGTTGTCTCGCAGAGCGTGGATGACATCGGCTGCTGTTGCGGGTGACTTTGCCCAGATGACCTTCATAATCTCCCACTCGGCATCCGAGATTCGCGGTTGCTCGTCCAAGTACGAAACCTCCCTCGACTACATTTGTAGTCGTTGATTCTGTTTTAAAGATTACACTTGTAGTCATCAGGTGTCAACTATCATTCTTGTCAATCTGTTCCATGTGACTGTCGTTGGAAGATGACGAGCGAATTGGTACACTGAAGAAAAATCGGATAAAGGCTGTGATAGATATGAATCTGGCCGAGCAGTTTGGCGATATGGATATTTATTTGTTTGATCAGTTGTTAAAGGGGCGAGTAACGAAGGAAATGCAAGTACTTGATGCCGGTTGCGGTTCGGGGCGGAATTTGGTCTACTTTTTGCGAAATGGCTATTCGGTGTATGCGGTTGACCAATCGGCAAAAGCCATTGAAGCTGTACAGCGAATGGCATCGCAACTGGCACCGAACTGGTCAGCGGAGCGCGCTCGTGTGGAACCGATTGAGAGCATGGGCTTTGAAAACGAAAGCTTTGATTTCATCATCAGTAATGCCGTTCTACATTTTGCTGAAAACGAAGAGCATTTTCGCCAGATGCTAGAGGAGCTGTGGCGGGTACTGAAGCCAGGAGGCATTCTATTTATGCGTCTTGCATCCTCGATCGGGATTGAGGATGCTGTACAGCCACTAGGGAACGAACGTTATTTGTTGCCGGACGGAAGCACCCGTTTTCTCGTAAACGAACGGACGATGGTGGGCATGACGGAAAAACTGCAAGGTGTGTTCCTGGAGCCAATCAAAACAGTGAACGTAGCCGGACAGCGTTGCATGAGCACGTGGGTAATCAAAAAGAATGATTAAGCACAAGAAGCCGCTTTCCAGTTGGAGAGGCGGCTTCTTTTTCTCACTCAAAAATCACGCGTCTGATCAAAAGTAGCAAAAAGCTCATCTACATCTACTTCCACACCTGCAGCAGCCAAATTCCGTTTTGCCGACTGAAGCAGCTCATCGAGCACAACGAAAATTTCTTCCCGCTCAACCGTTTCGATAAAGCCTGTTCGTCGATCCATCTTGTTGAAAGTCTCTGTGTACTCTTTGACCAAGGCACGCAAAGCAGTTCGTATTTCTCCCGCATTTGTCGCGTCTTCGCTGCCTTGCTTTTCGAGCGCACTAATCGCAGTGTTCATTTTTTTATAGAGACTGGCGGCTTTGTTGGCGTGAGCCTTTGAGATGTGCTCCCTGCCATCCCAATCGCGAAATGGATTGGTTAAATTATTGGCCAGCCATTCGGGTTTGCGCGGCTTGGTGATGGACAAATCCAGCCCATTTTTCACTTCTTTTTTATAGGCGGCTTTAATGGTCTTGGCCGCTTCTGCTGGGAGGCTCGTCATCCAGAGCGTGGAGAGCTTGGGACATTGATCTGGCGAAGGGAACTCGTCCCCGGAGAAGCCAAACAGATCATAGGTCGTAAACGTCAGTAGCTCCTTCAAGTGCATGATACTACCCAGATTGCTGAGGGTACCAGGCTTGCCCCATAGACGGATGTCCCGGAGAGAGGGATACCGCTGGACGAGTGGCTGCAAGTCCAGCTCCGTCACATTACGCAGACGAAGTGCTCCTAAAAGGTCAAGTCCGCGGTGTAACGGCAGCGAATCCGAGAACGAGGCGGTCAGCCAATACCCGTCCTCTTCGGCTTCTATGAAAAGGTTGGATGAAATGCCCTTGTCCAGTATGAGTTCCCTAAGACAATCGTTCAGATGCAGTGACTCCAGGCCGTCCGCGTTTTGGAGAGAGAATTTACTGAGATGGCTTCCTGTCAGATCAAGAGAGGAGCCATTGGCTTTTTCCAAGTGAAGCTCCAGTAAAAACGGATTGCTTTTGACAAAGGCAAGCAAGGAATCGGTGGGCTCCTCTGCATAGATTCTTGTCAGGCAAGGGAGCTTTTCCAATTCAGAGATGTCCGTCAGGCGTTGCAGGATGTCGGCATGAAGGACGTTGATTGATCGGCGCAAGTCCACCCCGCCTAACGAAATCATCGTGTCATCTTTTGCGGCTTGTTTAAATAGCTGGCGACGCTCTTCGGGAATTTGATTCCATTTATGCTGACGATAGAGGCTCCCTCCGACATCCCAACTGCCGTAGCTTCTTGTTTCTTCTGTCACGAGAGGGGGTAAATTCCCTACTTTTATGTAGCCTTTAGGCACCACATTATCGACATAGCTGTGCTCGAGCACATTGTCCCAGAAGAAGTAGTCACAATATAAGGGCTTCATCTGGTACAGCTCTGATTCATCAGGCAGTGTATCGCTGCTCCAGTCCAGCTCGAGGATACTGATGAGGTTGGATTTACTCGTGCCAGGCTCTTTGATCGATGTGACCTGGCAAGCTGCGTACTTTTGCAGCTTCTCGACAAAAACACAGTAGATGTCTCCGACTGTGGGCGTCATTCCTACCATCCTTTCCATCTCGCAAGGCTTGTCATTATGGCTATTTTTACATATTTTTCATGTGTTGTCGTTGTTCTTGCTGTTTTCTATAATGAAAAAATAAACACGGATCGGACATTACGGCGTGTGGAAGGCGGCGAAGAGATGAAGAGAGAAGAGAGTACGGAAAAGTGGATGAGCCGCGTATTGGAGGCCATTGTTGAAACGTCGCGCGATCATTTGTTAATCACGGATCCTGAGGGCTACATCCGGCTGGTTGGCGATTCGTCCTATGAAGTGTATGGCATCGGAAAGGAAGAGCTCTTGGGCAAGAACGTCATCGAGCTGGAAAAAAGGAAGGTCTTTTCTCCATCTGTCACGCGAAAAGTCATGGATGCCAAGACGCCGCAGACGATCATGCAGGAAATACCCGGGGGCCGAAAGCTGATGGTGACGGCGTTTCCCGTCTGGAACGAAGATGGCAGCATGCATTCGATTATCAGCTATTCGCATGACCTGACTGAAATTATGGAATTGAAACGGCGCTACGAAGGTCTGACAGAGCAGCTCAAGCAGTTTGAAACCGAGATTGAGGAGCTGCGAGAAAAGCATCAGGAGGGCTTCGTGGCAGTGAGCCAGCCGATGCAAGCCATTGAGCGTCTCATCAAAAAAGTCGCGGCTGTCGATTCGACTGTCCTGATCCTCGGAGAATCGGGTGTCGGGAAAAATGTGATCGCAAAAGAAATTCATCGCAATAGCCGCCGTGCGGGTGGGCAATTCGTGGAGATCAACTGTGGCTCGATCCCGGAGGGCTTGCTGGAATCCGAGCTGTTTGGTTATGAGGCGGGTTCGTTTACAGGTGCCGCCAAGCAGGGCAAGCAAGGGATTATCGAGATGGCGAACCAAGGGACTCTCCTCTTGGACGAGCTGGGGGAACTGCCACTGACCTTGCAGGCCAAGCTGTTGAAGGTGATTCAAGAAAAACGGTTGCAACGCGTTGGGAGCACACAGTACCGCGACGTGGATTTTCGTTTGATTGCCGCCACCAATCGCGATTTGGAGAAGATGGTGAAGGAAGGGAAGTTTCGGCAGGACCTGTATTTTCGCCTGAATGTTGTCCCCATCCACGTCCCGCCGTTACGAAATCGGCCCGAGGATATCGCGGCTCTCCTGAAACGCGCCGTGCGCTCGCTCAATGAACGATATGGAATGGACAAGCGACTGGACCCTGCCGTAACACATGCCTTGATGCAGTACGAATGGCCCGGCAATGTGCGCGAGCTGGAGAACGTTTTGGAGAGAATGGTGGTCACAGCGGACGAAGACGTGATCACTTCTTCGCACCTGCCCGTGGAAATCAGATTGGCAGGGGAAGAGCAGACAGCCATGGAGCCGAGTCTGGCAACTTCCAAGATGTCGCTAAGGGAAGCACTGGAGCAGGTAGAGGAAAAATGGCTGCGCTACGCATCCGAGCACTGCCGGACCACGGGAGAAATCGCGGAGTTTCTCGGCATTAGCCAGCCATCTGTCGTGCGGAAGCTGCAAAAATATCGGATTCGTTCCAGGTGATTCAAAAATGAATCGTTTATTCAAAAACGAATCGAACATTCGGGTGTTTTGATTCACTTTTGAATAATTTGATGTAAACGTAGTACGGAAAACGCGATTTCATCAAACTCTGGCGTTTGGCATAGGTATTGCTACATATAGTAGTTGAGTTTACAAGCAAGCAATCCAACCAATACCATCTCGAACGAGGAGAGGAAACGATATGTCCAAACAACGTCAATTTGTAAACGTAGCTGCTGGTGTGCCAGGTCCCAAGGGAGTAGCCCTGATTGAAAAAAGAAAGCAGTTCGTGCCAAAAGGTGTCGGCAACAATACCCCTGTTTTTGTAGAGTCAGCTTCAGGCGCATTGGTAACGGATGTAGATGGCAATACGTATATCGATTTTGCCGGAGCAATCGGTACACTGAATGCCGGACACTGCCCGCCGGAAGTTGTTGAGGCACTAAAAGCGCAGCTGGACAAATACATTCATCCTTGCTTCCATGTAGGGATGTATGAGCCATATGTGGCCTTGGCTGAGAAACTGACGCAAATCACGCCAGGCAGCTTTGAAAAGAAGACGATGCTCGCAAACAGCGGGGCAGAAGCGGTAGAGAACGCGGTGAAAATCGCCCGCAAATACACAGGACGCCCAGGCATCATTTCCTTTAGCCGCGGCTTCCACGGTCGTACGCTTTTGGGCATGTCACTGACTTCCAAAGTGAAGCCGTACAAATTCCAGATGGGTCCATTTGCTCCAGCTACGTATAAAGCGCAGTTCCCGTATCCACTGAACAAGCCGGAATCCATGACAGATGATGAGTACGCGCAATTCTGCGTGCGTCAGTTCGAGGACTTCCTTTTGACTGAGGTTGCACCGGAAGAAGTGGCTGCCGTGATTATGGAACCGATTCAAGGAGAAGGCGGCTTTATCGTTCCGCCTGTGTCTTTCGTTCAAGGCGTCTATAACATTTGTAAAAAGCATCAAATCCTATTTATTTCCGATGAGATTCAAACAGGCTTCGGTCGTACGGGCGCCATGTTTGCCTCCACCCATTTCGGAATCGAGCCAGATATCATCACCATGTCCAAATCCATAGCGGCAGGCTTGCCCATCTCTGCGGTTACGGGACGCGCAGAAATCATGGACGCGCCAAACCCGGGCGAGATCGGCGGTACCTATGGAGGAAGCCCGCTTGGTTGTGTAGCGGCGTTGGCAGTCATTGAGAAAATGGAGCGCGAAGACCTGGCTGGCCGCGCGCAGGCGATCGGGGACAAGATCAAAGCGCATTTCCACGCGTTGCAAAAAGAGTTCCCTGTGATCGCGGAGGTGCGCGGACTAGGTGCGATGTGCGCCGTAGAATTTATCGATCCAACAACCAAACAACCAGCGAAGGAGCTCGTTGCTGGCTTGACCAAAGGCTGCTACGAGTCTGGTGTCATCGTGCTTTCTGCTGGCGTCCACAGCAACGTACTGCGCTTCCTGTCTCCGCTGGTCATTACAGACGAGCAACTGGAAGAAGCGCTGGACATTATGACGGATGTTCTGAAAAGCCAATACGTGACGAACTAAAAACGCCCGAGGGGGTTCTCCATACTCATGAAAAAGCATCTCTACATCAACGGACAATGGAAAGAAGCAAAAGAATACGCGCCGCTCCACTCCCCGTATTCTGGGGAGCTGCTGGCTGAAATCGCTCAGGCAGACGATCATGACGTCGACGAGGCAATCAAGGCGGCAAAAGCTGCTGCCAAAGTCATGGCGAAAATGCCAGCTAGTCAGCGAGCTTTGATACTAGAGAAGGCCGTTGCGATTATGGAGGCACGCAAGGAAGAACTGGCGATCATCCTCGCACAGGAAGCCGCCAAGCCACTTCGCACGGGTCGTGTAGAAATTGCTCGGACGATCCAGACCTACAAGTTTGCAGCAGAAGAAGCGAAGCGTATCCACGGAGAGACGGTGCCGCTCGATGCAGCACCGGGCGGTGAAGGACGTCTTGCTTTTACCGTACGCAAGCCGATTGGCGTAGTTGGCGCGATCACGCCTTTTAACTTTCCATTCAATCTCGTGGCGCACAAGGTCGGGCCTGCCATTGCCGCAGGAAATACTGTCGTGCTGAAGCCAGCGAGTCAGACGCCGCTCAGCTCGCTGATCCTGGCCGATATTTTCGCAGAGGCGGGATTGCCTGCCGGAGCGCTCAATATTTTGCCTGGAAAAGGCGCAGTCGTAGGCGAAAAGCTGGTCACTGACAGCCGAATTGCCGCGATCACGTTTACCGGAAGTCCTGCGGTTGGAATCGCGATGAAAAACAAAGCGGGACTCAAACGCGTGACCTTGGAGCTTGGCTCCAATTCCGCAGTGATCATCGACCACAACGTGGAAATTACGCAAGCATTGATTGATCGTTGCGTGACGGGTGCCTTCTCCTTTAGCGGTCAAGTGTGCATCTCGCTGCAACGCGTCTATATTCACCAGAGCAAGTACGAAGAGTTCCTGGAAAAGTTTAAGGCTGGCACAGAAAAGCTCGTGCTGGGTGATCCGCTGAACGAAGCGACAGACATGTCCTCCGTGATCTCCGCCAAGGATCATGAACGCATGGGAGCATGGGTACAGGAAGCAGTAGAAGCAGGGGCACACGTAGTTACTGGCGGGAAGCCTGTCAGTGACAACCTCTTTGCCCCTACGATTCTGACCAATGTCGGCGCTCATGTTGCCGTCTCCTGCCAGGAGGTATTCGGTCCAATCGTAGTCGTTACACCGTTTGAGACGATGGACGAAGCGATTGAAGCGGTAAATGACTCCCGATTCGGCTTGCAAGCAGGCATCTATACGAGTGACATTCACGCGGCTATGCGCGCAGCGGAAGAGCTGGAGGTCGGAGGCGTGATGATCAACGACATTCCGACGTTCCGCGTGGACAACATGCCGTATGGCGGTGTGAAAGACAGTGGTTTTGGCCGCGAAGGTATCAAGTATGCGGTCGAGGAATTAACGGAACTAAAATTAATCGCGATCAAACTGTAACAGCGAATGACGGGCCCGATGAGGCTCGTCTTTTTTTGATAATAGCGTCTTGATGGCGATTTTACCCATTTCCATAAATTGTCACATATGAAACCGCTTCATAAAGTTGTTTGATTTAGATGGTTATGTTAGTCTAGCGTGTGGAGGCAGACTATGTTCATTTTTGCGGAAGAGTGTTTGATTACACTTGACTTGTTGCGCAGATGAAATAGTCGTTTTTTTATGCGAAAAGGGCATTTCTTACATGAAAAGGGGACAATCATGATTAGTCATTGGAAAGGGGCCAGTGGGTTCCGAGTATTTCAATGGATCTCCCTTGTAGGGATCGTGGCATTATTGGCAGGCTGTTCACCGTTTCAGGGGAATGAAAACGGTGCAGATAACGGACCTGCGTCAGTCAAACCTGAAAAAATCGAGCGTTACAAGGGGGAAAAGAGCAAGGCAGTGTCGATGGTCTACACGACGCAAAGACAGCTTGCTCTTACTTTTAATGGGATGGCAGATAAAGACAAGATGAAAAGATTGCTGGATGAGTTGGACAAGTACCACATCAAGGCAGCTTTTTTCATGCCAGGAATGAGAGTAGCTGAAGAGCCTGACATTGCGCGAGAAATTGTCGCCAGAGGTCACGAGATCGAAAACAATACGTTGAACAATTCTGCTTTGCAGAACCAACCTTACGAGAAAATGTACAAAGACATCGAGTTGACCAATGAGGTCATTCATAGAGAAACGGACAAAACACCGCGGTATATCAGAACAAAGTCGGGTGAATACAATGACGATCTCCGATTGGTAGCTGCTCACAATGGACAAGAAGCCGTCGTGTCCGCCAGTCTGTTTCTGCACAATTGGCAAAAAGAGACGGAGGAGCAAAAAATTCATTACCTAAGAAAATATATGAATCGCGGCGGCATCATCGCGATGGATACAGAGGAGAACAAGTCTGTCGTAGAAAACATCCGGCTACTGGCAGAGGCAGCTACTCATGTCGGTTACAGATTCGTCCCCTTGCACGAGTTGATTGCACAAGGAGGGGAGCGAAAGCCGCTGCAAGATATTCCGGGTTTTGATGCAGCAAAAATGAATGCGGCGTATTACGAGGCCAAACCAAATCTCATCTATCGAAAAGAAACGGACAAGAAGATGGTCGCCTTGTCTTTCGATGATTGGGGTACGGATCAAACAGTTACGAAGATTCTCGATATCCTGGACAAAAAGGGAGTAAAGGCTTCGTTTTTCCTTCGCGCAGATGGTGTAGAGCGAAATCCAAACTTGGCGAGAGCGATTGCGGAAGCGGGACACGACGTAGCCAATCACACCTATTCTCACCCGGTGAATACCAAAATTGCGCCGGAAGAATTGCAAAAAGAGATTGTCAAAGCCCATCAGATCATTACCGAAGCAATTCAGCAGAAGCCGACGATGTATTTCAGACCGCCAACTGGGGCGTTCGACGATCAGACACTCAAGGCGATTGCAGCAACGGGCTACGAGGATATTACGATTTATGATGTGACGCCGTCCGATTACGACAAGAAACGGAGTGCGGACGATATCGTCAAAACCATTATGGAGCAGACGCGGAGCGGAAGCGTGATCCTGCTGCACATGCTCGATGATATTCACACAGTAGAGGCGCTACCAATCGTAATTGACCAGCTTAGAAGCAAAGGATACACGCTTGTACCCATGACAGAGATGTTTGGCCAATAAAGCCCAAAACAGAACAGGGAGAGGGACCAGCTTATGAATTTGTACGAAGGGATTGTGGAGAGGAAGGAAAAAATTGCTGTCGTCGGTCTTGGGTACGTAGGCTTGCCGATTGCGATGGCACTGTCAAAACGTTCTTCTGTGATTGGATTCGATGTAAACAAAGAGAAAGTAGCAGCCTATCAAAAGGGAAACTTTCATGATGTGGACGTGGAACAGGAGCTGACGAGTGACTCTGCTATTGAATTCACTTCAGATGAAAATAGATTGCAGGAAGCGCGATTTTTTATCGTGGCCGTGCCTACTCCGGTCAAAAGCGGCAATGTTCCAGACCTGAAATTTGTAGAAAGCGCGTCCCGCATGGTGGGCAGACAGTTGAGAAAAGGGGCAATCGTCGTATTTGAATCGACTGTTTATCCTGGGGCAACCGAAGATGTTTGCTTGCCGATTCTGGAGGCGGAATCGGGCTTGCGTTGTGGTATAGACTTCAAGATCGGCTATTCACCTGAACGCATCAACCCGGGAGACAAGGTAAATCGTCTGGAAAACATCGTCAAGATCGTATCGGGGATGGATGAAGAAACACTGGGAATCGTAGCAAGCGTCTACGAGCTCGTGATCAAGGCAGGCGTTTATCGAGCAGAAAGCATCAAGGTAGCGGAAGCGGCAAAAGTCATTGAAAATGCTCAGCGGGATGTCAATATTGCGTTTATGAATGAGCTGGCGATGCTGTTCAACCAGATGGATATTCCGACGAAAGCAGTATTGAAAGCGGCAGGAACCAAGTGGAACTTCCTCCCTTTTTCACCGGGCTTGGTTGGCGGGCATTGCATCGGTATCGACCCGTACTATTTAACGTACAAAGCAGAAGACAGCGGCTATCGCTCCCGCATTATTTTGGCAGCTAGACACATCAATGATGGCATGGGGAAATATGTCGCCCAACAAATCATTAAGATGGCTGTTCGCTCAAAGCTCGATCTTCAAAATGTAAGGATCGGTATATTAGGTCTGTCATACAAAGAAGACTGCGCAGATATCAGAAATACCAAGGTGACGGATATTATTGAGGAATTGAAAGAATACGGCATAAATCCGTTGGTCGTAGACCCGATGGTGAATCCTCGGGAGGCATACGAGGAATACGGCATCGAGCTGTCAGAGATGGGGGCTCTCCACGACTTGGACATAGTGGTTGTAGCGGTACCGCATGCTCCCTTTGCCCAGATGGAAGTCGCTGATTTTGCCGCAATGTACGGTAAGAATGAAGCAAAAATCATGATCGATATAAAAGAGATTTATTCCAAAGCTGACTTTGTAAACAGTGGATTTCATTACTGGAGCTTGTAGGCAGTGGAGGGGAGAGAGCGGCAGTGATGAAACGGTTGGTAGAGAAAATAAAGCCGAAAAAGAAAGAGAAAATCGAAGAAGTACTGACGGTTTCCAAAACAGAGAGGCGCGTATTATCGAATGTGCCAGACCCGGAGAAAATTCGTGTCCAAGTGGATCGCCGCGGTGCTAAAGATACGAATGAGCCAGGAAATCTGGAAGACCCGGAATACCTGAATCGCATTCGGATGCTAAGTCTGCGCTATATGGCGGATTTCCCGGTGACGCTATTGACCAAGAAACAGCGGATCAAGGATGGAATCAAGGCAAGAGCCGTCGATATTTCTTCGACTGGTCTATTAGTGGAACTAGATTCGGAGATGGTAGACATCCAGGTGGGACAAGTGTTTATGATCCATTGCACAATCCCGCCAGGTACAATGCCAGAAGGCTATGAGTCAACGGTGAAGCTGGATGCAACGGTTGTTCGCTCGTTTACCCAGGAGGAGGACGGGCGTCAGAAGTTCATGCTCGCCTTCGAGTTTTCCAAACCGCTGACTGACTATTTACGCAAAAAACGCTGGGGATACGCCATTTATATTGCAAGTACTTTCTTGTTTTTCGCTGCGGCGTTTATCGTGCTCATGCGCGCGGAGAGTGTGATTTATTTCAAATACAACATGTACTTGTATTTGTACAGCTTGATTGCCGCTGCCTTTTTGCTGACACGGTATTTATTCGGTGCTCTTTATCGGGGGGTTCCCGTCAATCCGGACTATACACCGGGCGTGAGCATTATTATCCCGTGTTTTAATGAAGAGCAGTGGATTCACCGGACGATTTTGAGTTGTGTCAATCAGAACTACCCGATTGATAAGCTGGAGGTCATCGTGGTAGACGACCGCTCGACAGACCGATCCGCAGAAGAGATTCAAAAGGTCATCGATATGATTCATAACGAGGCCGAGCGCTATATGACCCGCGAGCGCGTGAGGATGCACATTCTTCCGGAAAACGGCGGGAAACGGGTCGCTTTGGTAAAAGGTGTGGAAATGGCCAAGCACGATTTGGTTGTCTTCGTTGATTCAGACAGCTTTTTGGAACCGACTGCGATTCGCAACCTCGTACAGCCTTTCCAAGACCCGAAAATGGGTGGTGTCGCAGGGCGTACGGATGTGGAAAACAAGTTCACCAACTCAATCACCAAGCTGCAAACCGTTCGTTACTACATTGCCTTTCGCATCATGAAAGCGGCTGAGTCCTGGTTTGACAGTGTCACTTGCTTGTCTGGGCCGTTGTCTTGCTATCGTAAGGAATTGATTTTGCAGCATTCTGAAGCATGGCTGAATCAGAAGTTTCTCGGGCAGCCAGCCACTTTTGGCGATGACCGAAGCATGACCAACTTTATTTTGCGAACACATCGGACGGGCTATCAGGATTCTGCGATTTGCTCGACGATTGTGCCGTCAGATATGAACGTATTTTTGAAGCAGCAGATGCGCTGGAAGCGTTCGTGGTTGAGGGAATCTTTGCGTGCCAGCGGCTTTATTTGGCGCAAGGAGCCTTTTATGGCGATCTTCTTTTACATTGGTCTGATTGTTCCTATCGCTGCTCCTGTCATCGTCCTGTACAACCTCGTATACGTCCCGCTCGTTCATCACATTTTCCCGGGCACGTTTTTAATGGGCTTGCTGTTGATGGCGCTCTTAATGAGTTTGGCCCATCTATTTTTCCGTAGAAGCAAGCTATGGGTTTTCGGGATTGTCTTTTGTGTGTTTTATGAGCTGGTGCTGTTGTGGCAGATGCCTGTGGCTTGGGTGACATTCTGGAAATCTACTTGGGGTACGCGAGAAACACCGCAGGACGTCGAAGCGAGATTGAAAAAAGAAGCCCGAAAGAAGAACAAAAAAGGCTTTGGGCTGCCATTTTAAGAGGGAAAGACAAAGGGAGTGAGGGTGTCAGGATTTATGGGAAAAACGACGAGCGATGTCTTGGACTATCGGAAAAAAGATCGCAATAAATTCATCAAAACGCTGATCCAGGTCGCTATCTTGGTCGTCCTGGGTGTCATGTTATATAATGCCGCCTTTGATTGGAAGAAGTACGAGGAGCCGAATAAAGCGAGCTGGACGAATGACAAAGGCTTTATCGCCATCTCCTATTTTGGCGTAGGTCGTACGGGGACACCGAAATTAGTAGCCAAGAAGCAATTGGACGAGCAGCTGCAGGCGTTGTATGACCAAGGCTATCAAACGATCTCGCAACAAGATATCTTGGATTTTTACAAAAAAAAGAAGCCACTTCCTGACAAGGCCCTGTTTCTAGCCTTTGAAGATGGCCGCAACGATTCGAGCTTGTTTGCCCAGCCGCTTTTGGAGAAGTACAACTTCAAAGCAACGGCATTGTCATACGGCAATAAGATGGGAAACAGCGAGAACAAATTCCTGCAGCCGGAAGACATGAAAAAAATGATGGAAAACGGCTACTGGGAGCTCGGTTCCAACGGTTATCGACTGACGTATATCAATGTATTTGATGATCAGGGCAATTTCATCGGGGTGAAGGATGAGAGTGAATTATCGAATAAAACAAAGGTAGGCTACTATAATCATTACTTGATGGACTTTATACGTGACAGCAATATGATCCCGATGGAAGACAGAAGCAAGATGGAAGCGAGAATCAACGAAGACTACAAGCTGATGAATGATACATATATGGATCAATTGGGCTTTGTCCCGGGTGCCTATATGATCATGCATGCGAACACCCTGTATGGCGGGATGAATCGCTTGGTAGCGGATGCGAACGACGCGAATATCAAAAAGTATTTTACGATGCACTTTAACCGGGAAGGAACCGCCTACAACGACAACAAGAGCAATCTGTACAACCTGACTCGCGTGCAGCCAGAGCCTTATTGGTACACGAATCATTTGTTGATGCGCATCCAAAAAGACACTGACGAAAAGATTCGCTTCGTTCGCGGTGATGAAGAGCAAGCGAAAGAGTGGGATCGTCTCGGTGGCGCTGCGCAATTTATGGAGGATCAGATCGTCTTGACCTCTCCAGCTGCTGGCTCTGGCATGTTATATTTAAAAAACAGCGACAGCCAGAAGGATATCAAGCTTTCTGCCAAGCTGGAAGGGAATGTAATCGGTAAGCAATCTATTTATTTGCGCTATGATCGGGAAAAAGACAGCTATGTACGGGTCGTCCTGCATGATAATGAGCTGCGCGTCGAGCAGAAGAAGGAAAAAGGCGAGGTACAGGAGCTTTTCAAGACGGAATTGAGCCAAGTGATTTGGAATCCTGAGGATTTGACCTTCGACCGTGCCTCTGTTTATACGAGAGAACAAGGTAAGTCTGGTGCTCCCGAGCTGGAAAAATACCCGATCAACATTAAAAATACGCGTTCATTCGAAATGACTGTTCAAGGGGACCGTCTCAGTGTTTCCGTGGACAAGACAACGCTCTTGGACAAGCAACAGATCGACCCAAGCGTTAGCAACGGTGGAGTTGCATTGGAAGCGGCCTATAGTGAAGCGAACAAAAAGGATGACATTTATGACGGGGTGTTTGCGGACGTACAGATTGCGTCCTTAGAGCAACCAAATGATGAGCAGCAGATGCTGTTCAGCAATGTGCAGACAGGACTTGCAGGAGTCGTCAGTTCGATCAAGAAAGCTATTTCTGTCGCAATGGACTGGGTCATCGACACCTTTTAAATCCGAAACAAGGGGGCTCCGTGCAAGGTGTCAAACATCAAGAAACGATCGATCATTTTGACTGCTCTTCTGATAGTAGTGTGTGTCATCCTCGTATGGTACATGATGAAATGGAACGATACCGAAAGCTTGGAGAGTGTAGATGCAGCTAACAACACGACGGAATTGTCCGCTTGGGTGGTAGACTGGCAGTGGGAATCCGGTTTGGAGGATTTCCGCAGGATGACGGATGGCTTGTCCAGTTTGCAGGTTTTCGCGGCGTATTTTGATGAAAATGACAAGCTGCATTTTACTGACCGCATGATCAAGGCGATGCCTGAGATCAAGGAAGCATCGAAGCAGGGTAGCTATGTCGACCTAGATTTGACCATTGTGAATGATCGCCTTAACAGTGATGGTACGCAGGTTCAAAAGGACCCGTCGATTGTCAGCAGGCTCATGGCGACAGATGCAAGCCGTACCAAGCATATTATGGAGATCAAGAATGCCGTGATCCAGAATGGCTTTCATGGTTTAGAAATCGATTATGAGAGAATTGACGAGAAAGACTGGGACAACTTCCTTACTTTTATCCATACCTTGTATCAGCATTTGGAGAAGGAGGGAAAGTCGCTTCGCATCGTATTGGAGCCGCGCGCGCCGATTGAAGAGTTGGCATTGCCAAAGGGCCCTACTTACGTCATGATGGCTTATAATTTGTACGGTACGAATACAGAGCCAGGGCCCAAAGCTGATCATGCATTTATCGAGGAGCTTGCCCATCGCATGCAAAAAGTGACGGGTGACAAGGTCATGGCCCTATCTGTAGGCGGGTTTGACTGGGCTAGTGATGGAAAAGTGACGGCAGTGACAGAAAAGCAGGCAGATGACCTTGCTGTGTCAAGTATCGAGCCACCCAAGCGAGATAAAGCGAGCGGCAGTTTGTACTTCGACTATATGGGTGAGGACGGTCAAAAGCACACGGTTTGGTATGCGGATGAAGAGACACTGTCTCAATGGGTTGCGGTCGCAAAGAAAGCGGGTATTGAGAGAATCGCGCTTTGGCGACTCGGTGACATGGGGGAAGGGACGTTGCAATATGTGAATCGATGAGGGGCTGTGGTGGAGGGAAGAAGCGAATTTCCAGTCTACGCTTCGGCCTACGCAGCTCTTGATTCACATCTTGCAGAGTTGATATAAATCAAGAAAAGCAAGATGGCTATCACTGTGGGGACATCCCATCCATCCGGAATTTACTAGAATGTTTTTCGATCACGATGTAACTTTGTACCGGAGATGAACGTTATAATGCTAGAAGCGGTAGTCTGCTCTTTTACAGGGCGGCTGCTACATATTGATTTTGGACTTCATTCATAGGAGCGTGGAATTTTTGGGTCTCTGGGAAGCTTTTGTTGCGATTGTGCTGGGGCTAGTAGAAGGTTTGACTGAGTTTGCTCCGGTTTCCTCTACGGGTCACATGATCATCGTGGATGACTTTTTGTTCCAAACGAAAGATTTGTTTTCACCTGAAGTGGCCAACACCTTCAAAATTGTCATTCAGCTCGGCTCGATTTTGGCTGTCGTGGTTTTGATGTGGGATCGGTTCATGAGCTTGCTCGGCCTCAACAGACTGGCTGGTAAGCGTGAGGTTCAGGCAGGACCTCGGCTGAATTTGGCTACGGTCATTGTCGGTTTGATTCCTGCGGGGATTCTGGGTGTTCTGTTTGACGACTACATCGATGAGTATTTGTTTTCGACGAAGACTGTGGTAATCGGACTCGTGCTAGGCGCTCTTCTCATGCTTGCTGCGGATTGGTTCCGACCAAGACGTCCAAAGATCGAGTCAGTTGATCAGATTACCTACAAGCAGGCATTTCTGGTCGGACTTATTCAATGCTTCTCCCTGTGGCCTGGCTTTTCCCGTTCAGGTTCCACGATCTCAGGGGGCGTACTGTTGGGCATGAGCCATCGGGCGGCGGCAGACTTCACGTTTATTATGGCGGTGCCGATCATGGCGGGCGCGAGCTTTTTGTCGCTGTTGAAGCGTTGGGATGCGATTACAATGGACAGCATTCCGTTTTTCGTCATCGGTTTTATTAGCGCGTTTGTGTTTGCGCTCCTGTCGATTCGTTTCTTCTTGAAGCTGATCAACCGCATCAAGCTGACGCCTTTTGCGATTTACCGTCTGGTGCTGGCAGCGGTCATTTACTTTGTATTTATGTAAAAATTAAAAAGACGACAAAGGCTCCCAGTTGGGAGCCTTATTTTAATCATTCGCCTTTATCTCACTCGGTTTTTCAATAATAATTCCGTTTAACTTAAGCGTAACAGGATTCGCGATCGTATCTCCAACGGGGCATGTTTGTTCCAAAAACTCCACAAAAGACTCTACCTGCTCTCTAGGAGCATCGGTTTTGATATGAAAGGTGTATCGAATCTCGGAATACCCGCGTCGGACATCAGATTTGTTCATGAAGCCATCCGTATCGAGATCGCCTTCAACCTCCACCCAAAAATCGTCGAGTTGAACGTTAAACTTCCTGGCATATACTCTGGCAACGATAGATTGGCAGGCTCCTAATGCGGAGAGTACCAGTTCAACCGGGTTCATGCCGGTATCCGTACCTCCCAAGCTTTTCGGTTCATCGATGGTTATCTCGAAATTTCTCGAACTGGCCTTCACAACCATTCCCTTTTGTAGATGTGCAGTTGCTTTGAACGTTTCAACAGGCATGATGCACACTCCCTTCTGGATAATCAATACAAGTAAACTCTACCATAGTTTTCCAATAACCATTGAGAAAATTTCTGCATTTATGCAAACGGGTGTCTCGTTCACTGCACACAGCTAATAATAAAAAGGGGCTGTCCCAAAAGTCGATTTCCCGACTGAGAGACGCCCCTTCTATCTTTTATTTCAAAAGATAAACCGCACGCGTAGTCATAAAGCCTTTGACATCTTCGCCTTTATCCAGCTTTTGCTCGACGAAAGGAATGCCAGCTTCTTGCAGACGTACTTTCACCGCATTGAAATGGTGGAAGTCTACGACCAGCGTTTTGTTGCTTGCTTTGATTTCTTCTAGCTGCTTTTTCACTAATGCATTGGCGCCAGACTGTCCAATGATATGAGAAGCATTTACCATTACCATATTGGCGAGTAAAATGACGACCAGAACCCTGCCCGCATAGCGGAAAAAGCCCTTCTGAATATCCCAGACTGCCAGCGCAATCAAGAGTGGAATCAGCCAAAGTTGCGGAACATAGCGCGCCCACCAGCTTTCCGGATTAATCAGCACGGTCACGAAGAGCACCAGACTGATCCACAAGAAAGGTGCCGCCTTTTTACGATGAGTCCCCAAAAGCAAGGCGACGAGAATCAGGCATGTGACAATCACAGCTCCTCCGAAAAGCGTTCCGAATCCGGCTACACGCACGTCAGGAGAGTAGAACACGGCGAGCTCTTTCCATGTGACTGTAAATGGCACTTTCCATGTAGGGCTATGGGGTGTTGCGATGTTCTCCGATTTGGAAAATAAGGAGATAGCCAGATTTTCTATGCTGGAATTGTCTTTGAAGCCATGCGGGCTATTCGAGGTCATGATATCAACGGCGCCTTTGCCCGCCAACGGATAAAACGGATGTCCCTTCGTTAGCGTGTTGGTGACATACGGATTGTACCCGACAACCCCTACGGTGATAACCAGACTAATTGAAAGCCACACGAGCATGCTTTTGAAGTGCTGACGGCGATCGTAGAAAAAGAAGAGCACGAGAATAGCCAAGCCGAGCAGTCCGGCATACCCCAATGCCGTGAATTTGATCTGGGCCAGCAGCATGAGCGCTGCGCATAGTGCCAGTAGCGTCCAGGCATGGTATCGCTTATACAGCAAATAGCCAAGAGCGCAGATGATAAGCACGAGTGAGCCAAGCTGTCCGTCAATATAGAAGGAAGTCGATTGCGTAATCACAGTAGGATTGAACGCTGCGAGCAGCGCGAAGGCAATCGCCGCCCCTTTTCTCTCTGGGAAAGCGGTTCGGATGGCAGCGAGGGTCAGGAAAAAGGACGATGCAATCAACAACAGGTTAAATATTTTGCTAACCTCAATCTGACCAGTAAGTTTATACATGACCGCATCAAGCATCCAAGGACCTTTGGCGTAATGATTGATCCACAGGTGAAAGGCCGAGAGAATCTCTTTATTGTCCATCTCCTCCACTTCTTTTGAACCAGGAGGCTTGAGGATGGGCTGGTCATGAACTGGGTTCCAGCCGTTGGTTATCTTCACGATTGCTTCTTGATGATACGTTTGTCCGTCAAAAGAGAGATCAAACGTATTGGCGCTGATGAAGTAGCTGATGCCTGAAACAATCACCAGTCCAGCCAACAGGGAGAAAAACCAGGCCCGGCGACGTGAACTTACGAAGACCGACACCATTCCTCCCAATGCAGCCAAAGCGGCAACGAGGCCAATCCAAAAGCTGGCGGCACTCACGGATACGCCGAACAAAAATAAAACCGATGTGCTAAGCACAATCGTAGCCATAAACAATAGCAAAGCCGTCCCGAGCAGGAACGAGTACGTAGCTGTACGGTTATTCATGAACATAATCTCCTGTCTACGAATCTACTAGCCAATGAGGTTAGGGAGGTTCGCTGCCAGCAGATGCAATACGGTAGCAAGCAGTACCCCGAGTACCAGACCCCCGGCAATTTCCCATCTGGTATGTCCCATGCTTTCGCGCAAAGGCTTGGTGGGAAACACGTCCGGATGTTCCTTTGCGAGCTTGTTGAGTGCCTCTGCATGTTTTCCTACCGCTCTGCGCAATCCAGTCGCATCGATGATCACAATAAACGTCACAGCCACGCCCAGCCCGAATGCCGGATGAGTAAAGCCCTCCTGCAAACCAATCAGAAACACAGTGGTCACCATAACGGTTGTGTGCGTGCTGGGAAACCCGCCGTTCCCGACCATTTCTTTGGCACGAGACCCAAAACGGAGGTAATTGATCAAAAATTTGGTTATTCCAGACACGAGCCAGCCGATAAACGGCGCTGCTGCATATAACATGAGAAAACTCCTCTACGTGATGATTACGACTGAGATATGACGACGACGCCCACGACGATAATCGCCAGACCGGCAATGCGTGTAAGGGACAACGGTTCGTTGAAGATCAAGAAGGATAGCACAGCTACCAACACGTATCCAAGTGCTGCCATGGGATAAGCATAGGAAAGCTGCACCTTTTCCAGCGCAGCAATCCAGATAAACGCAGAAAGTCCGTAAAGCGCAAGTCCCACCATAATCGGCAGGTTCGTGAAATAGTGCAGGAACTTCAGTAGCAGCATGTCATTGTTGCTGGTGAGCGAGGATGCGCCCATCTTCATCGCGACTTGTCCACACGCACTGAGGATCACGGAAACGATGATGAGAACAATTGATGGCATAGTCTGATCCACAACCTATCTGTGCAAGTAACTTCCTTATTTAAATTCAAACATGTAAATAATCCCGGCTACCATGATGACATACAGGGACACCGTAATGAGAATCGGCTTGTCCTGCAACAAAACTTTTTCCGGACTGCCGCCCTGGCCTGCGACGGTGATCAAATACAGGTAACGGAAAATACCAAAGATCACGAGCGGAATGGTCCACATCAAGTGAATCGTGCGTCCTGAGGTAAAAGTGAACAAGGAATAGCTGATGATTGTCATGGTCGTCACAATCGTATTCAACTGATTCAATAACTCGGACGAATAACTGTCGAGCACTTTGCGATGCGTTCCTTTATCCTGCTGTAACAAAATCAGCTCGTGGCGACGTTTGCTGATGGCCAAAAACAGCGCGAGCAGCATCGTACAGAGTAAAAACCACGGCGTGAACGGCGTTTGGATCATCAGACTTCCGCCGATGGCACGCAAAACAAAGCCGGCTGAGATAATCATGACGTCCAGAATGACCACATGCTTCAGCTTCAGCGAGTAAGCGACGTTGAGTACAAAGTAGACCAGCAGCACGAGCGCGAATAATCGGTCAAAGTAATAAGCACTAAACAGGGAACCCAGAAGCAAAAACACACCAAATGCTAATGCGAGTGCTGGTGGCAATGCCCCAGAAGCCATGGGCCGGAACTGTTTTTCCGGGTGATTTCGGTCATTTTTGATATCGACAAAATCATTGAGGATGTAGACACAGCCGGATACAAAACAAAACAGTAGGAAGGCCAGCACTGACTTTCCAATGACATCCGGACTTACTTTGTGCAAGGAAAATAGCAAGGCAGCAAAGACGAGCAAGTTTTTCGTCCATTGATGTGGACGAAGCTGCTTCACTAATAGGTAGACCATATTTTGTCGAACGCGTGGCGTTGTTTTGACGTCAACTTTAACAGAATTTGATGTTGCCCCCATATCTAACTCCTATCCTATTATCGAATCGTACCTTCTAATGACGGAAAATGTAAAAAGAAGGTTACACCTGTAATATGGTAACACAACTTCCCCCATAAAAATTTAACGATAACAGAAAAAATGTGAACTTGCGAGAAAGAATGATTGCCAAGAATAATATCGGGGGTTACAAGAAAACGCAGCCCTCGTGATGGAGCTGCGTTTTTCAGGGTATCTCTTTATTTAGTTCACCCGCGGAATCGGAGTGGCAGCTTTTTTTCGAGAATACAGGAACAAATTGAAGAGTACGATCACGAGTATGATCAATTGCGGGATCGTTGTTTCCCAGCTCGCGTAAATGCCAAGCGTCGGTGCGTACAACAAGTAATCGCTGCTGTGTGCAGATAAGCTTCCCGTTACCTGCAAAGCGTGGATGCTGACGCCGACGAATTTAAATGCCATGTAGTAGAGCAATAGACTGGCTACAAAAAAGAACGGACGCACGGGTATGCGTGCACTGAGCTTGATGATGACAAAGCCAATTACGGCCAAGACGACAAGCGCGCTCAAAATGCCGATCGCCAGGTCTGACATGGAGATCGTAGCGGCCATCCCCATATAAAAGATAATCGTTTCTGCCCCTTCGCGGGCGACAGCGAGAAAGGCGGTGAATGAGAGTGACCACAGAGCTCCTTTTGCCAAAGAAGAGCCGATAGATTTCTCGACAAACTGATTCCATGCCTGCAAATTGGACTTCTTATGCAACCACGCACCGATCGTCACCATAAAGAAGACGGCAATCAGTCCGGTTACTCCCTCAATCGTTTCTCGCGAGTTGCCTGTGGAGAGGTTGGAGAAAACGACACTGAGGATGACGGCAAGAATAGCGGAAACCACGATCCCGGCAAATGACCCAGACCAGATCCATTTGCGCTTGTCGGCATTGCCTGACTTGTTCAGGACAGTAAGCAAGGAGACGATGATCAAGATAGCCTCCAGTCCTTCACGGAACAAGATGAGTCCCGCATCCCAGGCGGTGTACGAGGATGCTGTCGCAAATGGCGAAAGCTCTGTCTTCATTTCCGCAAGATGAGCCGCCGCCTTTTCCCATTGCGGGGGATTGGACAGGATGAGTGTCGGGATGGCGACCATCTTGGCTTCAATGCTGCTGTAGGTAGCAGGCGATTTGGTCATGACTACGCCTTCTACAGAGGGCCAAGAGATGATAAAGGTCTCCATTTTGTCCGAAGCAGCAGTTGCATCCTGATTGGCGATATCTGTTTCTACCGATGCAAGGAGTACCAGTAGAGACGAGATGGTGGGCTGCTCGGAAGAAGGATTCGCAGCGGCCTGTTGGACTGCCTTTCCTGACAAATAATTGTTTACCGCAGTAATGAGTGCCTGTACCTTCTCTGCGCTCTTTTTAGGATCGGGTGGTTCTGTGTTTAGGGCAATGCGCGCACCGCTGATTTTGATTTCCATATCCCCGTAGACGGCGGCATTTTCCGCTCGAACAAGACCCTCTGCCTTATACCAGCCGGTGACGAAGCTGTTGTACGACTGCTTGGCTTTCGGCAGATCGCCTTCCGTGATGGCTGTCATGCTGTTTTGCAAGAGCGGTAGCAATGCCGCAATTTGCTTGTGTGCCCGTTCTTTTGGCTGACCGCCTTCTTCTTTGGACGAGACGTAACGATCCGTCGCTTTTGCCAGACTGGAGATAGCTGCTTTTGCGGTGTCAGGATTCGCCTTCGCTTGGGCAAGGGCTTGCTCTGCTTCCGCGATTGCTTGCGTCAGCGCTTGGGCATCTGCAGAGGTTTCTTCCGAATTGCCCTCCCAGATGCTCTTCATGCTGCTGAGTGCTTTAGCTGCTTCTTCCCAGTTGTTATCTCCACTGCTAATCAAGGCATCGCTGGAGAGGGCGATCATTTGCTTGAGCTGCTCTGGCACCAACGGCGCGGCTACAGCGGCAGACAGAGCAGATGTCCATAGCAGCATGCATGTACAAAGGATAAACAGATAGCGTTTCAAGGTGTTCACTCCATCCCAGGTAGTTGGTTAAAATAGCGTGTCCCCGATGTATCCGCCCTCACTTGCACCAGGTAGACAGGCGTACAAACCACTGCCAACATGGGTGATATATTCATTGAGCAGGTCGACAGATGCGAGCTTTTGTTGCATCGGTATGAATTGCTTGCGCGGATCACGATTGAAGCAAATGAACAACAGCCCAGCATCGAGCTGACCAGTCTTGAGATCCATTCCACTAGAATAAGAGTAACCGCGACGCAATATTTTCACCTTGCCGTCCATATGGGCCAGGGCGACATGGGAATCGACAGGAATAACGGGTTTGCCCTTGGCATCCTTTCGATCCAGCTCCAGCTCGTCAAACTCATTTGCTTTGCCAAGAGGAGCCCCGGTTAAACGGTGACGACCAAATGTATTCTCCTGATCGGTGAGGGAGGAGCGATCCCAGACCTCGATCCGCATGCGGATTCGACGCATGACCATGTAGCTTCCGCCTGCCATCCACGCGGGACTTTCAGCAGTGTTAGCCCAGACGACTTCATTTGCAATAGCGGGATCGTTCACCTGCGGATTGTTCGTGCCATCCTTGAAGCCCATCAGATTCCGTGGCGTGGAGCCAGTCGGGTCGGATGCACTGGTACGCTGGAAGCCTTCCTGCAGCCAGTGGAGGACAGCTTTTCCTCGAGCGATCCGAGCCAAGTTCCGGAGGGCATGGAAGGCGACCTGTGGATCGTTGGCACAGACCTGCACGACAATATCGCCACCCGACCATTCCTTTCGCATTTCATCGCTGTTGAAGCGAGGTAAATCGACCAATGGAGCTGGGCGTTTGGATGCAAGACCAAAGCGCTCATCGAAGAAAGAAGCGCCAAGCCCAAATGTGATCGTCAATTTCATTGGGCGCAGGCCCATGGCTTCTCCCGTGTCGACAGGAGGAAGAAGGGCGTGATCGCTCTCCTCATCGACGTTTTTGCCGGCAGTCATGCGTGCTGCTGCCTGCGTCCAGCTTTGAAACAAGCTGCGGACATCCCCTAGCGAGGTCGTCGTCAAATCAAAAGCACCCATGCAGATAAAATCCTGCATAGGTGTAATGATCCCGGACTGATGCTTGCCATAAAAGGGAATGACCTCATCTGCACGGGTCGGAGTGGTACTTGTCTGTTCATTTTTGGGAGAGGAGGGTAAAAGGGTATTGACCCCAGTCGCCCCCAACAGCAGTCCAATCCCTCCGACCCCAGCCAACTTCAGAGCCTCTCGACGTGTGATTTTGTTCGCTGTGGTGTTTGCGAGATGCTTGTCATTCATCTTGTTAGCCTCCTACGATCTTACCCATTTTGGACAATGGCTCAGCCAATGCATCGAGGGACTGACTCAGCTTTTTCACTTGGTCTTCTTTCAATTCGGTGTACAGCACATAGCCGTCGCCTTTGCGGTACGGTGCGAGGGCTTTGTCCAAATCAGCAAAGCGAGTTTCAATTTCACTTGCAAGAGCAGAGTCTTTTGCCGTAACAGCAGGCTTCAATACTTTATAAATTTCGTGAGCGCCTTCCACGTTTGCAGCAAAGTCATACAAATCCGTGTGGGAATAGCGTTCTTCCTCACCAGTCACCTTGCTCGTCGATACCTCGTTCAAGAGTTCAACCGCACCCGTTACTAGCATAGGTACATCAATTTCGACGCTCTCAACCTTCACGCGGAGCTGCTTCACATCTTGCAGCAGTTGATCTGCCACTTTTCCTTGGTCAGCAACCGATTTGGTTTCCCAGAGTGCTTTCTCCAATTTGTGATAGCCGCGCCATTCGTTATCAGGCACATCGCCTTCGCGGGCATCGATCCACGGATCAAAGTCTCCGAGAGATTCAGCGATAGGCTCGATTTTCTCAAAGTAAGCACGGGCTGGAGCATATTCCTTTTTCGCTTTCTCCATATCGCCTGCTTTGACAGCGGTGGTGAAGCCTTCTGTTGCCTTTACGAATTGGTCAGTTTGGTCAACGACCCATTTTCGGTATTGATCAATAGAGGCTTGCAGCTCAGGAGAAGTAGCAGGAGCAGTGCTCGCTGTCGCGGACTGATCAGCAGCGGCAGGCTTGTCAGGCTGCGTAGCTTCCGGTTTTTTCTCTTCAGTTTGTGTTTGTGCGTTTCCGCAAGCAGCGAGTAAGGATGAGCCGAGAACAACTGCGGCGAGTGGATAACTCCATTTTTGAATCATGAAAAGACATCCCTTCATATGATATGAGTGTATAATTATATGATTATATTTCGATAATGAATATCATTATCATCCACAAAGAATTTTACTCTTTCTTAGACAGTTTGCAATCTTTTTTTGGCAACAATCACTTGGTTAGTTTTGGAGTTGTTCACATAAAACCAAAAGTAGCTCAACAATCCCTTAACAATGACCTGTTATGATCGAGCTATCACCCAAATGAATAACGTCTGTAAGTGGGTCGAGACGTGGAGAAAGCCCTCATACAGCAATAGATTTGAAGAAGACCGTTCGATCGGTTTGTTTCTTTGTGCTATTGCCGTGTATGAGGGCTTTTTGTGTTTTCGAATGAAAGGAGCGAGTAAGGGATTTGCTAGATACAGATAGGTACGATGCGTATTTTTTTGATTTGGATGGAACGATTTTTCTCGGGAATGAACTGCTTCCTGGAGTGGAAAAGACACTTGCCGAGCTGCGGGAGAAGCAGAAAAAAATCATGTTTTTGACCAATACGACGGTACAGACAAGAACAGCTTGTCAAACTCGCCTCCAGAATCTCGGATTGACTGCCCGGCAGGAAGAAATCATGACGGCTGCCTATGCAGCGGGATTGTATCTTCAAGAATTTGCGGAGCAAGCGCGTGTCCTGATCGTTGGGGAGCCCGCCTTGGAGGAAGAGATTGCGAGCTTTCATATAAAGCAGGTGCAAGATGCGGAGGAAGCTACGCATGTATTGGTTGGAATGGACCGTGGATTTACGTATGAAAAGCTGCAACAGGCTGCTGACGCTGTGCGAAAGGGAGCGCACCTGATCGTAGCGAACCCCGATCCGGTGTGTCCGGTGCCAGGGGGTGCCATTCCTGATACGTGGGCGTTGGCGAGAGCGATTGAAACGGCTGGTGGGGCCTCTGTCTGGGCGATGACTGGCAAGCCGTCCCGGTACTACGCCGAGCAGGTTTTTCAACAGCTTCAAGTACAGCCCGAAAAATGCGTCATGGTGGGTGACCGTTTGGAAACAGACATTTTATTGGGGAAAAACAGCGGCATGAAAACGGCGCTGGTCATGACAGGTGTGACGACCAGTCGCGAGCTGGAAGCCACAGAGATTCAGCCAGATTACATCCTTCCGACGATGGAAGCCATGGTGCAAGTCGAGTAGGAAAACGAGGAGGCATGGGAGATGGAGTTGGGAAAGAGCAGCAAAAAGTGGTTGTGGTCACTAATGGCAGCAAGTCTGGTGACAGGCAGTATTGCGCCTGTGATGGCGCAAAGCGCGGTGAGCAAAACCTTGCTCATCACCGAAGTTGTCAATGATCCCCTTTTTGATGAAAGCACAGGCGAATTTATCGAAATCACCAATATCTCCAACGACCCGATTGATTTGAGTGGATATATGATCGGCGATGAGGAAAAGCGTGGAGGAAATGAAGGGATGCATGCGTTTCCGGAAGGCACCATGATTGAGCCTTACCAGACGATTGTTATTTCCCGCTATGCCGACGGGATCGTGGAACGCCATGGCGTCACGCCCGATTTTGAATTGTTCGATTCCATGGAGGACGTCCCTGAACTGTTGCCGACAGATTGGGCGACAGGCAGCATTTATTTAGCCAATGGCGGCGACCACGTCATTCTGATGGACCCTGAGTACAATGTGGTGGATTCAATGGCTTATATGGATGCGAAGGTTCCGGGAGTCACCTCTCATCCGGGAGTCGCTGGGGGGCATTCAATGGAACGCCTGACGGAAAAGGATACAAATGATGCATCCAAAGATTTTGTCGATCAGCCCAAGCCGACCCCTGGTGAGCTGTTGTTTGGTCCGAATGCACAAAAAGACAAGATTCCGGTCTCTGATCTGAAAGACGACGTACTGATTGTCCCTGAGCCTAAGACGGGAATTGTGCTTCCGCCGACGGTGATTGCCATGTACGACAAGAAGTCCGAGATCGATGCGATTCTGGAAGCAGAGGTGTCTTCCGTTTTTATTCCGGTGAAAAAATCCGGGAAGAACGGAGTCGTCACACAAGACGGCACTCCTCTGGACGAGGTGCTGAACGAGATCAAGGGCAAAGCGATTCCGGTGATTCATATCGAGGACAAGAAACTGGTAGCGGAGGTCGATCGCCTGCTCCAGGAAGAGAACCTCACTGATGTGCACATTGTGTCTTCCCGACCGGAAATCGTTCAAGAGATGCGAGAAAAAAACAATGAATACCGTGGTGCCCTCGTGTATGTCGACGGCAAGCTGAACGAAAAGAAACAAAAAGAGCTCGTACGCTCGGCCAGAAGCAGTCGTTCCAATGTGATCGTTCTCTCGCAAACTGCGATGACGGAGGAGGTCATTCGCTACTTCCGCAATCGCGGGTTGTCCGTGTGGGGAATTGATCGGGCGAACAAGAGCCAAGCGAGCGAAATGATCGAGATGGGGGTGGCGGGAGTTGTCTCACACGATCCAAAGGAGGTACATGAGCTGCTCGCTGCGTACCCAGAGAAAAGTATCACGCAGCCTCCGATGGTCATGGCGCATCGAGGTATCCCTTCCTTAAAGCCGGAAAACACGATGTACGCCTTTGAAGAAGCAATGGAGCTGGGTGTAGAAATCATTGAGACAGACGTCCACAAAACAAAGGATGGCCACCTTGTCCTGATCCACGATTTTGATCTGGAGCGTACCACTAACGGGACAGGGAAGGTAAAGGATTTCACGCTAAAGGAACTGCGCGAATTGAACGCGAACAAGCTCGACCCGGCAAATCCTTCCTGGTATCAGCCTGAGATTACCGATGCTGTCATTCCTACCATGGATGAATTGTTGGAAGCGGCCAAGGGCAAAGCGGTGGTCATTTTGGAAGCAAAGGGGATCGGGTACGAAAAGGAAATGGCGAAGGTCATCAAGGAGCACGACATGGTGGAAGATGTGATTGTCAGCAGCTTTAGCTCAGAAGTGTTGGAGCGTTTCGCCAAGCTCAATCCAGAATTGGGACTGGGCTTTACCTTGAGCGGGACCAAGCCAAAGGAACAGCTGGAACAGTATGCCGAAAAGCAGATAACAGACGCGGTACAACTGAATGCCCAATACTTTATCAACCATCAGATTGTCACGCCAGAGCTGATCCGTTTCGCCAAGCATCGGGGAATCATTCTGACCGTGTATACCGTTAACGAGGAAGCAGATATGAAGCGGGCAACCGAGGCGGGAGTCGGCGGGATTATTACCGACTACGCACAAAAACTTTACAATACCCAAATATTACCTCAGTAAGCAATTGGTATAGTCGAGGGATACGTAAAAAAACAGCGAGAAATTCAGGGGGGAAAGTCGTGGCTGAAGTGGAATTGCGGCGCATTTCCAAGATGTATGGGGGCCAGAAGGTAGTCAATGAAGTGAGCGCTCGTATTCTGCCAGGAGAATTTTTCGTGCTGGTAGGACCTTCTGGTTGTGGGAAATCAACCACACTGCGCATGATTGCCGGGCTGGAGGAGATCAGCACGGGAGAGCTGTTGATTGGCGGCAAGCCGATGAACCAAGTCCCTCCGAGCGGGCGAAACATCTCCATGGTGTTTCAAAATTACGCACTTTATCCGCATTTGACGGTAAAGGATAATATTTTGTTTGGTTTGCAGGTTCGAAAGGTAGACAAAGCGGAGCAGAGCAAGCGGTTGGAGCGTGTAGCAGAGATGCTGGGCATCGCGCATCTTTTGCAACGCAAGCCGAAGGAATTATCCGGGGGACAACGACAGCGCGTTGCACTCGGACGGGCTATCGTCAGTCAGCACCCTATCTGCCTGATGGACGAGCCGTTATCCAATCTGGATGCCAAGCTGCGCGGGCACATGCGTACGGAAATCCGTCGCTTGCAGCAAGAGCTGGGTATCACGATGATTTACGTTACACACGATCAGGTGGAAGCGATGACGATGGCAGACCGCATGATGGTCCTGCGCGACGGAGAGGTTCAGCAAGTTGGAAAACCGCTCGACGTGTACAACCATCCAGCGAATTTATTCGTGGCGGAGTTTACGGGGGCACCCCCGATGAATACGGTACCTACCATTTGGCGGGCAGGAGATCAGGCAGGGATTGAGTTGGAAGGTCAGCATTTTTTGCCGCTTCCAATGTTTCACGGTATCAAGGACCAGACCCCGGTCGTTCTCGGTCTGCGTCCAGAGTCATTGCAGCCCGCCCTTGAAGGGCAATCTGTCGATGTTTCCTGCCAGTTCCCTGTCACTGTACAGGGAGTAGAGATACTCGGTTCTGAGACCATTGTGGAATTCACCGTGGGAGACAAGCTGTGGAAGGCCAAATGGAACGGGCAATGGCACTGCAAAAGAGGCGAAACCATGCATGTTCGTTTTGATCCAGCCCAGATGAACGTGTTTGATGCAGAAACCGGAAAAAATCTAGCGGTTACGACCAATTGAGAAAAGAAAAGGGAGAGGTACTGCGATGCGTAAAGTTGTCAAAAGCTTGTTTGCGGTCGTCATGAGTATGAGTCTGATCACGGGTTGCTCCAGTGGCAATTCTTCGTCCACGAACAACGCGGCGCAAGGAGCCAATTCGTCAGGCAAAACAGAGCTGTCCTTCTATTATCCGGTTGCGGTTGGCGGTCCTTTGACCAAGATCGTGGACGGCATGGCAGAGGAATTTAACAAAGAAAACCCGGATATCACAGTCAAGCCAGTCTATACGGGGAGCTATCAGGATACAACGACAAAAGTACAGGCGGCTGTACAAGGCAAAACTCCTCCCGACGTAGCGGTGATGCTCTCCACTGAGCTACATACGATGATGGACATGGACGCAATCCTGCCGTTGGACGACTTCATTGCCAAGGATGGCGGTAGCGAATACGTAAATGATTTCTTCCCGGGCTTCTTGGCGAATTCCCAGGTAGACGGCAAGACTTACAGCATTCCATTCCAACGCAGCACCATCGTGCTCTATTACAACAAGGACGCGTTCAAGGAAGTCGGCCTCGATCCGGAAAAACCGCCAACATCCTGGGATGAGCTGGTTTCGTACGCTACCAAATTGAAAAAGGACGGACGCTACGGCGTAGAGATTCCTTCCTCGAGCTTCACGTATTGGATGTTCCAAGCGCTGGCCCTGCAAAACGGCAAGAACTTGATGTCCGAAGATGGGAAAAAAGTGTTCTTGGATACGCCAGAAAATGTAGAAGCTCTGCAATTTTGGGTAGATTTGTCCAAAAAGCATCAAGTCATGCCTGAAGGCGTCAACGAGTGGGCGACTGTGCCTTCTGATTTCCTGGAAGGCAAAACGGCGATGATGTTCCATACGACAGGGAACCTGACGAACGTGAAGAAAAGCGCGAAGTTTGATTTTGGCGTAGCGTTTTTGCCAGCAAAAAAGAACTACGGCAGCCCGACAGGTGGCGGTAACTTCTACATGTTCAAAGGAACCGATGAAAAGAAACAGGAAGCAGCATGGAAGTTTATTCGCTTTATGACCGAGCCTAAGCGCGCTGCTCAGTGGAGTGTCGATACGGGTTATGTTGCGACACGCAAATCTGCTTACGAGGAAGAGACGATGAAGCAATACGTCAAAGACTTCCCTGCAGCAGCAGTGGCTCGCGACCAGCTGGAATACGGACATGCTGAGCTGTCTACACACAATAACGGCAAAGTGACAAAGCTCTTGAACGACACGCTGCAATCCGTGATCACGGGTCAATCCGAGCCTGCGGAAGCATTGAAAAAAGCGCAGGAAGAAGCGGACAAGATGCTGGCGCCGTTCAACAAATAAATCAAGCAAGGCAATGGGGGAGCGACAATGGGGGAACTACGCGCAAAATGGAAAGTGAACATGTACGCCTGGCTCTTGCTCCTTCCCTCCCTCATCTTCCTGCTGTTGTTTACCTTCTATCCGGTTATACAAACGTTCATACTCAGTTTTCATCAAGCGGATCTGGGTTCTCCAGAGCCGTTTTTTAACGGGATAGATAATTATAAACAAATGGTGGAAGATGAAGTGTTTTGGAAGGTGCTGACCAATAATATCTGGTTTGCTATCGGAACGGTGCCGACGAGTGTGGCTCTCGCGCTGGGTATGGCTCTGTTCGCCAACAAGGCATTACGAGGGAAGAGCTTTATCCGCACGGCTTATTTTTACCCGACAGTTGTTCCAATGATTGCCGTGGCGAACATCTGGCTGTTTATTTACACACCGGAGTACGGTGCGCTTAGTCATGTGATGGAGTGGTTCGGAAAAGGCGACATGAACTGGCTCGGCGATCAGAAAAATGTGATGTGGGCGATGATCTTCATGGTCATTTGGAAGGAAGCGGGCTATTTCATGATCTTCTATTTGGCAGGGCTGCAAAACATTTCACAGGAGCTATACGAATCCGCCTCCATGGAAGGGGCATCATCGTGGACGGTTTTTCGCCGCATCACCTTTCCGTTGCTTATGCCAACGACGATGTTTGTCAGTATTATCGCCTTCACCAACTCTTTCAAGCTGGTAGACCATTTGGTGATCATGACCAAAGGCGGGCCGGATAATGCCAGCAATCTCTTGCTTTACTACATATACGAGACGGCGTTTTCCTTCTGGGATCAAGGAATGGCCTCGGCATTGACGATTGTCATGGTCGTGCTGCTCTTGTTAGTTGCTGCTTTTCAGTTTTTTGGTATGGATAAAAAGATTCACTACAACTAAGGGGGATGGCAGATGCTTCGCAAAATCACAACGGTTGGAATGTACGGCTTGGCCGTTCTCTGGTTGTTTCCTTTGCTCTGGGCGGTCTGGACTTCCTTTCGCCCGAGGGAGCTGGCGACTTCGTGGTCGCTCAGTGCAGATTTTACACTCGATAACTTTGCGAAGGTGTGGGACGCAGCACCCTTTGACCAGTACTACATCAATACCTTTTTGATCGTGACCGGTATTTTGGTGGCGCAAATGATCACGGCTACACTGGCGGCCTATGCCTTTGCGAAGCTGCAATTTTGGGGAAAGGATGTGTTGTTTGTCCTGTTCCTGGTCCAACTGATGGTCCCGGCGGATATTTTGATTTTCCCCAACTACAACGTCCTGCGTGACTTGTCTTTGCTGGATACCAAAATCGGCATTATGCTGCCGTATTTCGCTTCGGCCTTCGGGGTCTTTCTGTTGCGACAGACCTTCAAGACAATCCCGCACGAGCTGGAGGAGGCGGCACGGATGGAAGGCTGCTCCTGGTTCCAGATTTTGTGGCGGGTGTATGTTCCGCTAGCGAAGCCGACCTACATTGCGTTTGGTTTGGTCTCGGTCAGCTACCATTGGAACAACTTCATGTGGCCGCTGATTATTACGAATTCCGTGGAAAATCGTCCGTTGACGGTCGGTCTGGCGATTTTTGCCCAATCGTTTGAGACGGGGGCGCAATGGGCCGAGGTAAGTGCAGCGACAGTCATGGTGATTTTTCCGTTGTTGCTGGCATTTTTGTTGTTCCAGCGGCAGTTTATCAACAGCTTCATCCACTCCGGCGTGAAATAAGAGGGAGGGTCATGAATCATGAGAGACAAGGGCTCGTTTTCCGTATCCACCTATGCCTTATTTGATCTGTCCTTGCGTGATGCGATTGTTCAGCTTTTGCAAAAAGACTGGAAGGGCATCGAGATTATGTGTGAAGAGAATCATGCCGACCTCTTAGACTGGTCCTGGGAGCAGTTGAAAGAGTTGAAGCAGCAGGGAAACGAGAGAGAGATTGCTTGGTCGATTCATGCGCCGATTAGCGGCTGCAATCTGGCGGCGGGCTCAGGACCAACCCGGGATCAAACGTTGGACACGATGAAGCGCTGCCTGGAGATTGCCAGCTTTCTCGACTGCACCCACGTCGTGATGCATGCGGGGGAAGTAGAAGATCGACTCGCGGAATCAGAGCGTGCTAGAGGTGTGGAAAATGTGAGTCAGGCAATCCACGTGTTGACCTCTGAGCTGTCCGCAGAGAGCAGAACCATACTGACGGTCGAGAATGTTCCCCCTTACCCAAAAGTGCTGGGGTGGAACGTTGAGGATCTCGTGCGTATATGCCAGCATGTCGATTCGTCTCGTGTGCGGATCGTGTATGACGTAGGCCATGCCCATTTGATTCGTCCGGGATATGCGATCGATGCATTGCAAAAGGTGCTCCCTTATTTATCCGCTCTGCACCTGAGTGATAACTTTGGCAAGCTCGACGATCATTTGGCAGTGGGGGAAGGAACGATCCCGTTCGAGCCTATCCTGTCACTTTTAAAAGACAACGGATTTGCGGGTCATTGGGTTGTAGAGACCAAGCAGCTTGCCTGCGCTGAGGCAAGTGTGGAACGGCTACTGAGGGTAGGAGGCAAATAACATGGACATGCAAACGATTTTGAAAACGAATCCGGTTATTGCGGCAACCGAACAGGATCGCTTGGGAGAGGCGATGGCGTCCAGAGCTTGTGCGATCCTGTTGATGTACGGAAAGCTGACCAAGCTGATGGAGGAAGCTGAAACCATCCGTCAGTCGAGCAAGCCGATTTTTTTGCACACAGACCTCATGAATGGCTTGTCCAATGACAAAGAGGCTTTTCGTTTCTTGTCCACCTATATCCAACCAACAGGCATTGTCACTACCAAAGGACCGATGATTCGCGCGGCCAAAAAGGAAGGGATGCTGACGATCCAGCGAGTCTTTTTGATCGATTCGACCTCTCTCACGACGACGATCAAAAACGTCTTGGAAAACCAGCCGGATGCGATTGAAATCATGCCGGGGATAGCGCCGTCTATTATTTCGTATATCAAGGAGCATTTGTCGCAGCCGATTATTTTGGGCGGGCTGATTTGGAATATGGAGCAGGTCAATGAAGCGTTGAAGGGTGGAGCAGATGCTGTTTCATTGAGTAAGTCGGAGATGTGGAATCATATGACGGTTTAGGAGAATGGGCAGGTGTGGAAGCACCTGTCTTTTTTTCATCTGCATAAAAACACCTCCATGCCAGTTGATGTACTGGAGGGGGCTGAGTAGGTGTTTTTATGGGAGTAACAAGTTTGTTCTTCTATTTGCTCGAGTATAGGTCTACATAGCCTGATTCCTTCATGCTCATATACATTCTGTACAAAATCGTTACTGCTTCTGCGCGGGTTAGCATTTCGTTAGGCTCAAACTCTCCATTCCATGCAGTCATGACCCCTTTTTGTTGCAAGAGGGCGATTTTGTAAGCTGTTTCTCCACTGTAGATGTCATAGAAGCGGTGTTCGTCTCCTTTTTTCAAGACAAGAAGGGGAAAGAGTGTGTTAGTCTGGTTTTTCCCATCTTCATAGGAGCGACCATCTGAGAGAAAATCATCTATGGATGATAAATCCGTATCGGAGGTAATGATGACTGGAATATCTCGCAAGGTAGAAGTGATCCCAAAGATAGAGGTGTCGTCTGTTTCGTCAAGCGCTTCAAGCCATAAAACAGGGAGGACGTTAACTGTACCGATGCGATTCAATTTGGAGTCTGGATAGAAGGTGTAACCTTCCGGTGAAGGAAAAACTACATTCCGCCAATTCCTCGTCACAATTGAACTAATCTCCTGATAGGCCCAGTGGTTTTTTGGTACATCAGCAAAGTGCGTAATATGATAATAATCCGAAACGTAAAAGTAACCATTCGGATCGAAAGGTCTGTAGCGATCAAACAGGCGATAGATCATCACCGTCATTTCAGCTTTGTCCACCCATCTTCCCGGCTGAAAGCTTCCATCGGGATAGCCGCTGACGACCCCCTTGTCTACCATGAAGGAGATAGCGTCCATTGCCCAGCCATATTGCTTGGGATCGACATCTTTAAATGCTGGTGCAGCCAGTGCTGCAGGTTGCTGAAAGGTCGTTAGTCCAATAATAAGTGCTAATAAGAGGATGAGGCGTTTCATATCCCTTCCTGCCTTTCTTTACCTACTTTGGGTAATCTTTATTTATTCATCGGCGAAAAGACCGTGACGTTACAACTTTTGAACTAGGAGAGCTTTTCCGTAAGTGTTTCTTACAGATATGTGTCCATATGCCTACATGATTGGTAATCAAGCATGAGTAATTTTATAATGTAGGTAACAAAATTCTACGATGAAGAAAATAACAGCGAAGTGACACCCTTCAGCGTGAAAAGAGGGTAATATGGAACCAATTCAATTGATGGAAGCGGCAGAGCAATTTATCCGGACATGCTATCGTGAACTGGACAAGACAACGGACGAAACCGAGCAACGACTGCAAGAAGTACGACAGCTGATTCATCAGCAGGGATACTATGAGCATACGGCCGAGGAGCTTCGTCATGGAGCAAAAATGGCCTGGCGCAATAGCAATCGATGTATTGGGCGATTCTTTTGGGAATCGTTAGTGGTGATAGATGAGCGGCATGTCGAAACAGAAGAAGAGATGGCGCAGGCCATGCTCCGCCACATCGACTTTGCCACCAATGGAGGGAAAATTCGCCCGACCATTACGGTATTTGCACCTGCTGTAGCAGGCAGACTCCCCATGCGCATCTGGAATGACCAACTGATTCGCTACGCGGGATACGAGACAGAGTACGGCGTATTGGGTGATCCAGTTTCGCTTTCGCTGACGAAGCTATGTGAGAGCTTGGGATGGCAAGGGAAAGGCACAAACTACGACGTTTTGCCGCTTGTCGTGCAAATTGGAGATCGGACGCCGCAGTTTTTTGAGATTCCTCAGGAGCTGGTCTTGGAGGTGCCGATCGTGCATCCCGATTTGCCGGGCTTTGCTGACTTGGAATTGCAATGGTACGGGGTTCCTATTGTTTCGAATATGCGCATGGAGATTGGCGGTATCGACTATTTGGCCGCGCCTTTTAACGGCTGGTACATGGGTACGGAGATCGGTGCGCGCAATTTTGCCGATCAAGAGCGATATAACATGCTGCCAAAGGTCGCAGAGGTCATGGGGCTTGATACGAGTAGGGAAGTGACGCTGTGGAGAGACAAAGCGCTTATCGAGCTGAACGTAGCCGTCCTGCATTCCTTCAAGGAAAAAGGAGTATCGATTGTCGATCACCATACAGCGAGCCAGCAATTCAAGCGATTTGAGGAAAGAGAAGAGAAATGTGGTCGAGCCGTTACTGGTGACTGGACATGGCTGGTTCCACCGATCTCCGGAACAGCTACACACATTTTTCACAGTCTGTACGACAACACAGTCCATACGCCGAATTTCTTTTACCAAGACAAGCCGGAGCTCGGCAAAAAATAAGGTCTTCCAATGTCGCGAACATGCTTCGCGGCATTTTTTTGCGTGCGATGTCACATACAGGGTGTTATGGTGCGTTATACCAGTTGAAAGGAGGGAGAGAGTGGACACGAAACAGATAGAAGAACTCGTGGATGAGATCATTCAGGGAGCGGATGACCGCTACGCTATCATTATGAAAAGCTACCAAACCCCGATATTTCACTACTGCTATCACATCTTGGGGAATCGATGCGAAGCGGAAGATGCCGCACAGGAGGTCTTCTTCAAGGCTTATCGCAATTTGAAAAAATACAGTCCAATTATGCCGTTCGCAGCTTGGCTTTATAAAATTGCCTATCACCACTGCATCGATCTCATCAGAAAAAGGAAATGGACAAAGTTGTTGCCATTTTTGATGCAGGACAAAGAGTCTCAATCAGACATCGAGCTGCATATTGAAAATGTTTATTTTAGTGAGGATGTATTTCTTGCCATGCAGACACTCTCGGTAGAGGAAAGAACGCTTCTCTTGCTGCGAGGCGTGGAAGAAAAGACGTACGAGGAAATTTCCTTGATCATGAACAAAAACGCTGCGAGTCTGCGCAAAAAATTCGAGCGTACGGCATCGAAGTTCCGATCCGCTTATTCTCCTTTAGGGAAGGGAGGGTCAGCTCACGATGAGTCGAAACAAATCGCACGAGAGTATTAAGGACCTGTTCAACGACCCGCGTATCCCGCGGGAGATTGATATTAGCCATCAAGTAATGGCAAAAATCAAACGAGAGAAGGAGAGATTTTTTGTGAAGTACAAGGTGAGCATATTAGTTGCCATTGGTTTGATCGCAAGTATTTCATCGGGTTATGCTGCTGTCCAGTTCTATCAGTTGAAGGATGAAAAAGGCGAAGTTATTTATCAGCAGAAAGATATCTCCCAAATCCCGGGGGAACCGAAAATTGTAAAAGAATTAGACCCTGAAACAAAGAAATATCAAGATAAACGTTCAGAAATTACTAGAAGCATGGAGCCTGGAACTGCTGCAGCCGTTTATATCGCCGACCACAATCCCAAAAAAGCGGTTGCAACACTCTATAAAGCATTTGAATTTGCCAATTTGGCCGATCTACGCAAGAAAGTGGGAGATCATATATTTGTGCCTGAGACATTGCCAGGGGGTTATTCCTTTGAAGATGCCAACCTCACATTTGACATCAAGAGAGAGTATGACAAGGAAGCTTTGTACAAAAAGGCAGAGCAAGAGAAGAAAGAATATGTTATTCAGCCATTGGAATGGACAAATGAGCTAGATACGCTATATGCGACATATAGGTCTGGGAAAAGCTATTTAAATTTGAACATCTCCAATTATGAAGATGTAGAAGACAGTACCACTTATGTGATAAATCAGGATGAACAGCAAAAAGAGGTAGTTAAAGTAGGACAAATCGAAGTGCTGTATACAGAAGAAGCTAGTAAAGACGGGGTTGAAAAGAACATCGTTTGGGTGATGGAGTACGCTGGCAAGAAGATGCAGTACGAAGTAGTCGCTACTGGGGATGTATTGACCAAAGGAAACATCAGCGAGTTTGTAAATGCCATGATGCCGAAAAAATAAAGCTATCAATGTCGCGAACATGCTTCGCGGCATTTTTTTGTGACGGGTTGTAAATGGTATCTCGGAGAACGAGTGATGCACGATGAATTAAGGAAAATTTTAGCTTTACCCCACAATTTTTTTTAACATTTCCTCTTACCCTAGATTTAGCAAGTAAGAGAGTAAGAGATTTACTTGCAAACAAAAAAGGAAATAAAAAGGAGCGAGACCAATGAAAAAGAAATGGATGACGACTGCATCAGCTTTGTTACTTACTGGGGTGATTGGGACTGTTATACCGTATGCAACCACAACGGCAGATGCAAAAGCAAACGTAGAGGAAAAAAGTAACCTAGACCTCAGAATTTCATTCGTTTTTTCTGAGGATGGCCAGGGAGTAACCATTAAAGACAGTAAATTAGGTGATTTCAAGGCTACGGTTAAGGATCTCTCCGAGAAGTTAGGTATCAAGGCAGACGATCTTAATCTATCTTCACATATCATTGAAATGAAACCAAATGCGACAGGCAGCAAGATTATTGTCAAAGAAACTTCCTTTAAAGGTGAAGTGAAAGAGTATGAGACTAGCGATAATGATGTCCTCATGCTGTTCGGTCTCCACAAAGTAACCAAATAAGTCGGTAAGGTAACTGCGGCACAACTCACCATTCAAAGTCTCAACTCCCCTTATGTAAATATAAGGGCCCTCTCCCCCAAAAAATAAACATAGCTACCAATGTCGCGAACTGCTTCGCGGCATTTTTTTGATGGATTGTAAAAAGGGTATCTCGAAGAACGAAAAAGATGGGCATTAGCAAGCTCTTTATGCCCTTATTATGGTCATGATCAGCATGTTATCGGCCTGCGGACAGACACCAGCCAATCCAACTGCTCAACCTGCGCAAGAAAAGTCAGGTAACGAGAATAACAATGAATATATCACCTACGAGGCGTTTAATGGCACAGTGAGAATTCCTAAGGACCCAAAACGGGCTGTGATACTTGCGGACAGCTATGTTGGACATTTTCTGACGCTGGGGATCAAGCCTATCGGTATCACGGACCATGCTATGGGAAACCGGTATTTTAAAGGGAAGCTGGGCGGTATCGAAAGCGTGGGCGACGGAACATCGGTAGAAAAAGTACTGACGATAAATCCTGATTTACTAATTGTGTTTGAAGGGGATAAAAATATCGAGCAGTTCACCAAAATAGCTCCAACGGTAGTGATTCAATACGGTAAGAAGCCAATCCGCGAAGAACTGCGGGAGTTTGGCAAAATGACAGGAAGAGAAGACAAGGCAAATGAGTGGATTGCTAAATGGGACAAGAAAATAGGTGAGGCAAAACCTAAGGTGCAAGCAGCGGTAGGAGATAAAACCGTTTCGATTCTGCAGCCATACGCCAAGGGGATTTATGCGTTTGGGCACAACTTCGGAAGGGGTGGAGACATCATTTACGGGGAGTTCCAGTTGAAGGCTCCAAATGCTATACAAAAAGAAGCCATTGATAGCAATACTGGCTGGGCGGGGGTCTCGCTTGAAACACTGCCGGACTTTGCAGGAGACTACATTTTTACCAGTGCATGGTCCAGAGATGACGCCAATCCGGAGGATGTCTATAGTACAAACGTTTGGAAGGGCTTGTCGGCAGTAAAAAATAACAAGGTTTTTCAGATTGATCAGAAAGGCTCCTATTTTAATGACCCGATCTCCCTGGAAGCGCAACTCGAGTTCATAGTAGAAAAACTAACGTAGAAGCAAAAACCCCCGAAACACATGTAGCAACTATGCTCTGCTACGAGTATTCGGGGGTTTTGCTATTTATTTAGCGGTTGTAATAACTGCTAAGAGCTGGGAGCAGACCTAATGGATTTTTTCGCAAGTCCTTGGCACTAAAGAAAATGCTGCCTTGAACCTGAGGAACCATCGCGTTGTAATTCAACTGGTTGATAATCTCTTGGGCACTTTGCCAGCCAGCCTCAGCCGTTCCCAGCTTGTAAGGGGAGTGACCGATGTAGAGCTTGACGTTCGTGCCTTGTACTTCGTTTGCCCACCAAGTGACGAGCTTGTCGTATTGGGCAGGGGCGAAGGAAAAGCTCCAATAAATTTGCGGAGTCACATAATCAATCCATCCTTGTTGAATCCACGTACGCACATCGGCAAACATGTGGTCATAAGCAGTAACGCCAGCTTTTGTATCCGAGCCAGTCGGATCGACGTTGCTGTTGCGCCATACACCGAATGGACTGATCCCGAACTGAACGTGAGGCTTGACGCTCTTGATGGACTGATTCAATTGTTGAACAAACTGATTGATATTATCGCGGCGCCAGTCTGCTTTGGACACGATTTTTTTGCTGTTAAAAGCCTTGAATGCTGCATCGTCTGCAAAGGCGACATTGGAAGGATAGAAATAATCATCCAGATGGACACCATCGATGTCGTAGCGCTGCACGACTTCCATTACTTCATTGATAATTTGCTGACGTGCCGCCGGAACACCCGGATTGATGTACAGCTTTTTGTTGGCATTCACAATCCAGTCAGGGTGCTGCTTGATCACGTGATTCGCTGGCAATTGGTCTGTTTTTGCATCTGTAGTGGCACGGAACGGGTTGAACCAAGCATGGAATTGCATCCCGCGTCTATGCGTTTCTTCTACCATAAAAGCAAGGGGGTCGTATCCAGGATCTTTCCCTGGAGTTCCCGTCAAGAATCTCGACCATGGTGTGAGCGTAGAAGGATACAAAGCATCTCCAGATGGGCGAACTTGCACGAAAGCAGCGTTCATTCCCATCGCTTGTAGCTCATCGAGCAGCTGTATGTATTCTTGTTGTTGCTTTGCTGGGTTTCCGTAAGAACCAGAAGAAGGCCAGTCCAAGTTGTAGACCGTAGATATCCATACCCCGCGCAAATCTCCGTTTGTCACCACAGGTGTGCCTGGTTCCATACCGCCAGTCTCACTCAATACATCCTGTGGCGGCGGCGTCATGGTAGCGACGTTTCCGCTTTGCAGGCGAATGGTTCTTGTTTTGTCTTCCCATTTTACCGTAAGGCCCAACTGCTCAGAGACAAAACGCAGCGGAACCATAATTCTTCCTTGTTTGTTCTGAACAGAAGCATCGAGTGGGACGCTATTGTTGTTCACGAGAGCGTTCTTTTGATTAACCGTCAGCGACAACAAGGTATCTTGCTTACTGATCGTTGCGGTTTGAGACTTTGGCTCCCAATTTACTTCGGCTCCCAGATTTTCACCGATCACCCGCATTGGGACCATCGTTACGTCTGCTTTTGGAACAATGTACGGAGCGACGTCACTTTTGATTTGTTGCCCGTCCAAATAGATGCTGATGCCAGAGGGTGTCTGCGCGGCCTGCACGGATATCCCCATCGTTGGAATACATAGTACGAACATTAGCAAAAGCATAAACCACTTGCGTACCTTCATTTTTGCCAATCCTCCGACAAGTATAGATTTGCTTAATACATTAGCCAATTCGTTAGACGCTTTATTATATCGCTTTGTTACGCTCAAGTGGGAAGATTATTGTAACGATTCGCCCCATTGTGGCAAAAAATGACGGAACTGATGAAGAAAGGGAACCTCCCAAGCTTATCTGACATAGGCAAAAGCATATGTTGTTTTCCTTCGAGTCATGGGACAAAAGTGAGGGAGAGGAGTGCAAGCATGAGTTCATTTCTTGCGCAGAAGGCACCGATTGTTTTTGTTCCGGGGCTGTTTGGGTCGATGAGTGAGCGAATTATTCCGGGTACTGGTGACTGGGGCTTCGGGTTTGCCCGAACGGCTTATGAGCCATTTATCCGTTTGCTTGGAAAAATGGGTTACCCCCTCAATGAACAATTGTTTGTAGCCTTTTATGATTGGCGAAGGCAGATCGATATTTCCGCCGAGCGCTTTTTGCTGCCTGTTATCGAGCGAGCGAAGCAAACGACAGGCTCCCCTTGTGTTAATCTCATTTGCCATAGCATGGGGGGCCTTGTTGCTAGAGCGTATGTCCAGAGCGAATTTTATCAAAACGATGTGGATCAGTTGCTCATTTTTGCGACTCCCAACGCAGGATCGCCTGTCGCCTACAGCTATTGGGCAGGAGGGAAGCTGCCCCGCTCTGTTTCTGCCAAAAGAAATGTCGTGGAACTATACATGAATGTATATCTGGCCTATATGGAGCAAAGCATCCCTTTTCATCGTATACAAGCTATTCACAGACACTTCCCCAGTCTCCTTGACCTTACCCCGTCAGCAGCATACGGTGATTATTTGCTGGAGAAAAACCAGGGGGTAGAAGCCTTCGTACCTTATGGGCAAATGGTCGTGAAAAATCAATACATGGACTACTTGAACGCAACGATGGGGATTATCGCAGCCCGCAATATTCGCGTCACGCTGGTAGCTGGCATCGGACATGAAACGATTCATTACCTGCGAACGGTCCCTTCGCTGTCTCCCGATAAATGGGTCGATGGAAGAGTAGTGGGCTCGATCAATAGTGACGCTGGGGATGGGAATGTCATGGCAAGGAGCGTATTCGCGCTGGAAGGTGAGCGTTATTACGTAGAGGCGACACATCTGGAGATTTTATATAAAAGTGAACCGCTTCTCCGCCAATTGCTAGAGTAGGGAGAAAAAAGAGGACCAAGCCAGGGAGATCTCTGGGCTTGGTCCTTTAGATGAGCTACGCTTTTTTGCTTCTGCGATACATGATCGAAATACCGATCAAGATCGAAACGATACCCGCAACGATAGGGAGTGGGTTAGCCTGTTCTCCAGTCTGCGGCAATACTTTGCCTGTTGATGGAGATTCGTTGCTGGTTTCCAAGACGTTGGAGTTATTGGCAGCTCCCGAATCGTTTGGTTTGGTCGTATTTTCTGTTTCATTCAGCTCTTCTGAAGTGTTGGGGTTCGTGGTGTTGTTGTTTGCATCAGGAGTGCCCGGTTGATTCGAGTTCCCAGGTTGGTCTGGGGTTCCAGGTTGGTTTGGGTTTCCAGGTTGGTCTGGGTTTCCAGGTTGGTTTGGGTTTCCAGGTTGGTCTGGGTTTCCAGGTTGGTCTGGGTTTCCAGGTTGGTCTGGGTTTCCAGGTTG